>NZ_CP123622.1:3345000-3654982 GCF_029873255.1 Pigmentibacter sp. JX0631 | reverse complement strand
AAAAAAGTTTAATTTGCAGAATTGCTTTGAGATTTTTCTGGTTATGATAAAGCTTTTGTCAGAGACGAGAACCGATACTTCTATCTTGTCTTAAATTATTTCGAAATGAGGTAAAGTACAGTGAATCTTTTAGTTAGATTATCTCTTAATTTTTTATGCAAAAAAAACTCCAAAAAATTAAGTTTTACTTCTTTAGTTTCAATAGTTGGAATTTGTTTTGGTTTGTCAGCTTTTTTAGTCGTTATTACAGTTTTAAATAGTTTTCAAAATGAATTAAAAAATATTATCTCTTCTGTGAATCCAAACGTAACAATCTATTCTCCTGCTGGGTTAACAAATCCAACAAAATTAATAAAAGAATTAGAAGAGTTTATTCCAGCTAAAGTTGAAAAAATGAGTAGCTTTGTTTACCACGAATCTATATTAAGCAATGGAAAAGAAACAGCAACTGTTTATATAAGAGCAATTGAAGGAACTAACTCTGCTTCAGCTGTGCATATAAATAAGTATTTATTTCCTGAAAATGCTTTAACTACATTAAATATTTCAAGTCCTTTAATAGACGAAAATAGAAATACTTTAAATGATGATAAATTAAGAGATCAACTTCCACATGTTATTTTGGGGAAAGGGTTGGCTGATTCTTTAGACGCCAAAATAGGCACTGTAGTTACTTTAATGTCTTTTACTTCAGAGTACAAAAAAGTAGGAATTCGATATAACAAATTGTATGTTACTGGAATAATGAATTCGGGTCTTTCTGAATTTGATAAGAAACAGGTCTTAATGAATTTTCAAGATGGAGTAAAATTATTTGGACTAAATAATTGGGCCAGTGGTATAGAAATAAATTTAAAAAATCCTGATGAGGCTATTATTGTAGCTAATAAATTGAATATTGATTTACCTTATAATGTTATTGCTTGGCAAGAAATACATGCAGGACTATTTGAGCAAATAAAAAGAGATGGTACTGCTATAAAATTAATTGTTTTAATAATTTCATTTGTTGCAGGATTTAATATTGTAGTTACTTTAGGTTTAACTGTGATGAATCGAGCAAAACAAATTGCTATATTAAGGGCTTTGGGTGCAAAAAAATCGTTAGTAATTTCTTCTTTTGTAATGTCCGGTCTTATTCTAGGATTTTTAGGATCGTCATTAGGAGTTTTAACGGGTCTTGGAATTTTAAAGATTTTTTCAGGACTCTCTTTAGGTGATTTTCAAAAGTTTTATAACATAGAACGAATTCCTGTACACATAGATGTGACCTTGATAGTATTTGCCTTTTTTACCTCTCTGATCTTATCGTTTATCGGAGCGTTGTATCCAGCTTGGAAAGCATCAAAGGTTTCTCCTATGCTAGGAATTAGCCAAGGCAATTAAATTTAATTTTAAGGAATGTTTATGAGTGCACTTAAGGGATTTGCAACAGCATTAAGTACAAAACCTTCAAATCAATCATTAGGAAGAGTCTTTGAAACTCGTAGAAGAATATTATACTCAGGGGGGCCAAGTGTTTCGCCGGTAGGTTTTGGCAGTTATAGAATTGGATATGCAAAACATTTAGGTTTTCCGCATTCTGCTGATGCTTTAGAATTAGCCATTAGAAAAGGTATGAATTTAATTGATACGAGTTCAAATTATGGTTTTGGACAAGCTGAACTTCTTATTGGAAAAACCCTTGGGAAACTAATCGAAGAAAAAGTAATTACCAGAGAAAATATGGTTATTGTTTCTAAAGTAGGATACGTCCA
This sequence comes from Pigmentibacter sp. JX0631, assembly GCF_029873255.1. Lineage (NCBI taxonomy): Bacteria > Pseudomonadati > Bdellovibrionota > Oligoflexia > Silvanigrellales > Silvanigrellaceae > Pigmentibacter > Pigmentibacter sp. JX0631. The sequence continues at coordinate 3,653,225 of NZ_CP123622.1, read as the reverse complement.
AGGCTCTAATCTTGAATTAGCAAAAACCAGAGAGAAACAAAATCAACCATTTCCTGAAATGATTAAATTTGGAGATGAAATTTGGCATTGTATCCATCCAGAATTTATTTTTGATCAAGTCGAGCGTTCTTTAAATAGAATGAATGTTTCTACTATTGATGTTTACTTATTACATAATCCAGAATATATGCTTAAAAAATTTGAGCTAGAAGGAATTGACGTTGAAAAAGCTAAAGAACTTTTTTTTCAACGTTTAAAAGAAAGTTTTTTAGCTTTAGAAAAATTAGTTACTTTAGGGAAAATTAAAGCTTATGGAATTAGTTCAAATAATTTAGGAGCTCCCGCTGAGGAATATGCTTCGGTTTCATTAAAAAAAGTCCATGAAATTGCTTGTTCAATTAGTGAAAAACATAATTTTAAAGTTGTTCAATTTCCCCTTAACTGGCTAGAAATTTCCCCCGTATTTTATGACAGAGATGAAATTGGCGAATCAACTCTTTCCTATGCACTAAAAAATAATATTGGTACAATGATAAACAGACCATTCAATGCCATGTTCAATGATGGACTCATTCGATTGACTCGTCCGCAGGTAAAACCTGAAGAGTTACAGCATCTTGATGATGGAATGAAAATTGGTTTACAAAATTGGTCAAAGTTAGCACAGGATTTAGAACGTTTAGCCAAGGAGCAATTAGAAGATGTTCCTGGCTATGATGATGCTACCTTGTCTCAATTTGTGGTCAGCACTTTAGCCTGGTTACCAGGTGTAACAAGTGTTTTATGTGGAGTAAGGAAAGAAGAATATGTGAAAGATGTTGAAGAGGCGCTTGCACGACCTGCATTAACAAGAGCTAAAGAACTGTTATATGGTATTTACGAAAACTTAGAGTTTACTACTTAACAAAGTAACAAGATTTTTCTTGCAGAATGGAGTTTGAAAATGAACCTTACCCAAGAATTCCTAAAATTTTCTCTAGCAACGGGTCCTCAATGGGTAATGTATACCTTAATTGTGTGTAGCATTGTAAATGTAGCTATCATTATTGATAGAATTCTTTTTTTTCATAAAATGCGTGGTGATTTTCCTGAATTTATTAAAAATTTAACTCAAAGGCTCAATTCAAACGAATCTCTAGAGCAAACAGCTGCATGGTGTTCAGGACAAAAAATGTTGGAAGCAAATGTTGCTGCTGTCGGGTTAGAAAGAGGATTGAATAATTTAAAAGCCTCTGAAGAGTCTATGAATGCAACTATGATTGCTGCAAAAACTAGATTAGAAAAAGGATTAGTTGTTCTTGGGACTTTAGGAAGTAACACGCCTTTTTTAGGTTTGTTTGGTACGATTATTGGAATTATTGAAGCTTTCCATGCGCTATCTACTTCTGCAAATCCAGGTCCAGAAGTCATAATGGCTTCTATTTCTGAAGCTTTGGTGGCAACAGCTTTAGGATTATTAGTTGCCATTCCTGCTGTTGTAGCTTTTAACTTCTTCAATAGAGCAATAAAAAAGAGAATGGCTAACACTGATGCTACATCCAGAATTGTTATAACGCATTTAGGATTAGCGGGAAGTAACAGTGGTAACAGTGGTAACAGTGGTAACAAAAAGAAAGGTAACTAATTATGGCGGGAAAAACAGGTGGAGGTGATGAAGATCCTATTGTTGATATAAATATAACTCCTTTTGTTGATGTTGTTTTAGTTCTTCTTGTTATATTTATGGTTACTGCTCATTTCATTGTAAATAAAGGAATGAAGCTAGAGTTGCCGAAGGCGACTACTGCTGAGCAATTAGAAAACCAAAAGACATTTAATATTTCCATAGGCAAGTCAGGTGAATTCATGTTAGATGGTAAATCAACATCTGTAGATGAATTAAAAACTGTAGCAAGAGATGCAACAAAAAATAAAGCAAAAGTTGTAGCTATGATTAGTGCTGATAAAGAAGCTGTTTATAATTCTGTAGTTGTTGTTATGGATGCTCTTCGTTCTGAAGGGGTTACTGATTTCGCTTTGCAACTTGATCCCGCCATCCAAAAAAAATAAGATGAGGCTCCTTATTGTTTTTTTGGAGCTACAACAATGTTATCTCAAAAATCTTTAGTTGATAAAAATATTTGTTCCCGTGTATGGACTCAACCAATTAAAGGTACGAGAGAGGGAATGGAAAAAATTGGTTTAGAAATGGAAATGCATGCCTTTGATGCAAAAACCTTAGCTCCGATTGGGACTGAATCTGCTAAATTAGATGTGCAATCTTTTTTGAAAAGAGTTGCTGAAATCTCTACCCCAATTAAAATAAAATATGATGAATCTTCCTCTTTAATAACAGACATTTTTCTGAAACATGGGGGAAATATTAGTGTTGAACCTGGGGGACAGTTAGAATACTCTTCGGCGCCATTTGAAAAATTAACAGACGTCATTGAAAATGTTACTAAAGGTCTTAAAATAATAGAAGAAGCCGCTGCTGGTGAATTGGTTTTTTTATCCCATGGAACAAATCCTATTTCTAAAAATGATCATCCTCTTGTACTTCCGAAAGAACGTTATCAAATCATGACACGATATTTTGAGTCCGCTCCTCAATTGCGTGGTATTGATATGATGCGGCATAGCGCAACTGTTCAAGCCAATTTAGATATTTTTGGTGATGAAAATTGGCAAGATGCAGTTAATTTAATTTTAGTATTAGTGCCTATTACTCAAAAGCTATTTGCTAATTCTCGCTATTTTAAAGGAAAAAAAAGTAACTTTTATTCTGAAAGACAAGAAATTTGGGAAAAAATGGACCCGACTCGTTCAGGAATACCAAAGGACATGCCATTTTCAGATAATTCCGAGTGTGCATATGCACAGTGGGCAAAAAAGGCGAATGTATTTTTTATTGATGGTTTGCCTATTCTAGAACAACCTTTGTTTAATGAATTATCTTTTGAAGGATGGTTAGAAAATGGTTACAAAGGAAAATATCCAGATTTAAATAGTTGGGAAACCCATTTAGGAACTTTATTTCCGCATTTAAGGTTAAGAGATTTTTTAGAAATAAGACATATCGATGCTCAACCTTTTGAACATACTTTTGCACCTGTCGCATTTTTTTGGGCATTAGCTAAAACTAGTAAAGTAAGAAAAGAAGTATGGCAGTTTTTGAAAAAGAAAAAAGTTGATTTCAAAAAAGTATTTACTGAAAAACAAGATTACACAGAATTAGAAGTTCCTTTATTAAATCTAGCTATTGAAATGCTGTCTGATTTAAAGGAACAAGAAGCTTGTAAAGCTGTAAATGCTTATAAAGAATTTTTAGTCCAAAAACCAGAATATTGGAAAGCAGCAAGTGCTTTAGAATTTGTAGAAAAAAATAAAACTTTCAATCCCGCAAAAGAATTTGGTAAATTTTTATACTAATTTATTGGTGGAAATATTGAGTGAAAAAAAATAATAATTACCTTATAGGTGTTTTAGAAATAGGTATTGCTAATTCTTTTGTTGGTGTAAATATCATTTTAAATAAATTTTTAATTGAAAAAGCGCCTTTAATGCTGTTGTTAGAATTAAGATATATTTTTGGTGTATTAATATTGCTATTTATGGCAATTGTAATGAAGAAATTTAAATTTTATTTAGAAGATAATAAATTCAATAGCTATGATTGGTTTATCTATTTATTAATGGCTCTTTCTGGAGGAGTTTTCTTTAATTTCATTTATATGTATGGATTAAATAAAACTACTGCGACTTCAGTTGGTATTATTGGCAGTTCTATTCCAACTATAATTGTTATTTTTTCATATTTATTTTTAAGACAACCTTTAAAACGTATTCATGTTTTGAGTGTTTGTTTAGTTGTTTTAGGAATTATGATTTTAAATTTAACAAGAATACCAGGGCAATTAGCAAACGATAAAATTGTAGAACACACATCACAGCAGATGATTCTCGGAAATTTTATTGTTTTTTTAGCAATGGTTCCTGAAGCATTATTCACCATATTTGCGAAAATGATAAAAATTAAGGTCTGTCCAATTGTTTCTGGATTGTTAATTAATTTATTAAATGGTCTGTTTTGCTTGCCTTTTGCATTATATTCAGCAAGGGATATAAATTTCTTGCAAATAGATTCAAATATCTGGCTATTAAGTTTTTTTATTGGTTTATTTAGTGGTGCTTTATTTTATACTTTTTACAATAGGGGTATCGCTAAAATCGATTCAAACACGGCAGCATTAATGACAGGTGTTATCCCAATAAGTTCGGCTATATTGGCAATTATATTTTTGAATGAACCATTTCATTTGACGACATTTCTTGGAATGCTTTGCGTGCTCGTATCTATTTATGTAGGTGTTAGATATGCAGATCAATCGAAAGTATTATTGCATAGGGTGAAAGAAAAGTAGAATTACATTTTAAAAAAAATATAAAATATTTTTCAAAAATAAAGTTTATTTTTTTCTAAATCATGGGTTAAAAAATCCATGGATTTAAATTTTTTGGTACAATTATTAAAAGTTAAAACTCAGGAAAAATAATTAAACGTCATTCTTTTGACTACTAATAAAATAATTCAGTAATTTTGTTTTGATTTAAAGCCATAAATATTCATTTTTCTAAAAAATATTAAGAATTTTTCAAAATGAAAATTTAAATATAGAGTTACTGATACATTTTCAATCAAAAGGAGTTTATATGTATAATACGTTACTAAAACGAGTTTTGCTTTTTACTAGTATTATAATATCAATAATTTCTATCAGTAATACCACTTTTGCTGGAAATAGAATTATCGGTCCAACTGATAGAAATGGTCGTTGTGTAGATAACATTCCTGATGCTCCCACTTGCCAGGGCGAAAGAGATTATGGACTTAAAAGTGGTTGTATAAATAAAGAAGAATTTGATTCTTTAGTCGCTTATAATTCATACCCAATTTGTGATCGTAATAATATTTTAAGAGCATGGTGTTCATGTGGATGTTTTGAGAAAAATACAAGAATTTTTGTTGTAGGAAAAGATATTAATTACATGGGTTATGAAAAAATTGCAAAAATAATTTCAGAAAAACAACATTATAGAGTATTAAGCCTGCATCAAGACACTAAATTATCTGCAATTAAAACAAATTCATTCGAACTTTTTCAAACAACTAGTGGACCTGAAAAAGAACCTCTTATCGTTTTTTATACTGAAAATAATTTACGGCTTGCTGTTACTAAAAAACATGCAATTTTATTAAGTAGTGGTAAAATGGTAGAAGCGGAAAAAGTACAATTAACAGATAAATTGGTACAAGCAAATGGTAAACCAGTGGTTATCCAAAAGATCGAACACGAGTTTACAAGCGATGATGTGTTGAATATATTAACTTCTGGAAAAACTCCTATAGAGCATACTTTATTTGCAGAAGGTCTTATTGTTGGTGATTTGGCTTGGCAAAATAATTTAAAGAGTATGCTAAATTCCATTGCAGTAAGAGAATAAATTATCTTTCTGCAATAACTACTTGGATTTTAAAATGAAAAATAAAAAAAAATATGTACTGATTTTCGTTATTTTAACAATTTTTTTTGTATCTTTATTTTTGAATAAAAAAGACAATATTGCTTTTAAACACGATTTGAAAGTGAATCAAGAAAATGGTTTAAAAAATTACAAATATGTTTTAGATATTAGTAAAAAGAAAAATGTAAGTGAATTAGAGAAAAAAAATTCTAATGATGAATTGCTTAAAGAAAAAGTTGAAGTTACAAAAATGATTAATTTATTGAAAGATAAATATACTTATATAACTTTTGAAAAGGAGTTTAAAGATAAATTTTTTTCTGTTTATTACAGTGGGGATCAGAAAAATATTATTAAAGTAATTCAAGATATTCTTTTAGATAAAGAAATGGCAATTAAAATTGCAGGAGATAATCAAGCTTATGCTAGAGTTTTTGCAATTAAATCTTTAAAAGAATTGGCAATAATAGGAAATCAAGAACCAATTATAGATACAATAAGTAAAATAACAAAAAATTATGATACTAAGCAAACTATAAATAAAGGCGAAGAAGCTGATCTTTATGATTTAGTGAGTGCTTTTATTAGTATTCAAAATTCCGATGAATTAGAAAGTAATTTAGGTGAATATTTAACAAAAATAGGTTTTTCAAATAAGTTAAATAATAAAGAATTAAAAGATATATTTGATCAAAGTGTCTTTTTTTCTTTAAAATTAAAATTTGGAAGAGAAAAAACATCTGCAATAATGGCTAAATACTTTTCTGACGCATAGGAGTTTAAATGCTACTTCGCTATCTAAGAAAAATTAAGAAAATAAAAATAACTTTTTTTATTTTAATTTTTTCAAACTTTCTAATGGCTAATGCTGCTATTGAAAACTCTAATGTAAATGATGAAAATAATTATGAAAATATAAATCTTCAAATTGATTCTGCAATAAGAGACTGGCAAAAATCTTGTGCCAATGGAACAGATCTTTGTAATTCAAAAGAAATTGTTTTTCCAGGAAAAGCTACTCCGCTTGAGAGTAGTAATAATTTTAGAATTTTGATTATTGATGATAGTGGGATGGCATTAGCCGCATATACTAGATATTTTAATCGTGTATTAGAAAATTTAGTAGAAGGCGCAAATGGAGAAATTACAACAGATTATAGATCCATAGAAATTAATTCTACTGCAAATAAGATTTTAACTCAAATTTTAAACCCTGAAGAACATTATTTTATACCTAGTGAAGCTCTAAAACCAAATCAAGAACTTTTTTCTGCATCACTTGGTCGTGATCTAAGTAACATACTTTTGCAGGATAATTCTCGTGGGCATTCAGTTAGTATTTTTAATTTCTTAGCAAATAATAATCCGCAAGCACAGTTTTTACTATACTATGACACTCAAAAAAGATGGAATGATATTATTTGCAATAATGCTTTGAAAGATGAGTATAAATTAGATATGCTAAAAAATTTATTAACCTATCAAGCGAATACTATAAATAAAAAAGTTCTTGACTATAATATTAATTTTATTTCTCTTTCAGAGGGAATTGATTCTGCATATTTTAATATTTTTAGCAAAATTTGTCCTAATATTAAAATTAAAAGTAGTTTTAAAAAAGCTGTAAATAAATTATATTTTGATCAGTTTTTGGCAAAATTAGTTGAAAATAATAATGTCCTTTTAGTCCAAGCAAATTTATCATCAAGTATTTACGTTGATAAAAATAATTCTGATTTTTATTCAGACTGTCAAGTTCTCAAAAATAGAATTAGAATTGGTTATGTAAATTCATTGAGTAGGGACATACCCGTTGATGGAATTGTAACAGATAAATCTAAGAAATATTTACTAAATGGAAATGAAAATTCAGAGCTGTGCACTGATATTTATATTAATATTGCTGTTGAAAAACAAAGACCATTTAATTATGCTAACGGTGTAGTAGAATTTTCAACATTTAATGTTGGTACAAACCCTCCAATAGGAGCAGATGCTGTTAGTTCATATGCCACACCGATTGGATTGTCCTTTCTTCTTGATTTAAAAATGAAACACTCAAATCTAAGTAACGCTGAAAATATTTATTCTTTTGTAATGAACTCAAAAAAGGGTGGAAAATATATTATTTTAGATCCTGCATTAAATAAACAACTTCCAATATATACATTGAAATTTCTAAAGTAATTATTGCATAGAATCTGCTAAAAGTAAAAGCATTTCACTGGTTTGCTTAATTGAGAGTGTTTTATTATTACCAATGACTCTGATATAATTATCGTCTAATAGAGTAAATTCTTCGACTACGCCGCTTTTTAAGATGAATAATGGTGAATAGTTTCCATCTGATTTTCCTAAATCTACTTGTTGGATAAGCTTAGTTGCACGAAATAAATAAAAATTTTCATATGTTTGATTTGGTTCTATTAGAAATCCAGCATCTCCAGGAATATAAATAAAAATATAGTCTTTTATTAATTCTTTATTTTGAGGATCTAATTCAATTGAGCCGCAGGAAACTTTTAATTGATGGAAAAACAAATTTTTTTCTAAATCTTTTTGGGTTTTAAGAAACTGTATGTCTTTTTCTAATTGCTTTCCTAATTCAGAGAAAAATTTTTTTCCTTTTTCTGGAATAGTTTGCTCAATATTAAAAATTTCTTGTTTCGAGTGAGACCAAAGTTTCATCAAATCCATAAGTACGCCTATCATTTCCTAATGAATCAAAAAAAGATTTATGCGGACGAAAAAGTGTTCTTGGAACTTCTATAAAGACCAAATTTGATGTTGCTGAATTTCCAATTAATTCATGCAATACTGTTTCATGATAGCACACAGGTACGCCTTTGTATTCCCGTTTTGTTAAAAGCCAAAATCTGTCGTCAAAAAGTTTTGAATAATTAACTTTTTTTCCTAATACTTGTTCTTTTTCAAAGGAACGTTTATTCGTTCTTAATTCAAAAAAAGCGAGGACAGGATTAAAATGTGTAGCTTTTCCACGGGGGCCAAAATATTCCATCGTTTCTTTTTCATCGACATGGGGCATTTCAATACATAATTTTATTTTAGTTCCATCAGATAATTCAGCAAAAATAGGCCCTCCACCGATATCAGCAACTTCTTTGCGAACTACGCCAAAAATAGAGATGGGTTGTTCAAGCCAAGAAAGCGTTTTTTCCCATGCTGAATAATTGTTTAAAGGTTCTGCTAACGGTTGCCAATGAAATAGATTTCCTACAATTTTATGTATTGTTTGAAATGGGATCCCAGTAAAATGCTTTTCAGAATTAAAGCATAAATTTAGCCCATCTTGGGCTAACTCTTGATTAATAAAAGAACATAAATAATTCAGCACTTTTAACACTTCTTGATCTTGTATTTTATATATTGCTTGTTTATTTATTTGTTCATGAAAAAGATGATCTTCAATTTTTGCCCTAAGAACTTCTATACAATCACGAATAATTTTAAAAGCTTCAGCAGGAATATTAAGTTCTTCAATACGATCTTTTGATGTCCCTATGACGTTATCTATATTTCTTATATGTAAGCATTCTGCATTTGGAAAGGAGTCTGCTATGGAATCAAATAAATGGATTAATTCACCATGCCCAGCTGATATAGGAACATAATTGCCATCTTCATCTGTATAAGGCGTACCATCTAAATTAAATCGAATAGTAGACAAAGATTTTCCTTGCTCTAATACAAGCCAATCCCCTTTTTGGTTTGTGGAATTTTTTAACCAAGTTGGAGCAAACGGAGAATCTTTTAGCGCAAAAATATCATTTATATTTTCTTGTAAGTAGCTAGAGTTTTTTATTATTTCTTGCTCAAAATCTTTTTTTAAATTAGTTGGAACTACTAAAACATTTCCTAAACAAGGAAACAACTTAATTTGTTCAGCAATTTTTAAAGTTAGAAAAGAATCACCTTCAATAGTAGTTGGGACTAAAGCTTTAGGTATTGTTCCATATAAATAAACAAATATTGAACAAATACTATAAGATTTTAAAATATTTTGCTCATGGGAGTTGAATAAAATATATTCATTTTTGAATTCTTCTTTTTGATGATTTATTGCATTATTTGGGACAACTATTCTATCCATCCAATGATTTGTTTGAGCAGAATATTTTGCAATTTTTTTGTTTTTTTCCTCGGTTTTTGTTTTTAGTAATGGTTGGTTGTATTCCCAAGGAGTTCTAATAACTTGCTCGTTTATTTGTTGAGAAGTTTGTTTCTTTTTTACTGTTTTTTTAGTATTTCTTTCGTTGAAATTACTTTCTATAGTTCCTGTTTGTAAAAGTTCTAATAGATAATAGTAAAATTGATAGCAGTTTTTTTTACTTTCTTCAGCAATATGTTCTTCAAGGGAATCAAATAAAACAGATATTTCAGGGATATTTTTAATATTTAATATTGTAGAATGTATTTTTTTTCTTACATTAAAAGCTAATTCAAAACTTGTTTTATTGGCTGTGAATTTATGAAAAATATCTTTTAATTCTGGAATAAGATCATTTAAAATAATTATGTATTTTTGCAAGTCACTAAAAAAGCGAGAAGCTGCTCCAGCAGCAGGTACACAAGTTACTAAATGGTTTTCCCTCCAAAAGTCTAACGAGCTTTTTTGAAATTTTCTTCTTGAAGGATGATAAGTGGAAGAAAGTATCCGTGTGATTTGCTTCCAAGAGATAATTCCGCCATTGCTAGTTGTACAAGCACCCATGATAGGAATTGTTGTTTTTATTTGTTTATTTAAAGCTTGCTTAATTCTTGCATGATGAATATTTATTCTGTTTAGGTCAAGTTGAAGTTTCTTTATTAATTCAGGAGAAATAATATTAGGGAAATCCACATTTTTATCCTTATTGTATTCACCTTCAATTTGCATTCATCTACTCCTATAAAATTAGATGCTTTGAGCAAAATAGCATAAGCAGTCGAATTTTGGCAAAAATACCTTGACCAGTTGTTTATACTTTGTTTGATAAAGAGTCACCGATTTGGTGAAGCTTTATAGGATCAACTAAAATGAAATCAATTTTTAGCCTAGATCGAACGGCATTAGCAAAGAGCATTGCCATTCAGTTTGGTGAATTAAAATCTGTACTTCGGGCTGAAGTGATATATCGAGAAATTTATAAAGACAAACATTCTTCCCGCGCACCATTTTTTGGCCTTAGTGAAGAGGTGAAAAAATGGTTAAATGAATCTTATTCTTTTGACTATCCTATTGAAATAATTGATTTAGATTCTAGTAAGCAAGATGGTTCGGTGAAATTTATCATGCGTTTAAAACGGGACGGAAGACTCGTTGAAAGTGTTTTAATTCCTGAATTAGGGCGTTTAACTCAATGTATATCAACCCAAGTTGGCTGTGCGCAGGCTTGTCGTTTTTGTCAAACAGGTCGAATGGGTCTCGCTCGTAACTTGGAAATTGATGAAATTATTGGTCAAATCATGGAAGCTGAACGCTGGAGACAAGATAATTTAACTCATGAAACCGCTAAATATAAAAGAATCACTAATGTTGTTTATATGGGAATGGGAGAGCCTTTAGACAATTTAGATAACGTTGTGGAAAGTACTAATATTCTATGTGATAATAAAGGGTTAAATTTTTCGCCAAATAAGGTAACAATTAGTACTGTAGGACTTTTACCTCAATTGGATAAAGTTTTAACTTCAACAAAAGTAGCTGTAGCATTATCACTGCATTCGCCATATAATGCTGAGCGTAGCAAAATTATGCCAGTAAATACCAGGCACTCAATTACAGATGTGGTTGAAGTTTTACGCAAGCATTCACAACAAGGATCGCGTCGTTCTTTTATGATTCAATACACGCTACTTCGAGGAATAAATGACACCTCTGCGCATGCAAGTGAATTGGTTTCACTTCTCCAAGGAATCTCGGTAAAAATAAATCTCATCCCATTAAATGAGCATGAAGGTGCAGCATATCGTCGCCCAGATTTAGGCAGGGTTTTTGCTTTTCAGCAAGAATTGAAAAAAGCAGGTATGGTAGCTACTGTGCGACTCTCTAAAGGGAGAGATATTCAAGCTGCATGCGGGCAATTGATAAAAGACAAGGTAAAGTAAAATGAACAGCTTTTTTAATCAGCCAATTCAATTGGGGTCATTAAAATTAAAAAATAGAGTATTTTTAGCACCTTTAGCAGGAGTTTCGGATATTCCTTTTCGTAGAATTGCACAAGAAATGGGGGCAGGGCTCACATATGTTGAAATGTTATCTGCAACTGCCATAGCATATAAAAACAAGAAAACCTTCGACATGATGGCTCGCCATTCTTCAGAAAGTATTCTTGGAGTGCAAGTGACTGGTCCAGACGCTGCGCAAGTAGCTCATGCGGTTGCTGTGCTAGATAAACAAGGTTTTGATACTATCGATATCAACATGGGTTGCCCCGTAAGAAAAGTTGTGAATGCGGGCTGCGGTAGTGCTATTTTAAAAGAGCCAGAACGCATTTCCCAAACTGTAAAATTGGCGAGAGAAGCAACAACAAAGCCTTTATCTGCTAAATTTCGCTTAGGTTACACGCGTGAACAATTAAATGTAGAAGATACTACTCATCGAGTTCTTGCAGAACAAGTTGATATGTTTACGATTCATGGTCGTACTCGTTCTGAATCCTATTCGACACCATGTGATTTGCAAGGTATTCAACTTTCCATGCAAGCAGCGGTAAAAACTCCAAATAAAGCTATTAAAGTTGGCAACGGGGATATTTTTGATTACGAGTTTGCTGAAAAAATGCAGAAAGATACTGGTTGTGATGCTGTCATGATAAGTCGTGGGGCGCTTGGAAATCCATGGATATTTAAAGAAATATTAGAAGGCAAACGTTATCAACCTACTTTTGCTGAATGGTATGACGTATTACTTCGCCATATTTCTTACCAAGAAGAGCATTATGGCAAGACAAAAATTTCTGCTATTTTAGCTCGCAAACATCTGCTTTGGTATACAAAAGGCTTTCCGCAAAGCAAAGCTTTAAGAGACGTTTTAAATAGAGTAGAAGATTTGGAACATGCTAAAGAACTTTTAAAAGAATATGCTAAAAAAATTGCCCCCCAATATATCCGCTATGGAGATGGTGATTATGAAATAAATGAGGGTTATGATCCCAAGTTTGAAATGGACAGGAAATTAGACAGAGGCGTGGGAGATGAAGAAATGAACACCGTCTTGTCAAATAAGAAAGATTGATTAGATTATAATGGAATGTGTTGAGTCAACATTATTCACACAAGGAAGGAATTTAATATGAATCGATTTCAAAACAACAATTCAAACTGGATGGAAAATGCTGGAAAAAATTCAGTAGCGCAAGCTAATGCTAGTAAAGTTATTGCTGGTGTGTATGGCTGGATGTCTTTTGGTGTTTTATTGAGCGCTATTGTTGGTGTTGGTATAGTTCAAACAAATACTTTAAATTATTTACTAAAGATGGGTTCAGTATCAATAATTGGAATTTTTCTTCTGCAAATTGCACTTGTTATGGTTATGAGTTTTGCTGCAAATAAATTAAGTGCTACTGCTTTAAAATCATTATTTCTAGTTTATGCAGCAGTAACCGGATTCACCTTTGCAGTATTAATGAATGTTTATCCTATTGGTAACGTTATTTCTATTTTCTTTATTGCTGCCATGGGTTTTGCTGCTTTGGCAATATTTGGCGCAGTAACAAAGAAAAATTTAGGATTTATGCGCACATTTTTGGTCATGGGATTTTTTATGATCCTAGGCGCAGGAATTTTAAATTTATTCATGCATAGTCCAATATTAAGATCATTTACTGGTTGGGCAGGAATTTTAGTTTTCTCTGGCTTAACAGCTTATGACTCGCAACGTATTCGTGAAGGTGCATTTGAAATTTCTTATCAATCTGCTGGCAATAGCCAAGCAATTGGCAAGTTCATGATTTTTGGTGCTTTAACTATGTACTTAAATTTTATCAACTTGTTCATTAGTTTATTACAAATTTTTGGTGGTAGAAAAGATTAACCTTATTTCTAATTCTTATATTCAGAAGCTGACTAATTTAAATATTGCTCTTTAAATTAGTCTTTTTTTTATTTAATATTAAACTTTGTCTTATTTAGTTTATCTCCTACAGAGTAAGAGTTCATTTTATTAAGTGACAAAATATTGTGTTTTAATTGTGTAATGATATATCTGTCATTAGGATTTAAATCATTTGCATTCACAATAGCAAGTTCATTATGTAATACTAAAACTTCGTCAAAAATCCCTATTTCAGGAAATTTAAATATATTAGAAAAGTACAAACCTATATTTTTAGAAAAATTTAAAAAAGGGAAATCAGGTAAATCTAAATCTCTTATTTTGAAAGTGAAAACGCTTGAAATTCTTATAGTAGTGTCATTAATGGATTCAAAATTTAAAATTAAGTCTTCTGCATTTGAAACATTTTTATTAGATAATGCTAATTGCTTCAATAACGGCATTGACCAGCCTGCTAATAATGCTCCTTGATGCGCATATTCTGAAATATATTGAATAATATTTTTTTTCTTAATTCCTATTTTGTGTAAATCAAATAAAAATTTTTCAAATCTAACCTGTTCTGTATCAGATGAGTGATATTCATGTTTTTTTTGTGCGATATAAACATCCATTCTATTTAAATCAACGGCAACCTGTTGCCAGTTTGCTTGAGACAAACTTTTAAGCAAATATTTGATGACAAAAGGTGATAGAGATAACAAATGTTCTTTATTATTAAGTTTATATCCTGGAAATAATTCATTATTTCCTATATCTTTTTTTAAGATAAAATTATTAAAACTTTCAAGATTATGGAAAAATAGTTGCGGAATATTTTCATAATTAGTTTGAGAGCCAAAAAAAGATATGTTTTTCGAATTGATAAATTTTTTATTTTTTATGGAAGTTTTAAAGTCTTCAATATATTGATTAACTAAAGAAAAAAGGGCTTTAAAATTTGAAGTTTCTTTTTCGTTATTTAGTATATTTTTTGCTTTTAAGAAATTTAAAATATTTTCAAAATTTAAATTTAAAAATGAATTTAATGATTCTACATAAAAAACGGTGCATGTAGCATAAATTGCTCCGCGCGTAATTCCTGTATTAAAATATGAACTTTGTGAATTTAAGTAATCAAAAATACTTTTATTAAATAAATTTTCTTTAACATAATAAGATGTTGGAGGTTTTTGATGATAAGAGCTATTTAATGATAAATTATAAATAATATCTTTTTTATCTATTTTTAAATTTTCACTAATTGGTTTCATTTATTTCTCGTATTTTGATAAATAAAATATATACATTTATATCAATAAATATATATAAGTATTGTATAATGTAGGAAACTTTTTTTTGCAATTATAAAATAAAATTATTTAGTAAATAGATAAATTTATTGAACTATAACCCAATTAATTCTTTTAATAACTCCGACGCTTTCTTGATCTCTTCTTGCTGGTCGACAACTTAATTCTTTTGCTGCATTCAGAGCGACTTGATCAATTTTATATCCAGTTCCCTTTATCAACGTTGCATTAGTCACTTTTCCTTGGCTATTTATTTGAACTTCTATAATAACATTACCACTTTTAATTCCTGCATTAGTTGCGTCTTCAGTTAAATTTATTTCAGGCAACGTGCATTGAGCCGTCTTATCCACTGTTGATTCTGCTGAATAAAATTCTTTACTAGGATTTGCGGACTGGCCTTCGGGAGTAGGATTAGGAATATCTTTAGCACTTGTAGAAGGGGTTGTTTTTTCGGTTGGTATTTCTTTTTGGATGCTGCGTTTTGCTGTATTTGATTTTACTATTTCTTCTTTTGGGATTTTTTTATCTTGTTGTTTTTGAATTGATTGTTTGTTTGATTGGGTTTTATTCGTGCTTAATTGAATAGAATTAGTAGAAACCTTGATACTTATAAATTCAGGAGGATGTGGTTTAAGTAACGCTATAGCAAGTACTAGTAAAAAGTGGAATAACAAACTATATGCGGTTATTGCTATTAAGCTTTCATCTTTTGTTTTTTTGTTAAGGTCGAAAAAATATTCCACGCTTTCTCCAACATCAAATTATGGAATAGTTTATCTTTCTGCATTTTGTTGGCGATTGCATATGCAATTTTTGCTTCTCTAACAATACTTTGACAACTTAATAAAATGTCACAACCAGCTTTTAATGCATCAATTGCGGCTTGTTTTAAATAATCATCTTCTTCTTGGATAGAGATATTATTATTTTCAGTGATTGATGATTGTATTTTTCTTTTTTGATTGTAATGTTCCGCAATCGCATTCATTCGTAAGTCATCGCTAATGATTAATCCTTTAAAACCTAATTCTTTTCGTAAATATTTTGCGAGAATTGTTTTGCTAAGTGTTGCAGGATTATTTTGATCTATTTCAGGTATAAGTACATGTGCAGTAATAATAAAAGGTACATTTTCAGCTATTAGATTTTTAAAAGGAATCCATTCTCTGTTTCTTAAAACATCTAAAGTGACATTACTAACACTTAATTCTTTATGAGAATCAGTCGTTGTATTTCCATGTCCAGGAAAATGTTTTGCACATGAATACATATTTTCTGTTAGTAATATTTTATTCACAAAAGAAGCGAATTTTGTAACCTTTTCAGGAGTACGACCAAAACATCTATCTCCAATTACTAAATTTGAAGGTTCTGTAAGTATATCTACTACTGGACTAAGTAAACTATTAATTCCTAAATTCTTCGCAACAAAAATTTGATGCAAGATTTGACTTTCTAGGCCATTTAGGTCATTTAATTCAGCAAATTCAAGAGCGGGTTTGCCTCTAATAAAAGGAGGAGGCAAACGTGAAACTCTTCCTCCTTCTTCATCTATTGAAGTAATAAAAGGTATATTGTAAGAGCTTTTTTTATTGCGACGTACTTTTTTTATAGTTTGTATTAAATTTCTTGCTTGTGCAAAACTTTGTAAATTTCTTTTAAAAAGAATTACGCCCGAGGGTTTAATCAAATTTAATAATTTTTTTTCTTCAGGCTGAATTTCAATACTATTTAAAGAAGGCCACAAGAAAAAACCCGCTTGTTCAATTAATGGTAATGAATAAAAATATTTTTCAAATTTTTTTGGAATTGATTGTCGCTCTTTCGGACTCAAGTTACTATCCTCCTTAAACTCATTGCGTAATTCCCTAAATTCGAAGGAGTGGGAGTATGACTCATTTTATCTTATCTATAGATGAAGGTACCACAGGAATTCAGGCTTCATTTTTTAGTATGAATGATTTTTCAATGTATGGAAATAATAAAATTGAATTTCCTCAAATTTACCCTAGACCAGGTTTAGTCGAACACAATCCACAACAAATTTGGGAAACTACATTAAAAGCAATTCATAATGCAATAGAACTTGCTTATCAGCAAAATACTGATTTCTCATCCGCAAAAATTGCTGCAATAGGCATAACAAATCAAAGAGAAACTTGTTTAGCTTGGAATAAAAAAACTGGTGAAATTGCTGGCAATGCTATTGTTTGGCAAGATAGAAGAACCGCAGATTTTTGCGAGAATTTAAAAAAGAATAAGAAATTACAAGAAGAGATTCTTCAAAAAACTGGATTAGTATGCGATCCCTACTTTAGTGCTTCTAAAATGCGGTGGATGTTAGAACAATATTCTTCAGTTAAACAGTGGGATTTAACAGCAGAACTAGCTTTAGGAACTATTGATTCATTCATCATTTGGAAATTAACAAATGGGAAATCGTTTGTTACTGATCATACAAATGCAAGTCGTACTATGTTGTATAATTTACATACTGGCAGTTATGATAGTGAGTTATTAAAATTATTTAATATTTCACAAAATAGTTTAGCTGAAATCAAACCAAGTTTTGCAAAATTTGGAGAAACTTATAAAGTTCCAGGACTTCCAGATGGGATACCTATAACTGGCGTATTAGGAGATCAACAAGCCGCTTTATTTGGGCAAAAGTGTTTTAATTCTGGAGAAGCAAAAATAACATTTGGGACAGGTGCTTTTCTTTTAATGAATACAGGAGAAAATATAGTAACAACGGATGAAGGATTACTAACTACAGTTGCTTTTGCTACAAAAAATAAAAGAGCATTTGCTTTAGAGGGATCTGCATTTATTGCAGGAGCAGCCGTTCAATTTCTGCGAGATAATTTTTGTTGGGTAAAAAATTCATCAGAAAGTGCTGAACAAGCTATGAGCTATCCAAGAGATGAAGAGGTTTTGTTTGTACCATCTTTAGCTGGTTTAGGTGCACCTTATTGGAATCCTCAAGCAAAAGGGGTTTTATTTGGCCTTACAAGAGGAACACAGAAAGCACAAATTATAAGGGCTGTCTTAGAAAGTATTGCAATGCAAAATGTTCAGCTGCTTAAATTAATGGAAAAATTAAGTAAACAAAAAATACTAAAAGTTGGTGTTGATGGCGGAGCATCTAGAAATGATTTTCTTATGCAGTTTCAGGCAGATACATTACAAACAGAATTATTTAGACCAATAAATACTGAAACGACTTCTTTAGGAGCAGCAATGGCTGCGTCGACTGGATTAAATGAGCAAGATATATTTCTTGCAAATAAAGATTATAATGGAAAAGAATTTAAACCATTAATGCCTGAAGCAATTGCAAGTGCAAATTTGTATCGTTGGCTCAAAGCGGTTGATTGTGTTAATTTATTTTATAAGTAAAATTGGCTTGAGAGTTATTAAAACTCTCAAGCCTGTTGGAAATTAAGCTAATTTAATTTCGATTTTTTTAGCTTCTGAATGCAAAATTTTTCCAATTTTAATTGCCAAAATTCCATCTTTTAATTCTGCTTCAATGGCCTCTGAATTTGCTTTTTCAGGAAATTCTATGGAGCGTTTGAATTTTCCATAAGAAATTTCACTGCGATAAAAGCTTGTTTCTTTATCAAGTTCTTTTTTCTTTTTTTCTCCTGAAATGGTTAATATATTTTTCTCTAGTGATATTTCAACGTCTTTTTGAGAAACTCCAGAAAGTTCGAGAGTAACTAAAAAATGCTCTTTTGTTTCAATTATATCTAAACTAGGTCTGAACCAAATTTCGGAATTATTTTCATTAATTTGCTCAGAAAAAATTGAATTTAACAAGTTACCTACTTCACTGTGAAAACCAAAAAAAGGTAAAGAACTATTTTGGCTTGTTAAATGTTTTCTAAAATGATTACGGTACATAATGATTCTCCTATAAAATTTAATTTCATGGAGTCCTTAATTCTCCACTATTGTAAACTTAATCGTTTATTTAATTTGTAAAGAGGGAAGTTTATCTAATTTGAATTTAAATTATTCAGAAAATTACTATTGACAATAGAAATTTTCGTTTATATTTTAAAATTAATTATGGTTCTTGACAGTAGAAATAATCGTTTATATTTTGGATTTAGTAAGGTTTCTTTGTGATAGAATAAATTCTTACCTTTTTAAGGTAAATAGTAATTAAAGGGAATATAACTATTAGAGGGAGTTATAATATAGCCATCTCTATCTTTTATAAAGGCATAGATATTATATGTTTGTCCATAAGTCCAAGTGATAGGTAATGTTGTAATTGTAAAAAATTGCCTTGGACAAAGTTGAAATGGGTATAAAATATTTGTATTTGAGTAATCCTTTATTTGGCAATAAATATCAAAACCTCTTCTATTTATTAAGCTATAAGGATCTTGGCTGTTACTTTGAGGACCTAGATAAATATTATTATTTGCATCAACAGATTGTAATGTATAGGTATAGAAATCTGGAAATCTAGGATTTTTTTGTAAAACATCACGAGTATAAGCAATTGAATATCCATCCTGTAAAAAACTATCAGTATTTTCATTCATTGCTGTAACACTTCCATCTGCCATATTTACATAATAAAATTGTGCTTTTGTAGCACCCCTCGTCAAAACAGGTTTAAAAACTTTAGTATTTCCATCTGCAGTTTGGACCATAAATCTAAATTTTAGTGAATTACTATAGATAGGTAATTCTACAGCCACTCTACCTTGAGAATCTGTTACATCGGAAGCAATTTTGCCTTCACAAGGGTCGACAATATTTTGTTCACTTATCAAATCGAAATAATAAATTGTAGCATTTGTAGCTGGATTACCATTTTTATCTTTAATTAGAAATCCAAAATGATCAACTGGAATTAAGGAGAAAGGACTAGGAAAATTTATATTAATTGATGATGTATTTGAGTCAATTGTGTAGTCAAATTCATATTCACTATACAAAACATTATTAGGACCGCCACCATTATTGTTATTGTTACAACTACCTGAACTACCAGAAATATTTCCAAACGCCAAATATCCAATTTTAATATGAATACTTCCCGAAGGAATTTGCACGGAATTTGAACCAGCTGTTAATGCTTTTTGTAATTGGAAACCGCTTGAATTGGTAATAGAAATAGGAATCTGGACAGTTGTAAAAGAAGAATATAACGAACGAGAACTGCCAGTTAATGATGGAGCGTTTATATTAAAGCTAATTCCTGGTGATTTAAAGTAACTGCATGCAAAAATAAATTTAGCAAGAAAAATAATTATAATGATATTCATATATCTTTTATAATTCATATTTTCTCCTAAAAAGTGTTTATTATTATTCGGAAGTTGTTAACTATTCTTTGTCATCAAAATTTTGGCGGATATGTAATTATTTTTTTTAATTTGACGTTTTAAGGAATAACTTGTGAGAAAATATTTGAATTAAATTAGGAAATTTTATGTCAAAATAATAATATTCTATTCGTCAATAATATGTAAAATATATCTTTTGTTTTGTTTAGCTGCCCCACAATTTAAAATAGTTCTAATGGCATCTGCGGTTCTACCACTTTTTCCAATGATTTTTCCAACATCTTCTTTCGCAACTTTTAATTCTATAACATTTGTTTGTGCGCCATTAATTTCATTAATTTCAACTTTATCCGCATTGTCGACAAGAGACTTCGCAACATATTCAATTAATTCTCGCATAGAAGACGCAGAGGAGGTGGACATAGCGGGAGACTCCTTCTTTTCACAAAACAGTAGAATGATGAGTATTCGGTTCTTCTTTCGGTAAAGAACCTGCCAAACTTTAGTAACCAATGTAAATGAATATTTCAACATACTCTAGGCATCCTCAAGTTCTATGCCAAGTAAACGATACCAAATCAGCAATATAGTACCGGGAGAGATTCATTGTCTGGTGGTCAATTTGAATTAAAAAATGGCAATCTGTTTGTTTTAGCCGAAGCTGCTGGCGGAGTCTATAATGGTGCTCAGTTACGTTTAATTTGTGATGTAGCAGATGATGTTTCAGTTTTTTTAAAGGTAACTGAAGATCAAAGAATTGGATTTATGGTTCCCAAGGAAAAGCTTTTAGATCTGCACAGTAAACTTTCTAAATCTGGTATTTTATTAAAACACTATCGAAATCATTCTATTTTATCACCAAAAGCTTGTTTAGGTGAATTGTGTAACAAGTGCCAACAAGATGCATTGGGTGACGCTATAGAAATTTCACCTATTCTAAATGAAAAATTTAAAGAGTCTTTTACAGCACTTACCATAGGTATGAATGGCTGTTCCACAGCCTGTGTCGCCTCTGCTACAGATGATATTCATGTTATAGGCGAAGAATCTGGATACAAAGTTTTGATAGGTGGTAGATCTTCAGGAGAGCCAAAACTTGCTGAATTCTTGATTGATTCTATTAAAAGAGAAAAAATTGGTGAAACAATATGCAATATTTTAGAAACTTTTTCTCAGAATAAGCAAGAAAATGAGGGGTTAGCTGAGGTTGTTGGACGAATTGGACTGTCTCCATTTAAACAAAACTTAAAGTCTATTGGAGTTTCTGGAGAAAGTGCAGATTCTACACAAGCGCATAGCGGTGGAGATGAAGAAGATATAGCTGCAACTCCATTAAATGAAGCGGCTTTAGAAGAAAAACTTCAGGCAGAAGAAAGCGCAGCTCCGGCAGAAGAAAGCGCAGCTCCGGCAGAAGAAAGTGTGGCTCCGGCAGAAGAAAGCGCAGCTCCGGCAGAAGAAAGCGCAGCTCCGGCAGAAGAAAGCGCAGCTCCGGCAGAAGAAAGCGCAGCTCTGGCAGAAGAAAGCGCAGCTCTGGCAGAAGAAAGCGCAGCTCCGGCAGAAGAAAGTGCGGCTCCGGCAGAAGAAAGCGCAGCTCCGGCAGAAGAAAGTGCGGCTCCGGCAGAAGAAAGCGCAGCTCCGGCAGAAGAAAGCGCAGCTCCGGCAGAAGAAAGTGCGGCTCCGGCAGAAGAAGAAATTCAAGTAGATTCTACTGAAAATTTGCAACCGAGTACTATTGCTGCAAGTTCAGAAGAAACTGTTGATTTTGCTGCTGAAGCAACAGCCGAGTCTACTAGTACTGCTGCCTCCGTAGAACAAGCAGAGGAAGCTCCCTTAGAAATAGAAGAAGAACAAGCAGTTTCTAACGATTCAGTAACTAAAGATGAAGGAGAGTCTTCTTCTCTTCCTGAAACAACTATAGATAATGCAGAAAATACTGAAGAATCGGCATTAGAAGTCGATGAGTCTGCAGCAACAATGCCGAAGGAAGATGATGAGTCTTCAGAAAACCCTGTAGAATCTCCCGCGTTAGAAGTTGCGGGAAATGAAGCTGAATCAGAATCAGCTGAAGTAACAGCAGGTAGTGAAGCAAGTGATACGGAAGCTATGGAAGAGCCTCCATTAGAGATAGCTGGCGCAGAAGAAACTGTTTCAGCTAGTGTGGAAGAACCAACTGCAGAAGAACCTCTTGCACAAGAAGTGCAAACAGATGAGGAGCAAACTTCTGTAGGGGAGGAAACCATGAAAGAAGAAGCTCCAGCAGAAAATAAAGAAACAACAGAAGAACCTGTTGCTACAGCAGAAGGATCTGAAGAAAAACCTCCTGTAGAAATGAAAGAGTTAGATATAGTAGATGATACGGCGGAAGCGTCTGTAGAAGCTCCTGCTGCAAGTGATGAAGAAATAAAAACAGCATCACCAGAAGACCTTCAGGGTGGAGACGCTCCGCAACCAATTGATCATGGTTTAGGTGACGATAATTCTGTTAGTGAAGTTGGTGAATCAAGTGGAGCAACTGCTGAAATTCCTGATGAAGCTGCTCCAATTGGTTTAGATGAAGATGTTACCCCAGCAAATGTTCCTACAGGAGTAAACAAAACCTCCATCCAAGTTAGAGGAAAATATTTCATGGTTATTTTGTCAGATGGTTCTGACTTTAGAATCCCTTTTAAAACAATTCAAGCTGGCAAAATTTTAGAAATGCAGATAGAAGATGAAATCTTTATTGTTGAAAATGTTGATGGAAAATTGCAGGTTAAATACGGTGATTTCGAGATGCACGTTCCTTTATCTCATGGATCTGTTGATGAAACGACGGAGGGGGCTGCTTAGTTTTTGCTAATTTTTCAGCAATTTCATGAATTTGTATCATTAAATAGGAATTTTCCTCGGTCCAAATTAATTTTTTTGGAAAATGTTTATTATACCATTTCATTTTAATCTCGGTTTTTTTTGCATAAATATCATCATTCATTAATCCAAAATGTTCCCAATATAACTCTCTTTTCCCAATATAAATTGTAAAATCTGGATAATAAGTTTTTCCATCGGCTGATAATGGTTTTTCGTAGGTAAAAAGTATATTATTTTCTTTCAGTTTTTCCGCAATGAAAACCTCACTTTTACTCCTCACTTTTAGGCCAAATGAAGTTAATACTTGAGGGCTACCATATGTATTGCTTTTCTTCTTTTTGTTTTTTTGCGGAATTTTTTTTATAAATTTTGATTTTTTTATTGGTTTTTTCATAATACTATATATTTTAACTATTGCAAATTGGAATAAATTTAAAAGAAATAAATAAAATATGAATATTATATTACTTGAGTAAAAATTTTTATTTTTTAGCAAAAAAAATGCAGCAAAGAATAAAATAAGGTAATTTATAAATCTTATTTTTGCTTTTTCTTTGCCTAACAAAAAAGTTAAAAACAAAAAAGAAACAAGCAAAAAAGATAAAAAAGTAAGAAAATAGTTTGATATTAAAAAGCTAGATAAACTAGGTAACATCCTTGTTTCCTGTTTAAAGATGATTATTTATATTTTTTCACTAATAAAAATCCAGATATAGTGCAAAGAATGATAGAAGCAATAACATCAATAGGCCAATGAGCTAGTGAATATATTCTTGTAAATCCAACTAATGATGCTAAAGGTAAACTAATTAATGCATATTTCCAACCATAACGTAACGACATAAAAATAGCACCGGAGAAGGCTCCTGACGTATGTCCACTTGGGAAGCTCATTGTACCTCCGCGAGGTCGTAAATCACTTATTCCAAATACCTGACTTAGTCCTAATTTAAAAGCCCAAGTTATACTTAAAATCACTATCAGCATTTTGATCATTTGGATTGCACCTGTTTTATCTTTTTTCCAAAGAACAGGCACTAATACATATACTGGTATAGCAATTTGAATAATAGATCCTATTATTTCTATCCAAACATGCGCAGATTCTTTATAATTTAGTACTATATTTATTAATAATACTAATAAAAGACATGCAAAATAACAAATATTAACATTTTTAATATTTATTAATTCTTTTTCGTTCAAATGAAAGTTAATAGATTTTAATAACTTCATTTTAACGCCTTAATTGTAAATGGTTTAAAATAAAATTAGAAAATTTATTTTTTTCAAAACCAAAATGTTCTGCTAAAACTTTTGCTGGAGCAGATGCGCCAAATGATTTCATACCAAATATTGCACCATCTCTTCCAACAATTTCTCCCCAACTTTGAGTTGAACCTGCTTCAATCGCAAGTGTTGGTATTTCTTTTGGTATTAACTTATTTAAAGTAACCGGATTTTCTATTAAAATTTGTGGTGCTATACAGCTTACAACACGGATTGATAGAGTTAAATTATTTTGATTTAAAGATTGAAATGTTTCTTTTTCTAATAGATTAGCAGTTTCAATAGCAAGAGAAACTTCACTGCCTGAAGCAACAATAATGGCCTTTATTCCAGAGTTTCCTCCAAAATCCTTAACAATATATGCCCCTTTATCTAGACTTTCTTTTACCAAAATAGATTCTCTTGGAATTGTTAGAAAATGATCTAAATTTGTTAAATCCTGACGGGTAAGTAATAATGCTGTAGGTTTATTTTTTGTATTTACAGCTTTTTCCCATGCCAAATAGGTTTCAAGAGCATCCCCTGGGCGATAAACAAGAAGATCTGGAATTGCTCTTAAGGCGGCAGCATGTTCAATTGGTTGATGAGTTGGTCCATCTTCTCCCACAGCATAACTGTCATGAGTCAAAATAAAGATAGTAGGTAATTTCATTAAAGCAGCTAAGCGGATGGAAGGACGCATATAATCAGAAAAAACAGCGAAAGTTGCACAATAAGCTTGAAATCCTCCATGCAGAGAAATGCCGTTACAGATAGCGGCCATTCCATGTTCTCTAACACCAAAGTGAATATTTCTGCCTGAAAAATCTTTTCTATTAATAAATGTTGTATTTGGTAAAGTTGTTAAATTACTTCCTGCCAAGTCAGCTGAACCACCTACTAGTTGTGGATTTAAGGCGGCTAATTCACATAGAGCTTTGCCACTTGAAACTCGTGTGGCCATATTTCCTTTAGCGGCATTAAGAACTTGATCGGTAAATTCGATTGTAAGCTCTTTATTGAAATGTTGCTGCCAAAGTTTTAGTTTTTCAGGTTCATTAGATTCCCAAAAATGTAATGTTTTAGATAATTGTTTTTCCCAAATTTGATATTTTTGTGAACCGATTTCACGTAAATTTTTAGCCGAATCATAACACTCTTGTGGAATATAAAATGGTTCTACGTTTTCAATTCCTAAATGCCGTTTTGCATCAACGACATCTTCTGCGGTCATTGGGTTTCCATGAATTTTAGGTTTACCTTCCCATTTGGGGGAGCCTTTTCCAGGAACACCTTTACAAATAATAATCGTTGGTCCTGTTTCTCCATTAGGCATTTTAGAAAAAATAAGAGCTTGTTCCATAGCTTTCGCGAGGGATTCAAAATCATTTCCATCTGCAAGAAGTACATTCCAACCATAAGCTTCATATCTTTTTTGCACATTTTCACTAAAAGAAATATCTATGGTTCCATCGATAGTAATATTATTAGCATCATAAAGTGTGATAAGTCTGTTTAATTTTAAATGCCCAGCTAAACTACAAGCCTCGGAACTAACGCCTTCCATCAGACAGCCATCACCTGCTAAAACAAAAGTCCTATGATCTATCAATTCATTATTTTCAGTATTAAAACGAGCAGCTAACATTCTTTCAGCAACTGCCATACCTACAGCATGTGAAATTCCTTGTCCTAGCGGGCCAGTTGTACATTCTATTCCAATTGTGTGACCATATTCCGGATGCCCAGGAGTCAAACTATTTAATTGTCTAAATTCAACTATTTCCTCTTTAGATATAGGATAGTTAGCCATATGTAAGAGAGAATACTGGAGCATACTTCCGTGCCCAGCTGATAGAATAAAACGATCTCTATCTATCCAATTTGGATTTTCTGCACTGTGTTGCATAACTGCAAAATAAAGGAGGGTGCCTATTTCAGCACCCCCCAATGGCAGACCTACATGCCCAGATTTTGCTTTTAAAACTGCATCCATTCCTAAAATTCGAACAGAAAGAGCAATATTTTCCAAATCTTTTTTATATTTTGCGACAAAATTTAAAAGCATAAATGGCTCTCCTAATTGGGGAAGAAACAAAGGATATAAAATCGAGGAAAAACTACATTTTCTTTGTCATTTTTACAAGTAGCTATTAAAGAAGATTAGGTTCCTTTTGAACGATCAATAGTCTTTTTTTTAGGCAAAGCACTTGTTAAAAGATTATAAATATCTGCAGATATACTTTCAGAATAACTTTTAACAGAATTATCTATACTTTCTTGATATCTCAGAACATGTAAGTCTGGTGTCCATTGCATATACTTAATAGTATTTCCGTCGATATCTCCAATTTCATTAAATGTAACAGGAGTGATATTTCTTGCTGAATAGCGTTTTGACCAAATTACTTTTCCATCATTTAAATCAATAGCTTTTGTTTCAACAACGAGGGATATTTTTTCTTGTGCAGGCGATTTGGTTGAGTGACTAAAGGACTTTGGCAAAGAAGTATTTGAATCTGCAATTTCTGGGTGAATAGCAGCGCATTTAAAAGCTCCACTTGCTACCGTTGTATTAGCAGGGTTACGGCAATCATCGATTGATACAATATCTTGAATTCTATCAGCAATAATAATTTCAATTGCCCATCTAGCATATTCTGCAGAAGTTATATTTAAATCAGAATTTAAAGCTAATTTTTGGCGAATTGCTTGGGTTAAACGACTGGCATTACCAGAGTAAGAAGATTTATCGATAGCTGCTGGGATATATACATTTGTAAATTCGTCTGAAATATGGTTTTTCTTGTTACTAAATCCAATTACGCATCCACTAATAGATGCACTTAAAACAATTAAACCAACTACTCTAGCAATTTTAAACATATTATTATTTTCGTATTAAGTTAGTTTTTTCCAAGTAAATTTAGAAGTTTTCCCTCTTTATGAAGTTTATTAGCGTCATCAAAACCACCAATAAATTTACCATCAATGAATATCATTGGAACAGTTCTCCAGCCGTTATTTTCTGCAGAAAGCTTTGCTCTCAAATCAGAATCACTATCTAAATTAATCTCTTCATATTCAACATTTAGACTTTTAAAAAGATTTTTTGCTGCGTTGCAGTAGGGGCACACAGTTGTTGTATAAATGAGAACTTTTGTCAAAATAAAACTCCTTTTGAAAAGATGGTTTTTTGTTGTTGAAAACAGAAAACCAAAAAGACTTTAATACATAATATAAAAATAAGCTATCAGCTTTAAGAATTTCAAATTTTTTTGAGCTTGTTTATTTTTCTTTCGGTTGTATTATCGAGACTTAAATTGCACACCATCAAGGTGTCCTTTAAATTATGTGAGGTTAGATTATGCATGTGATCTGGAAAAGGCCAGACGGGTTTCAAAATGCACTCCCAGATGATTTCAGGCGGGTTGCTTTGAGTAACGGAGCTCATTTGTGGCTTCATAGGCATGAACTTGATTGGTATCCCTTTCAAGTAAGTGGAGATTGGGAAGGGCAAGATCAAACCAAACGTTTAAATCGATTAGTAAACATGCTTGATGCACCTTTATCTTCTTGGAAGACATATTTGGAACAATTATCCGACAACGAGCTAGATGATAGAGAAACAAATTCTAGCACAAAAATTGTAAGTAATCTTATTGAATGGATCCAAGAGTTAGAAAACTCAGCAAAAGGTCACACTTGGGAAATTGAAATTGTAAGTTGTGCATTAAAAGATATTTTAGAAAAACTCAAAAATTTCAATTAAATTGATCTTAAAACTTTATTTGCTTTATTTGTTTTTCGTAAATTTCTTTTAATTTTGTTTCTTCTTTCATTCTTCCCTTGAGATAAATTATATTTTCTCCTAAATAGGGGTAAATATGAATTTCTTTCTTTTCATGAATATCCATAACTTCTTCAATTAAATTTTGATCGAAATGGTCTTTACTTCCAAGAATGATTATATTGCAATTTGCCAATCGAGGGAGGTTATCTCTCCATAAATAAAATGATGTATTAATAAAGTCAAAATTATATATTTTGGGTTGATTTTGAAAATGAAAAGCCATTTGAGCAGTCCAGTACCATTTCAAAGATCCAACTACGAATTCTGAACCTTTGCAACTTAATTTGTATGGATTAAAAGGTTTTGTTTCAATATCTACTAGCGCTTGTTTTTTTAAATCATATTGTAAATTTTTCCAAGCATAAACTTGAAAAAGGTCATCTGCGTTGCCCTTAAAAAATACATATGAACGTATTAAAAACTGATTGAATTGATCAAAACACAAAATAGTTGGAAGTAAGACTGAAGTAATTAAGGAAATTTTTAAATAAACTTTCCATTTTTTAAAATGTTTGTTTGTCAAAGGATGCCATTGAATTGCGAATGCTGGTATGAGAAGAAAAAATCCAGGCATTGTCCAATGTGGTAAGGCTTGTTTTCCCATTGCAGAAATAAAAATAATTATAAATAAAATCAAAAAAGGAAAAATAACTATATTATTGATTGAGTTTAAATATTTTTTTCGTTTTAAGTTTTGAATAATAAAAATAAAAAATGCAAGAAAAAACCACGGGTATAGATAAAAAATCGTACCTAATAAAAATTTACTAAATCCTTTTAGATTAAAAGAAAACCCTGCAAAACCATGTTGACTTTGAAAATGAAAAGAAGCGAATTGGTGTTCTATATTCCAAATAAAAACTGGACTTACAATTAGAAGACTACTGATAATAGTTAATAACCAAAATGGAATATCACCAACACTTTTTTTAAAACCCCTATAAACAACAATGGAAAGAAAAAATCCTAAACTAATTGGAAGGGCATGATATTTTGAAAGACCGGCTATTCCTATAAAAAAACCAGCAAAAATAGCATACTTTATTGGTAATTGTTGGAGTTGTTTCCTTTGTTGTTTAGAAATAGCAGATAGTAAAAAATAAAGAGATCCTGAAATTCCAAATAATAAACCATTATCTGGTAGTAATATAAATCCTTCCATCGTAAAAACTGGGATGAGTTGAGTCAAGATTATTACGGAATATGCCATTTCATTTGTAAATAATTTATTTTGTATTGAAGCTAATTTATTTGCGCTAAATAATAAAAATAATGTAGAGATTAAATAAAAAAAAGGAAGAAAAAAACGAACACCTAAAGAATTGTCAAAAAATAAATTTCCAAGAAATCCTTGCCAAGCGACAAATGGGGGAGCATCTACATAACTAAGTTGCGGAGATCTTGCCCATTCCCAATAATAAACCTCATCATTTGCCATTGGAAAGAAGATAGACCAAATGATCCGTATCAATAGAAATGAAAATAGGATTAACCAAAAATAAGTTTTTTTTAAATCAAATGGTTTCTGGAAGAAATCAGTTGTTTTTTCAAATGAGTTCACACATTGCCTTTCAGTTGAATGATACTCTATCATAAAAAGTCTTAACGAATAATAGAGAACCTTAAGAAAGCTTATTATATTGAATACGCAAAATTGTAAAATAGCAAAAAAAATAATTTTGATTAAAAATTAAGCAAAATTATTTTTCAAATTTTTGAATTTCATATTTTGAAAAATAATAGTTTTTTATGTTATTTTTATCTGAGTGTTTAATTATTGATAATGTAAATATTATAGGTTCAAACAATGTTGAAGAAAAACGTACCGCTCATTATCATCGTATTGCTTTCAAATCAATTGATCTATTCCCAAAGCGTATTTGCGCAAGATAAAACACAAGATGCTAACCTTGACGGAAAAATAAAAATTCAAGGAAAAGTTCGAGCATTAGGTTCAAGAACAGACATCGTGGATGCTATGATATTTGATGAAAGTAATCGTCAGATTACAACCAGATCAAATAACGATGGTTTTTTTACTTTAATTGTTAGTAAAACTTCAAAAGGAATTGTTATTCGGGCTGAAAATTTTCAAGATTTGAAAATTAAAATTGAAGATGGAAAACTCCAAAGTGAGTCTCCTTTCTTACTTGAACCAGCACCAGAATATGGCGGTTATGGAATTATTAGAGCAAAAAAGAAAGATGAAATATCTCAAACTTCATTTCAAGCAGATGAAATAGATCAAGCCCCTGGTACTTCTCGTGATGCAGTTAAATTGTTGCAGACGTTACCTTCAGTATTACCAGCTAGTGTTGGAAGTGCTGATATCGTTGTACGAGGTGGATTGCCTGGAGACAATTCATATTACTATGATGATTTGCTGTTACCTTTTATTTTTCACTTTGGTGGAGCACAAACTATTATTCCTAGTAGAATGATAGAATCTATGGATTTTTATCCTGGCGCTTTTAGTGCTCGATATACAGATACAATTGGCGGTGTTATTCAGCTTAGATCTCCTGGAAAAATTCCAAAAAAATTATCTGGAGAATTTGAACTTGGGATGATCCAAAGTGGTATTTATTTAGAAGGAAACGCTTTTGGTAAAGAATCAAATGATTCTGAAAAAGTAACTACAGATGCTGTTCAAGCAGATAACTCTACTACAAGTGAAAAAGATAATGATGCTATTGGTTATCGAATGGGTTTTAGACGAACATATTTAGAGCTTTATAAACCACTTATCCAAAAATTAGCAAGTGATTCCAGTTTTGTTACTATTCCACAAGCAACAGATTATCAATTTGTTTTCAATGGAAATCATTCGACCGGAACTTGGCAGGCGTATCTTTTAGGGGCAGCTGATAGAGTTTCACTATCGTCTGACATTGGTAATAGTAATACAGCTTCAGGTAAAAATAGTTTTAGTTTCTACAATTATACTGAAGTTTCTGGATTAAAGTATAGTTTTAATTTAGGAAATGGTTATGGACTTAGTGTATTTGGTGAACAGCGATATCTCGTTTTTCAACAAAATATTTTTAATGATGTAATTGATGCAAAAAGTCATTTATTTGTTTTAGGAACTGCATTAGACAAAAAAATTAATGATCAATTTTCATACACATTAGGAATAAGGCCTAAAGTAGCTAGAAATCAAGTCGGTTTTGATGTCGTTCAGTATCCTAGTGGAGATCCTACGGTTTATTTTGATCCCGAGTTAGCTCCAAGAAATAAAACCTCTGTTACAGTTAATTATTTTTATGGAGATACTTATCTTGATTTTACTTATTCACCAATTAAATCTTTAAAATTTAATCCGGGGGTTAATGTTTTAAAAGGACCCTCCGCAAACCAATTGGCAATAGATCCTAGGATTGGTGTTAAATATGAGTTTATGGAAGGACAAACTTTAAAAGCTGCTTGGGGTTATTATAGTCAATTACCAGCCATTCAATATTTGATATCAGGATATGGAAATCCCAATTTAAATTTAGAAAGAAATATTCAGTATGTAGTAGGACATGAAGCAAAATTCTTTGATAATTATTCAACAGATCTTCAGTTATGGTATAAAACAAGCAATAATTTAACCGGTCCAGCAGTAAGCGATCCAAATAATAAATTTGAAAATTCAATTCAGTCAAGAGCAAAAGGAGTTGAGTTTTTTCTAAAGAAAAAACCTTCTGATTTTTGGTTTGGCTGGATAAGTTATGGTTGGAGTATGGCGGAAGTAAGGGATCCCGGAAGTGGTGCTTGGCGTTTTTCAGATTATGATAGAACCCATTCATTTAATTTAGTTTATGGACAAAAGATAACGAGTCGTTGGAATGCTGGTTTTAGATTACAATATATGACTGGTAATCCTTATTCCACTGTGCAAGGTGGTACTTTTAACCAAAATACTGGGGTTTATGCCGCAGCTCCTGATGGAAATACTTATCTCATAAATAAAAATGACGGTCGTTCTCCATACTTTATGGAAGT
The DNA here is from genome assembly GCF_029873255.1 of Pigmentibacter sp. JX0631. Classification (NCBI taxonomy): domain Bacteria; kingdom Pseudomonadati; phylum Bdellovibrionota; class Oligoflexia; order Silvanigrellales; family Silvanigrellaceae; genus Pigmentibacter; species Pigmentibacter sp. JX0631. The sequence continues at coordinate 3,621,098 of NZ_CP123622.1, read as the reverse complement.
TGATTTTAGAACCGAATATGACTTTTTATTTTCTGATTGGACTTTAACATCATATTTAAATATTTTAAATTTATTTAATAGAAGTAACGTTGCATACACTACTTTTAATCGAGATTATTCAAATACAGTAAGTGTAACTGGGTTACCAATTCTTCCTTCTATTGGTGTTATTGCAAAATTTTAAAATAAGGATTTTCTATGTTAATTTATCGAAAAAATTTATTTTTTGTAACTTTATTTTTCTTTTACTCTATTATTAACAGTTGTAGTCCCACTGATAATAATTACTATGTTATTAATAAAGTAAGAGTTGTTGCTGCAGTTTTTCAAAATTCTGCATTAGTTTCAGGAAGTTCATTTGCAGGTACTTCCACACAACAGTTTCCAGTTAGATTAACCTCTTCAACAAATTCTTGTTCTTCCACTCATTTTTATTTGGTTGCAATATCTCCAACTTCAGAAGTTCCGACTTTAACAATTAATAGTATTACTGCTTTTGCAATAGGAAATAATTATTTAAGCAATGGAGGTGGTGCTAGAGGTACAAGTGCAGGAACTAGTGGAACTTCTGTAGCATCAAGTTCGTTTTTTAATTCATCGACAACAACTACAGTACAAACATCTCCTTTTAGATTAACTATATTTGATTTTCCAGTTAATTGCGCAAATCTAACTACAACAAATTTAAATTCCTATATGTCACAAGCAAAAGATATTCCAGGTTTTCAGATTTCATATACAGTCAGTTCTAGTTCTTCCAGCGATAATGGTTTTTATTCTTTTTATTTTTTACCTGAACCTACAGATACATGGTGGACATCAACAACTTTTCCAACAAATGCGGATTCTAATAAAGTTACACAAATTAAAAATGGGCTCGCAGTAACGAATAATCCTTTATTAATTACAAGTATTTCTCCAGCTAGTAATTCTTTAGTTTCAGGGAGTAATGTTAATTTAAATATTAATTTAAATTCTCCAACAGTTCCATCTCCAAGAGATCCAAACAATTCTTTGTACACACCTAGTTCTAGAGTCCAGTGGTATGTTTCTACGGGCTCTATAAATTTAGACACAGCTTCTTCAACTACTTGGAATCCTGGTGTAGGTTCAGGTAATACAGTTGGTGGGTTGGTAGTTGTCAGAGACTTACTTGGTGGAGTTGATCTAAAAATTTTAGGTCCATTTACTACCCAATAATTTCTTCAGATGTTTCTGAAGAATAAAGTACAATTTAGAGGTATATATGATTCGGAATACTTTCTTTTCTTCAGAACAGTTTAAACATAAACTAGATGTTGTTTCTATTGAAAATGCTTTGATAGACTTATTAGTACGTGCAAATGATACTGATTTAAAAAACTTTGGAATGACCAAAGGTATTATGCAGTTGGTTGATGAAGATACACAAAAAAAAGTAATACATAATTTAGGCAATGTAAAACCTGAGGTAGAGTTAGGTGGTAGTGCATCTAATGCAGTAAGAGGATTAGCTGTATTAGGAGCTAAAACGAGTTACAGTAGTTGCGTAGGAACAGATGCTTACGGAAAAGCGTTTGCTAGTCGTTTAGCAGAGCTAGGAATTATCAATCGGCTTTCTGTTCAAGGTGAAACGCATACAGGAACCTGTTTAGTTGTTGTAACTCCAGATGGAGAAAGAACATTAAATACCTATCTTGGTGCTTGCCGAAAGTACATGCCAACGGATTTGCCTTTTGAGGATATAGCGAATTCAAAAATATTATTTACCACCGGATATATGCTTGATACTCAAAATCAAATCGATGCTTTGCATGCGGCAATTGATTTTGCTCTTTTAAATGATGTCAAAGTGGCTTTTGATGTGGCTGATCCCTTTGTTATAAAAAGACACGGGAAAAAAACAATTTTTTCACTCCTAGAGAAAACTCATTTAGTTTTTTTGAATGCAGAAGAAGCTAAAATTTTACTTGAATTAGACCCGAAATCTGCTGCAATAGAACTAGCTAAAACTGTTCAACTATCTGTAGTTAAAGACGGTGAAAATGGGGCATATATTGCCTACGACGAAAATGTAATTTTTATTCCTGCAAAAAAAGTAGAAGTTGCCGATACAACTGGTGCGGGGGATATGTTTGCAGGCGGCTTTATGTATGGTCTTTGTAACGGCCTAACTATTGAACAATCTGGTCAAATTGCAACACTGTTAGCATCCGATACAGTTTCATACATGGGAGTTCGTCTTTCATCTAATATCCGAGCACAAGTAGAAGCTATTATTAGATAATTAGCTCTACACTTCTGGATAAAGGGAGTGGTGTGAAGAGATTTAGTAATTACATAAAATCTAAAGATAATTTTGTATTAACTATAATTTACAGCTCATTCCTAGTTTTTTCTATTTTTAATAGTGAAAAAATTTATTCGCAAGAGACAAAAGATTTATTCGCACAAGAAAATAAAGAATTTTTTCAAAAACAACAAACAAAAATAAAAAGCGAACTCACTACAAATTTAGTTTTAAATCAAATTCCATCTGCCTTTGTAAGTTTGGGAGCTTATCTTCCTATCCATGCAATTGTGGTTGAAAAAAACCTACATAAATTAAGTGTTTTTAAAATGTTATTAAATGGCAATTACACATTAGTAAAAACTTATTTAGCGATCACGGGAAAAGAGCAGGGAGATAAAAAGTTTAGGGGAGATAATCGAACTCCTGAAGGTATTTACTTCATTGTTGGGCAAAAGGATGGTTCTGATTTAATTCAAAAATGGGGTCCATCTGCAAGAAAATATGGTCCAAAAGCATTTGTGCTCGATTATCCAAATATCTTTGATAAGAGGCAGAGAAAAACAGGTTCTGGTATTTGGATTCATGGGGTTGATAAAGACGACCGTATGCAACGGCCTTTTGATACAGAAGGTTGTGTTGCTTTAAGAAATGAAGACGTTTTAGATATTTCTCAATATATCTCTGAATATCAAACTCCAGTTGTGATTGTTGATCGTATGCCTGTTGTTCCGCATGAAGATCTTTTAAAAGAAAGAGCAAGAGTCTCTGAAATGATTGAATCATGGCGGACAAGTTGGGAAAATTCTGATTTTGAAACTTATTTAAGCTTTTATTCTCCTCAATTTCAATCATTGGGAAAAAGTAAAGAAGGTTGGTACGAGTATAAGGAAAAGCTGTCTAAACTTCGTGCAGGCGAAATTAAAGTAGAAATAAGTCAACCAAAAATATTAGCGTTTAGAAATCAACTTTTAGTTGAATTTACCCAAAGATATTCATCTCCAGATAAAAAAGATTTTGGAAGAAAATATTTATATTTGAGAAAAGAAGGAAATATTTATAAAATTATTGCAGAAAAATGGTATGCAATCCCAAAGGGAAAGTCAGAATTGGCGGTTACTAATGATACTTCTCCGCAAAAAAGAAGTGATTAAAATATAATAATAGTTTTCTTCTAACTAATTCAAGTCTTTCTTTACTTACCACGATATTAACTTGTTAAACTTCACAATATGCATATAATCAGCCTCTGGTTTTTTAGTGAGTCTTGCTAACAGCACATAATTTTTGTTAAATTAATTATTGCTTACCCATAAAGACAAGCTTTGCTTAAAATTATCGCTTGTAGTTAGTTTTCAACCAAAAAAGGAAGTGTTGCACATGACTATATCTTCAAATTCTTTGCCTAAGCGTAGGAAAGTTTTTCTTTACGCCGCATCTGTAGTCGCTCCAGGCGCTTCAAATTTGGAAGAATTTCTTGCAATTGTTGAAAAAGGGGAATCAGCTCTAACACCAAAGCAGTCCTTATCAAATGTTTTTTTAGCAGGAATTCCGAAGTTTGACTTCTCTATCTACAAAGATTGGTTAGAAGAAAGGCATGGGCCCAAAAGATATACTTTACTCAAAGAAAAAAATGGTGATTTGGTTAAATATGCTGTTGGTAGCCTTATAGATGCCTTAAAATCAAGACCTGGATTAGAAAAAGTGTTACAAACTCTTGATCCGCGTATTACAATTCAATACGCTAATGGTTTAGCGGATTTACCCGTAATGTTTCAATCTGCACGCGAATCAGATGCTGGTTTTTTTCAATGGAATTCTTTTTGGGCAGATCCAATACGAAATCAAGAATGTTCCGATCACTTAACTCAAAAGAAAATTTATCCAAATGTTCCTCCTAAGCCCGATCTTTTCCCTGTAGATTCTCTACAGCGTTTCGAGGCATTAAAAAAATGGAATGACTTTTGGATACAACAATCAAGTAATTATCAGAATTTTTTAACTGAATTAAAAGAAATTGAAGCTCAACCGGTGGTTGGAATTGATATCGATGCAGCAAAATTAGCTTTAATCAGAACGAAATCAAAACTAAGAAAAAATTTAATTGATAAATACCAATGTCCTACCCCTCCTTGGGAGAGTACATCACCAAATTTATTATGGAATGTTCCTAATGTAGCTGCAGCGCAAGCTTCTATGCTTTTAAATATTCATGGTACTTCTACAGGTTTTTCAGGTGCATGTGCTTCTTTTGGGTCAATGATTGATCATGCTTTACTTGAAATTCAAAGTGGTAGAACGGATGTTGCTATTGTCGGAGCTACAGATGCTAATCCATCAAATGAACTTATTTCGGCTTTTTACAATGGCAGATTGGCGGTTTTAGGTGATTCCCATGGTGTACCATTCTGTGATTTACGTGGAACGCATATCTCTGGTGGAGCGTGTACATGGATAATTGCCGCAGAAGACGCTATGCAGAAGTTTGATATACAACCATTACCTGTAGAAATACTTGGTGCAGGCGTGAGTAGTGATGCGGAACACATTATCACTCCTTCTAAGGAAGGTCCGAAATTAGCGATAAAAAGAGCTTTTGCAGATGCAGGGATACAACCTGCGCAGGTGTGTCTTTGGGATATGCATGCCACAGGTACTCCAGGTGATTGGAATGAACTTAATTTAATTGATGAATTTGCACCAAAAACGGCTTATATTTCAGCAAGAAAAGGAATTTTTGGGCATGGGATGTCTGTAGGCGGAGGTTGGGAGCTTACAGCACAATTACTTGGAACTAAAAAGACCAATCAACAAACTTATAAATTGTTACCTTCTGGAATTGATCCAAATAAAATAAACCCGAAAATTTCTTCTTTAAACCGAAATTTGTTGTTAAATAAAGTTGTTGAAATAAAAGCGCAAGACGAAGGTCTTGTTTGTGTGAAATTAAGTATGGGTCTAGGCGGAACCACAAGTTGTGTGGTTGCACGAGTAAAATAAAACAAGTAATCTTTTATTTTTTTTGAGATCTTTATCTTAATATTAAATGCTTTTTTTAGATTATTTTTCAAAAAATAAAGGATTCTAGATAGCGTCAGTTGGAAGAGTAATATAAAATGTAGTTAACTTTTCACTACTGTCAAAATGAATTGTTCCTTTATGTTGTTCTACAATTCTTTTAGAAATGCTTAATCCAAGCCCGGTTCCATGTCCTACTGGTTTAGTAGTAAAAAATGGTTCGAAAATTCTATCTTTTATTTCTTCAGCAATTTGTTCTCCTGTATTAGAAATTTGAATGATTATATTTTCTTTTTCTTCATATAGTTTTAGATCTATTTTTCGCTCAGAATTTTTTTTACTTAATATTATACTATCAATTGAATTAAGGAGAATGTTTAAAACTACTTGCGATAATTCAGTTGGATAACAATAAATTTCATCATTCTCTATTTTATTTATTTGCAGAGAAGTTTCTATTTCATAAGCTTTAAATTTATCTGTTAAAGTGCTAAAAACAGATTGAATAATATCTGTTACTTTCGATTTTGTTTGGGGGAGAACGGTGTTATTTTTTGCTAGTGATCTCATCATTTTTATTAATTTTGAAATTCTATCGACCATAAATTCAATTTTTTCGATAGATTTAATTAGTAATTCATTTTCTTCCTTTTCATCTTGTCGCAGATTCTTCTTTAAGATTTGTGAATTTCCTAAAATAATTGTTAACGGATTATTAATTTCATGGGCAATTTGCCCTGCCATTTCACCTAAATATGACAGCCTATTTGAATGAAATAAAGCTTGTTGATGATCAACAAGTCTTTTTTCAGATAATTTCCAATTGGTTACGTCTTTTGAAATAATTAAGAGAACATCTTCTCCATACGGCATTTTTATTGGAACTCTAATATTTTCAAACCAAGCAGCATTGCCAGAAGGATCTGTTGTTAATTCTATTTCAGAAACTTTTTCTTCATCTTTATTTTCTAGCTTTTCTGTGCCAGGTAACCACAATTCTTTTTCTTGCAACAAATGATTAAGTGTTTCTATATTCTTTCCTTCTTTTATTCCTGCAAAATCATAAATAGCTTTATTTGCAAATAAATAAAGTCCTACACGATTAACAATTGCTATTAAATTAGGATCATTATCAAAAATTATTTTCATAAGACCTGTATGTAACAAAAAATCTTCTGAAGAATATTGCGACAATTCTTCACAACAAAATGCAAAATGATTTGTTTCCTTAAGAAAAAAAATTTTCCAGCGTGAACGAGACAGCATTTCAGGAAAACATGAAAGCTCAATTTGTGAAAAATCATCAACTTGAGTACTAATTTTTATTTTTTCTAATAGAGTATTTAATTTTTCCAATTCAGAAGCAATTAACAAAGAAAATAAATTTTTCTCAGTAGTTAAAAAATGTTTATTTGCCACTTTATTAGCAGCAATAATTTTTCCAGATGGGTCTACAAGAAGCAGAGCATCTTTAGCTAGATCAAAGAAAAATTTGAAATCCATACTTTTATTTCCTAAGAAAAAGCAGGAGATTTAATTCTTTTGAGAAATCTAAAAAAAGAAGCCCAGCTTTGAAATTTTATGACAAATCCCAATTTAAAACGGATTCATCATCTTCAGGTATCCAAGTTCCTTTTGGACCGACAATAGAAATAATTGGCGGATTTTCTCTTAGTAACAACGATAGCACATCACTTACCATTTCAGGAGTAACTGCATTGACACGATCTGAAAATTTCAAAAAATTATCAAAATCTAATCCATAGACGTCGCTCATCGCAAGTTGAGAAGCTTGATAATTATGATGTTGGGATTCAATACTTTGCGAGCCTAAAACGGAGCTTTGAGCTCGTTTCAACTCATCTTTTGAAGGAGGTGTTTTTGCCAAAGCTTCGATATGATACTTCATTCCTTCTATAGCTTCCTTAGCTTTATGCGATGCGGTTGCTATGTAAGTAGTAAATACACCAGCAAAAATATTTGGAGATTGCGAAGCGCTGACGCTATAAGCTAATGATTTATTATCTCTTAGATCCAAAAATAATCTTCCTCCTTGCCCTGCAAGTATATTTGCCCCTAATTCAAGAGCGGTTCTTCTGGGATCACTAATTGGAAATGAGCGGAATGAAAGGGTTATATGAGCCTGTTCTCTTTGAATTTCATCAAAAGCAACCCTTTTGCTCTTGCTACTAGGCAACTGAGGTGCTGGCGGTAAGACTAATTTTTTTGATTCAAAATCTGAATCAAAAAAAGCTTTAAATTCTGATTCAATAAGATTAACAAATGATCTTAAATCAAAATCTCCGGCAATAGAAAAAACAAATTCTTTTGCGTGAAAAAGTTGTGACCAAAATTGTTGAGCATCTTCCTTTGTTATTTTTGCAAGAGATTCTTCCGTACCAATACCACTTTTTGCATAAGGATGATTGGGGAACAGGAGGGGTTGAGACAATTTTGATATTCTTGCAACAGGGCTATCTTTTTGTGCAATGATAACTTCAATTGTTTCTTTATGCGTTCTTTCCCATTCATTTATAGAAAATTCAGGTCTAAAAAAACAGTCAAGCAACATTTGAGCAGTACGTAAACTATTTTCACTTATTGAGTCAAAACGCATTCCAAATAAATCTCTGGAAGAAAAGGCACTAATACTAGAAGCATTATCTTCTAATTCTTCAATGAATTTTCTATAACTTTGTCGCAAAGTTCCTCTAGTTAACATGCTCGCCATCAAACCACTGACACCATTTTTGTCTTGTGGTTCATGGATAAGTCCACCTTTTAAAAGTAACATACCACTTACAACTGGCAAACGTTTCGAATTTCTGTAATTAATTTTTAAAGTCTTATCTCCTGGTAAAGAAATAATTATTTGTTTTACATCGGGATTTATTTCAGAAGTTTTTCTGAAATAGTGGTTCAACCAACTTGCTTTATTAAAGCTAGGGCTATTTGATTTTTGTAAACTTGTTTCAAGTGGCTCTTCATTTAAATGTATTACTTTAGCTGCATGGAGTATAGTATTTGTAAGATCAGTAGAAGTTATATTTGGGAGAATTTCTCGGCCTAAAGCAGCTGATACACTGAATTTCCCTGATTCCAATTGATTCATTACATTTTGTGCTATTTTTTGAATTTGGTTAGGAGTTACTTTTGTAACAGCATGCATGTATTTTGTTTCAAATTCCATTTTTTGTGAAGTTTGTAAACTTAAACCTGCACACCGAGATATTCCATCCATACTTTCACGTGAATAAATTCTTTGTGCTTTTAAAGTATTTAGCACTCGAGTTAATTCTTCTTGGGTAGGAGGAACTTCGGCTAAACGTCTAATTTCTTCAACAATAACTTTGAGCGCTTGTAATGTATTATTTGCCATCCCAAAAAAACCAATTCCAAGCATCCCAATTGGGTACTTTGGTGTATAGCAGGAAGAGTCAATGCTTGTTACGATCTGCATTTCATCACGCAAAATTCTTGTTAAGCGTGAAGTATCTGCTTCACCAAGGATAGAAGCAAAGACATCCCAAGCAGGCATGTCGTGGTTTTCTAAAGTTGGTGCAATGGTTGCTAACTGGATTCGAGCTTCTTGCCATGGGCCACGTTCTATAATCGCTGTTGGTTGGTTTTGCACTGGATTCGTAATATTTGAGAGTTCTGGACGAAACCGTTTTGGTACTGTTTTGGGCTGAAAATCTTTTGTCAGCTCTAAAAGATGATTCCACATTTCATCACCATCAAAATCGCCAGAAGCAATAAAAATCATATTATTTGGGATGTACCATTTTTTATAAAAAGCATAGACTTGCTCTCTAGAAAATTTTTCAACAATAGGCTGAAAACCAATTACAGGTTTTGCCATTCTAGTTCCATTATAAAAAATAGAAAACATATTATGCGACAAAACTGCATTAGGATTATCACGACTTCTTTTTATTTCTTCTAAAATGACTTCTAATTCTTTTGTTAATTCTTCTTCATCTATAAGGCTATTTTGGACAACATCAAGTAACAGTTCAGCACCCTTTAATGCAAAAGAAGCAGGAGCCGTTAAATGATAATTAGTGTGATCAAATGTTGTATAAGCATTAATATCACCACCTTCAAATTCAACAGTAGAAGCTATTTGTCCCGTTTTAGGATATTTTTTTGTTCCTTTAAATAACATGTGTTCAAGAACGTGAGCAAGCCCACCTTCTTGAGTATCAATATCATCTTCATCTATGGAACCAGCTTTCACCAAAATTTGAACTGATATTATGGGTGCAAAATTTGATGGATGTAAATAAACTTCCATTCCATTTGGTAAATATTTGTGGATAATATTATTACTATTTTTGTACATTCATGACTCTTTCATAGTTTTTAAAAATTCAATAGCAAGTCTAATTCTTCTTTGTACAATATCTTTGCCTAAAACTTCAATGCATTCAAATAAGGGAGGTGTTTCTTTACTACCAGTTACTGCAACTCTAACAGGCATAAAAACGTCTTTTGGTTTCAGCTCTTTTTCTGTTAAATACTGATTGAAAATATTATGAATTTCTTGGTGATTCCAATTTTCGCAAACATCTAATTTTAGCACTAAATCATTTAAATAGGTAGAAACTTCTGTAGGAGTTCTTCCTTTAGGCAATAATGGTGCATTTGTATAGTTTAAATCTCCTTGAAAAAAGAAAGAAGTATGGTCGATGAAATCTTCAAATTTTTCTACTCTTTCTTTAATTAAAGGGATAATTTTTAATAAATATTCTTCATTAAATACAATCTCTTTTAAATGAGATAACCACTTATCATTACTTTCTTGTTTTAAATACTGGCCATTAAGCCACGCTAATTTTTTCAAATCAAATACAGGGCCACCTAAGGTCATTCGATCCCAAGTAAAACCTTCAATCATTTCTTGAGTTGAAAATTTTTCAACATTATCTCCAAAATTCCATCCCATGAGAGCTAAAAAGTTTCTCAATGTTTCAGGCAAAATTCCTTTTCGGCGATAGTAGTTAATTGAGGTAGGATTTTTCCTTTTAGATATTTTAGATTTGTCAGCGTTTCTTAACAGAGGTAAATGGCAAAAGTCAGGTTTTTCCCAGCCAAACATTTCATAAAGCATTATATGTTTTGGTGTAGAAGAGATCCATTCTTCACCTCGTATCACATGCGTAATTTTCATCAGATGATCATCAACAACAACAGCCAAATGATAAGTTGGAAAACCATCTGTTTTTAACAATACTTGATCATCAACGCCATCATTTTCAAATTCAATCATTCCACGTAATGTATCTTTAAAAGCGGTTTTGCCAGTGGTTGGCATTTTCATTCTAATGACAAAAGGAATTCCTTCAGCTAACTTTCTTTCAACATCAGCCTGCGGAAGGTCTCTGCATAATCTGTCATAACCTGGGGGAAGTTTCTGTGCTTGTTGTGTTTTTCTAAGTATGTCTAATCTTTGAGTTGTACAAAAACAACGATAAGCATGTCCTTTTTGAATTAAACTTTCAGCATATTCACGATAAATATCTCTGCGCTCACTTTGTTTATAAGGAGCATAAGGGCCTCCAATATCTGGACCTTCATCCCATTGGATTCCTACCCACTTCAATGCATCAAGGATCATAGCTTCGCTATCAGAGCGGTATCTTTTTTGGTCTGTATCTTCTATTCTAATAATAAATTTTCCACTGTGTTTTTTAGTAAAAACATAATTAAATAGAGCAATATAAGCTGTTCCTATATGTGGATCTCCAGTAGGACTGGGTGCAATACGAACTCTGACTTCTTTGTTCATCGATGACATGAAAAGGACTCCTAGTATTATCGGGTACAATTCCCTTATGAACTAGGCTTTACCTCAATTTGCATTCTTTTGGCAATGATAGATATTACTGAATGAGTTGCAAATTAAAGAATGAATCGTATACTCCACCACAAGAAGTTTTTTCGAACTTCTTTTATGAAAAAATATGGAATGGCTTTATTTTGTCTATTGGAAACATTAAATATTGACAAATTATGAAGAACAAAAAATGCGTGGATTTCATTTTATAATATTTACTCAAGATGCTTTGAAAAAAGATCTTTGGCATAAGGATGAAATTGTATATGCCACTACTCCCTTAAAAGCTGCTGAACTGTATGTTTCATTACATTTTCAAATTCACGATCACATCCATTCCATTAAAGAAGTAAATTTAGATGAATATGATGTTTTTATCAGAGGAAATGACAATTTTGAGACTAAAATTAAGGTCAAGTCCTATAAAGAACTTGACCTTGAAATTCCTGCATTTTTAAGAGTAGAAGTTTAGGGTGTAGAAGCGATTAACGTTTTTGGTTGCCCATGACTATCTTGAACAATAACTGAAGCATTTGAATAATAACCAATCTGAATATCTTCTGTAACTATTCTGTAGCTAGGTATATTTGAAGCATTTAGCACGTTTTCTATCGGAAACGCCCAAAAGTGATGGCCTTGATACGGCTTTTGATAATTTACAGCAGTATTACCTGAAAGATATACGATATAGTTTACTCTAACTTTCATAGTACCTCTTGTTGCAATCAAATCAGCAACAACTTCCTCACCAGGATTTAAGCTAACAGATAATCCAGAACTAGAACCGACTGTTGTTGCTTGACTAGAAGATCCGCCTTTTCCCCATGTTTCAGAAAGGCTAAAACCTGTGGAATATTGGATAGATTCTTTTGCTAGTTCAACACTCACTTCGGTTGTGCTAGTGAATGAAAAATTTGTTGCCGCTGTTGTAGAAGAGGACCAGTTGCTCTCTATCGTATTTGTGACACTTTCCGAAATATTTGCAGAAAACGTAGCCGGTTTTGAAGAACTATTTTTAAAGTAACGAGACGCGATAATGACAGGTTGTGACTGTATGTCAGTTATTTTAATATCCCTAACTTGCATATTAACTTGAACTTGTTGCCAATTATAGCGAGAATATAAATCGGACCAAGATTTATTAGGCCAACTATCACTGCTTTTAACAAAGACATCAGTTGGTTGTTTACCAAAAAATTTACTGACAGCATTTTTTAATTGAATATCATTAATTTGAAATGTCTGTCTTTCTGCTTCAGTTATTACATGAAACTCATTTCCTGTTGCAGAGACACTAGAAGATGCTATGTTTAGGCCAGCAATAGCTGAAATTAAGATGGTCATAGAATTTCCTTTTTTGGTAGAAAGACTTACATTATGTAGTTAAGTTCTTTCATTAGAATTTAATTTTATGCTAATAATTCTTACAAAATGATGAAATTTCTATGAACTTTACTTATTTTATCTTGTTTTAAAATAAAATATTATGTATGAGTAGTGATTTACTTTAAATTTTAGACTATTGTCTTTAAATAAATTATTCTATAAAATGATAATTAATTTATATGAGAGCGAAAAATGAAATTTTATTTTAAATTATTAAGCTTAATTTATTGTTTGTTTTTTTGCCAAGCAAAAGCTGTTCAAATTATCCAACTTGGAGTTGAAGATGTAAATTTTTTTCCAATTTATGGCACCTATGATGGAAATGATAATAAACTTTTAGAATACGATGGATATTCAGCTGACATTTTTCGCTTATTTAATAAATCGCAAAATAAATATGAAATAAAATTCAATCCGGTTCAAATAAAACGATTGTTTTTAGAGTTTCTTGATCCAAAAAGTATTTTAGATGCAAAGTACCCAGATGATCCTAATTGGGCAATGGATTTAAAAAAAAGTAAAGGATTAAAAATTTATTATAGTTTACCTGTTATTAAGTACACGGATGGGGTATTTGTGTTAAAAGAAAATCAAAAGAATGATATAACTAAAATCAAAACATTAGGTATGATTCTAGGTTTTTCACCGATTGGTTATGAAGAATATATTAAAAGTGGTAAAATAAAATTAGAGCAAACAATTAATGTTAAAATATTATTTGATTGGTTAATAAATAAAAAAGTTGATGCTATTTATATCAGTAAAAGTATAGGTGAATGTAAATTAAATATTTTAAAGTATTCCGACAAAATTGTGTTTAATGATAAATTGCCTGTTTTAAGTGGATCATATCGATTATCAAGTATTAAATATCCAGAATTGATAAAAGATTTTGATATTTTTCTAAATAAGAAAAAAAATTTTTTGGGTCAAATGCAGAAAAATATTACAAAGTTTAAATGTCACTAGTATAGATGCTAGTTACTACCTTGTTCTTGTCTATCAAAATTTTTATTAAATTTCTTTTTGGAATTCACAGCAAAGTGTCTTTCTGCATAACGAGAAAGTCTAGCAAATGGAAGACCGATTAAGAAGTATACCAAAGCAGCTAATAATCCGACTCCTAAATAATCAAAGTAAGTTGAAGCTAATTGACTATAAATTGTAGTTAATTCAATTAAAGTTATTACTGATACTAGAGAAGAATCTTTTATTAGTGCAATAAAATCATTTGTCACAGGAGGAATAACTACTCTTACTGCTTGTGGAATAATAATATGTCGAAGGGATTCCATTCTGGACATTCCCAAAGCATAAGCAGCATCTTGTTGACTGTGTGGTATAGAAGTCATTCCCGCCCGATAATTTTCTGCTTCATTAGCAGCATAATTTAAACCTAAACCTAATACAGCGGCAAAGAAAGGGCTTAATTTTATCCCAATGTGGGGAAGACCATAAAAAATTATATATAATTGAATTAATAAAGGTGTTCCTCTGATTACTTCAACATATGTAAGTGCTAATTTTGCAAAAAATGGAGGAGCATATAATCGAACTAGTGCTATAAAAAGACCTAAAGTAACAGCAAGAATCATAGCAAGAATTGATATTTGCAAAGTCATAATAGCGCCTTTACCTAATAATGGTAAAAAGCTAATGTACTGTTTAATTTTATCAACCCAGGTTTTTTCTAATCCAATATGTTTTAAATATTCTTGATAGGCCACGGGTTCAGTTTTGTATTCACTAGATACACCCCAAGCTTCTGCAGTAGCCTTATTCCATAAATTCCAATTTTCTAAAATAGATTGCAATTTACCATTTTTAATCAATTCATCAATTGCCTTGTTTACTTTCTTCCGTAATTCTTTATCCTCTTTCCTAAATGCTACACCGTATTCCATTCTGCCTACAGGAGGGCCAACAAATTTTAATTTTGGATTATGTTTTGCATAATATTGAGCGATTGGCAGGTCTAATAAAACGGCATCAAGTCTATCTCCTGCTGCTAGATCAGCATAAGCATTAACTTCTTCATCATAAATTTTTATTTGAACTTCGCCCACATCTTCAAGAATTCGGTAGGCTAGTGAAGCCGGTAAAGTTGCAACTCTTTTTCCTCTGAGATCGGATAACTTATGAATTTCATAATTTTGCTTATTAACTACGATTTGTTCAGAAGTAACGTAATAAGGATCTGAGAAACTTACGGATTGCTTTCTTTCTTCAATAATTTCTAGCCCATCGATGACCACATCATAATTTCCAGCTATAAGACCCGGAATCAAGCCATCCCATTGATTTTGCACAAATTCGGCTTTCATCCCAAGTTGACTAGCAATAGCTTCGATGATGTCAGCATCAACACCAATGATTTTATTTGGATTATTGGCATCGCGAAAGACATATGGAGCGCCGCTATTTGCATCACTGCCCCAGCGTAAAACTTTTTTATCATCTTTTCCAAAGGAATTAGTTATAAACAGTAAACAGATTAAAGAAACAAAAAAGTAACGAAGTTCGTTCATTATATAATTTTCTCCAGTCCTACTCAGTTAAAATTTCTTAAAAAATGACGTGTTCTCTCATCAACTGGTGAGGTAAATATTTGTTCTGGAGTTCCCATTTCAACTATTTTTCCCTCTTGTATATGGACAATGTGATCTGCGACATCTTTGGCAAAACGCATTTCGTGTGTAACAACGATTTGAGTCATTCCTTCATCATCTAAAGTGCGCATTACTTGCAATACTTCATGCACAAGACCTGGATCTAGTGCAGAGGTTGGTTCATCATATAAGATTGCCTTCGGAGACATTGCTAAAGCTCGAGCAATGGCAGCTCTTTGTTGCTGTCCTCCTGATAGTTGGCAAGGATAGTGATCTGCATGAGAAAATAACCCTACTTTTGCAAGCAATTCTTTAGCCTTTTCTTTCGCAAGGTTTTTATTCATTTTTTTTACAACTATGGGAGCTTTAGTTATATTTTCTAACAAAGTAAGATGCGGAAAAAGATTAAAACTTTGAAATACCATGCCTACATTTTCTCGTATGGCACGGGCTTTTTTATCAAAGTCTTTTTGAGATTGGCTTGAAGTAGAATTTTTTTCTAAAACTACTCCATTAATGACTATTTCCCCTGAATCTAAGGTTTCTAAACCGTTTAGACAACGTAATAGAGTAGACTTCCCGCACCCAGAAGGTCCAATTAAAACAGTAAGTTCTCCTGGCGTCACTTCTAAATTTACGTTACGTAAAACTTCTAAATTGCCGTGTTTTTTTGATAAATTTTTTACAGAAATATATGCGCCTGTAGGGCTTATCATCATATAAATACTCCTATTTTTTTCCAAAAGGAGGGAAGCCTTGAGAAGGGTATTCTCTTTTACCGTGGAATTGCAGGTAACATAAAATAAAAGGATTTGGAAACAAAAGATTTCAAAAATTATAGGGTAGCATCACTAATGATAGATATCTTTGAATTCATCAGTGTTGGAGGTCATAATTGCGTCATATTTTTTTAAAATTGCTAAAAATTTCGATGTAGTCATAAATTTACGAAGGGTTTTTCGAAGAAGATCAATATCGGATTGAGTTAGATTTAATGAGCTTGCTAACCATCCTTGGCTATCATAAATTTGGAAATAATTGTTAAGTTCATTTTGAATTTTATACTTTTTTAGGAAGTAATTTGCCTTTATTTTTTGGGTTATCCAAGCATCAACTTCGTTCTTCCTTAACCTATCTATACAGCTATCCTCGTCACGGCAGTAGTATATTTGACCCTCCAGCCCAAAAGACTTTAGTATGCTTTCGCCTGCGCCTCCATTGATTGTTCCAATACGAGATAGGCCTTTGAGAGCGTTTATACTACTGATTTCTTTTGAAGTTCGTAAGTTAAAAAGACAAGTATAGTCATCAAATAGTGGCATAATCCAATTATAGTTATTTTCTCTCTCTGGAGTTCTAAAATAATAAAACAAGAGTAGTCTATCGTGATTATGAATATTATAGTTTTTGATCCTATCACCTTTGAGTAAAAAATGATGAGGTATGTTTCCGGCAGTCAAAGCTTCATCAATAATTTCACTGAATAATCCTCTTTTAGAATGCACAGAAGTTGAATAAGGAGGATTAAGATCAATATAAACTTCAAAAAATTTTGCATTTGCTGCTGTTGAATTAATTGATATTAAACAAAGGAGAAATAAAGTAAAATGAAATGTAGGAAAAAAATTTAAGCTGATTTTCATTCTAACTTCCTAAGTTTAATTATCACTAGAATGTTTCTATGTTCCTAAATAAAATAATTATAATAGAAGAAAAGAATGATTAAAATTAAGTCAAAAAAATGGCAAAATTAATTAGAATTTAGATCTGCACAAAAAAATAATTTCAATTTGTATTCTTTTAGTTTTATCGCTATGAAAGGATGATAGGTTTTTTCCTGAAAGGATTATTATGTTTATCTTTCTATTTCGCTTAATTCTATTAAAGTTTGTAATATTAAGTTATTGTTATGCTTCGGCCAATGAAGACTTAAAAAATAGTAAAAAAGTTGAAAATATTGTCACAGTTACACTCCTATTGGACTGGAAACCAAATACTAATCATATTGGATTTTATGTTGCAAAAGCTAGGGGTTTTTATAGACAAAATGGAATTGAATTAAAAATATTAAATCCAACACAAACAACATCAACAGCTTTAGTAGGAATGAATAAGGCTGATTTTGGAGTAAGTTATGCAAATAATTTAATTTATGCAAGAAATTCAAAAATTCCGGTAAAAGCGATTGCAGGTATAATCAGTGTTGATACCTCCTGTTTTGTTTGGAGAAAAACTCTGAATGTAAAATCTTTAAAACAACTTGAAGGTAAACGTTATGGTGGATGGGGAAGTCCAGAAGAAAATGCAACCTTAAATTTTATTATGAATAAAAATGGAGCTGATTTCACGAAAGTTAAAATGTTAACTACAGGAGTCCAAGATTTTCTTCCGGCTACATTAAAAAATGTAGATTTTACTTGGGAATACAAAGGTTGGAATATATTAGCTGCACAATTAAATAACGTTGAAGTTGATACCTATTGTCCTTCTGAACATTTTGCTGAATTTAATAAACCTTCTCCTCTTATAATTACGAGTGATAAATTGATAACAGAAAATCCAAAATTAGTTCAATTATTTATGCATGCCACGAAAAAAGGTTTTGAATATTCAATAAATAATCCTGAAAGTGCTGCAAATGAGATGTTAAAACTTCTTCCTGAGTTAGACTCAAAATTGGTCAAAGAGTCTGTGAAATTTTTAGCGCCATTGTATAAAGGAACAAACATAAATTGGGGATATTTAGATATTAAAAAATTTGAGATTTATTCAAAGTGGATGAAAGATGTTAATTTGATTAAAACCATACCATTACCCAAAGAGTATTTATCGAATGAATTTAATAATTAAAAATTAATTAATTCTTAAATGGTCCATAAAAAGCAAAGTAAACTGCAATTAAAATACAAATAAAGCTAATCAAATAGTTAAGCGAAAAAGATTCTTTTAAAACAAAAGTAGAAAATAAAAAAAATGCCACTAAAGTTAAAACTTCAGCTATTATTCGCAATTGTGCTGCTGACATTACTGAATGATCAATTCTATTTGCTGGTACTTGGAATAGGTATTCAAAGAAAGCTATTCCCCAAGAAACGAGTATTACAATCCATAATGGCTGGTTTGTAAATTTTAAATGTCCGTACCAAGCCACAATCATCAGTGACGAACTAATACAAAGCATACCAATCGATAATGTATAAGGGGTCATCAAATTAATATTCTCAAAAAAAATTAAACTACTGAAATAGTAACATATTTCTCATAAATATAGAAATATTTATTTTTGAGTTGTTTCTAATTTCGTAGCAATTGAAACATCAACTACCCAATAGCCATTTTTTAAGTTGATATCTCCTTCTTTTATTTGGAGTGGCTGTTTAAAGTATGGTGCTTCATAAAGAATCGTCTGAAATTCAGAATTTTCACCAAACAAATCGACTTTTCTGGAACGAATTTCACTCAACGTTTCTTTATCTAAATCTCTATTAAGTAAGTCTCTTGTCAGAAAGCGTTCATTAACTGCGATAATTTTTGCTTTAAATCCAAGCTCTATAAATTCGGATAATAAAGCTTCTTTTTCTTTATTTTCTAAAGGAAAATGAGCTTCCATTTTTTCTAATTGGCAGATTTCCGTAAGAATGTTTTTTTGATCTGGCTGATTAATTAGAGGGAAAAATCCTCCAATGAGATCATGTTTTTTTATATTGCTTAAAGTTTTAGCAAAGCTTTCTGTATAATTTTCTGTATCAGAATTGTAGATCAATAAAGGAATATTTAATTGATCTGATTGTGCCCTAAGCACTGCAGGGGAAAAGAAATTGGGTTTTAATTGATTGCTATAATCTTGCATTGCAGTAATGAGGCAAAGTACATCCGTTTTTTTCAATGCATGATAAAGGGTCAACCCAGAATCGTGTCCGCCACTCCATAGGCAAAAATAATTTCTTTTTTTCAATGTAAATTCCTTTAAAAGCATAAATTAGTTTAATTAAAGAAAGACTTCAGACCAGACAAATATACTTAAATTTAGATTTGGGGCAATCGACAAAGCGAAGTCAAAGTTATTAAAAATATGTGACGATTCTGTGTCAAAAGAATTTTTAAGTCTCTTAACGCCACATTATAGCCAAATTCTTTTAACAACATTGAAGTATAAAATTAGATAAAAATAGAATAACCCTCAGAGAGATAAATGAAGAGGGAAAAAGTGGATCCCTTTTTTTATTTGTATTATTAGAGGTTTATCTTTATGCAGACAGTACTAAATAAAATTGTAAAAATTTCCGCACTATACGCTACTTTAACAAGCTTTCCAATAGCTTTTTCAAGTGACCTAGTAACTGGAGCGGGATCAAGTTTTATAGCGCCTGTCCTCTATAAATGGTCTGCTACTTATAATACTGAATATGGCACAAAAATTAATTATCAATCAACAGGTTCTGGTGCAGGAATAAAACAAATTGAAGGTAACGTTGTAGATTTTGGTGCTTCTGATATGCCTTTAAAACCTACAGATCTTGAAGCAAAAGGTCTATTTCAATTTCCAGCTATTATAGGCGGGATTGTGATGGTCACTAATATTCCTGGAGTAGGGCAGGGACAGTTAGTCCTCGATGCAAAAGTGATAGCAGAAATATATAGTGGTAGAATTAAATTTTGGAATGATCCTAAAATATTAGCTTTAAACCCTACTTTGACTTTGCCAAAGAAAAACATTTTAGTTGTATATCGATCTGATGCTTCAGGCACTACTTTTAATTTCACATACTATCTTGAAAAAGCAGGTATGGGTACATGGAACGCTGGCGTAGGAACTGCTGTTTCATGGCCTTCAGGAGTTATGGGAGTAGGTGGTAAGGGCAACGAAGGCATTACAACTATGGTTAAAAGAGCTCCTGGATCTATCGGTTATGTTGAGTATGCATATGCCATGCAGAACAAGTTACCTTGGGCAAGAATGATCAATGCTGATGGTAAGATAGTACCCTCTTTGAATTCTAAAGATTTTGCTGATGAGAAAAAAGTAAGTGAAGCTTTTCGAAAGGCTCTACAATCTGCTGCAATTAATGCAAATTGGGAAACAACTCCCGGAATGAATGTGATCCTTGCTAACCAAAAAGGTTCGGAGACTTGGCCGTTAACCGCATCAACATTTATTTTAATCAAAAAAGAACAAAAGAATACTAAAATTGGGACTGAAGTCTTGAAGTTTTTCGATTTTGCTTTTAAAAAGGGATCGGAGTCCGCACAAGCTTTAGATTATATCCCAATCCCTGAAAATACTTACCGTTTTATTGAGAAAAAGTGGTCGCATGAAATTAAGTCAGGTAACGACAAAGTAGCTATTTGGAAATAATTTTTCGTAATTAATTGAGTTGTTTTTTGTTTAGTTGGAGAAATGTATTTTGGGTGACATATTATTTTCAAACATAACTAAAGGATTTGCTTGGTTCGCCTTTTTGTTATTGATGTGCGTTTTAGTTTCTTTATGTTTTGCTAGCGCACCTGCTCTACATCAATTTGGATTTCATTTCCTTGTTAGCGATGTCTGGGATCCTGTACAAGGCCATTTTGGAGCATTGAGTGCTATTTGTGGTACTTTAATGACCTCAATAATTGCTATGCTTCTTGGTGTACCATTAAGTTTAGGAATTGCTGTTTTTATATCAGAAATATCCCAAGGAAAAATTGCAAAAACAGTTCGAACATTAATTGATTTGATGGCTGGAATTCCTAGCATCATTTATGGAATGTGGGGCTTGCTAGTATTAGCTCCTTTTTTAGCAAATTATGTTCAACCTTTTATAACTGATGTTTGTCAAAATATACCTGTTTTGAATGTATTATTTGGTGGCCCACCCTTAGGAATTGGAATTTTCACAGCAGGTCTTATACTTGCCATTATGATAATTCCTTATATCTCTTCGACTTTGATTGATATGTTTCGTTCTGTTCCCTCGGTTTTAAAAGAAGCAGCTTACGGGGTAGGAGCTACTCGTTTTGAAGTCGTTTGGAAGGTAGTTCTTCCTTACGTAAGAAAAGGTATGATTGGAAGTATCATGTTAGGTCTTGGTCGCGCACTAGGTGAAACCATGGCTGTTACTTTCGTTATTGGAAATTCAAAACAATTAACGAGTTCTCTTTTTATGCCTGGAACAACTATTTCCGCTTCTATAGCCAATGAATTTAATGAAGCCACAGGGCATTTGTATCCCGCTTCCTTACTGGAATTAGGAGTTATTTTATTTGTGTTATCTTTTATTATTCTAGCTTTTGCTCGCTTATTTTTATTGAGAATTAATAGAAAAAAGGCAGGAGCATAAATATGAGAAAGACACAACTTACAAGACGTATATCCAATAAACTTTTTCACTATCTCTGTTACTTATCCGTCATTTTTGGAATTGCTGTATTAAGTTCTATTTTTTATGCTTTAATCCATCACGGCTTTCCAGCTTTAAGTTTAAATTTCTTTACAATGGATACTCCTGCCCCTGAGACAATTGGTGGCGGTCTAAGAAATGCTATAGTAGGAAGCTTAATTATTACTTTAGCTGCTGTCGTCGTTGCCACCCCTGTAGGTATTCTTGCTGCAACATTTCTTTCTGAATATGCTCGCGGAAAAAAAATTGCTTCTGTTATTCGTTTTGTAAATGATGTTTGGTTAAGTGCACCATCAATTATTGTTGGACTTTTTGTTTATACAGTAGTTGTTCATCCAACAGGAAATTATTCTGCATTTGCTGGAGCAATATCCTTAGCTATGATTGCTTGTCCAATAATTACTCGTAGTGCTGAAGATATGTTGAACTTAGTTCCTAATGAACTTAGAGAAGCTGCAATTGCTCTTGGTTTACCAAAATGGAGAGTAATTATTCATATTGCTTGGCGTGCTTCTAAGCAAGGAATTTTAACTGGTATTCTTCTCTCTGTTGCTCGTATATCAGGAGAAACTGCACCATTATTGTTTACTTCTTTAAATAATCAATTTTGGAGCACTAGTTTATCTCAACCAATTGCTAATTTACCTGTAACAATTTATCAATTCGCTATGAGTCCTTATCATAATTGGCAGGAATTAGCTTGGGGCGGTGCTCTTCTAATCACAGTATTTGTTTTATTTTTAAATATTTTAACTCGTTACTTTACAAAGTCTGGGGGAAAACGCTCATGAGTATTTTTTCTAATTTATTTAAACGTGCTGAATTTTCCGGACAGGCTTCAACTGGGGAGTTAGATAATTTGGTTGTTTTAAGAGATAGTTCTCAAATTGTTATTCAAGATCTTAACTTTTATTACGGAAATAAACATAGATTAAAGAATATTAATATTTCTTTTAGAAAAAATAAAATTACTTCATTAATAGGCCCTTCTGGTTCAGGAAAATCCACTTTATTAAGGACAATAAATAGAATTTATAGTCTTTACCCAGAGCAAAAAGCTTATGGCAATATTATGATAAATGGGAAAAATATTTTAGAATCAAACATTGATTTAAATGAGCTGCGCACAAAAGTTGGAATGGTTTTTCAAAAACCAACTCCATTTCCGATGTCTATATTTGAAAATATTTCATTTGCTATAAAAATGCATGAAAAACTGAGTAAAAAAGATTTACATGCCAGAGTGGAATGGGCGCTTCGTTCAGCAGCTTTGTGGGATGAAGTAAAAGATCATCTGCATTCTTCTGGATTAGGTCTATCTGGTGGACAACAACAACGATTGTGCATTGCTCGTACTATTGCTGTTAAACCGGATATTTTGTTACTTGATGAGCCTTGTTCAGCCTTAGATCCTATTTCTACTCAGAAGATAGAACAACTTTTAATGGAATTGAAAAAAGATTTTACGATTGTGATGGTAACGCATAATATGCAGCAAGCTATGCGCGCTAGTGATGACACTGTTTTTATGACTAATGGGGAAATTGTTGAAGCATCTGATACCAAAACTTTTTTCTCAAATCCAAAAGACAAACAATCTTTAGATTATGTTCACGGTAAATTTGGTTGAGAAAACTTCTTTAAATATATTTTACTAAAAAATTCTTATAGCTTATTCAATCAATTCTCTTTTTGAACACAATTTTTTCATTCACTTGCATTGCTTCTTCTAATATCCATTCTAGGAAAGGTTCAATGTAAGTGTTTATGCTTTTTTTATTTTTACAGATCTCATTTTTTTCACCTTCATTTGCGTGGACAACTCCAATTGTGTAAAAAGTATCTTTTTCTTTAATTATAATTGGGCCTCCTGAATCTCCTTGGCAAATTCCGCTTTGTGTTCCTTCTGCAAATAAAAGTAATGATCTTGGGTCGTCTTGAAAATTTTCTGAAATAAATGGAGTAATGTTCTGTTTAAAATACGCACCTAATGAAGTACCATCCATTTCATAAAGCATAAAAGATAAGTAATCTATATTATGTAAATGAGCAATTCCCCATCTTTTTGTTCTTGTAATGTTACTATCTTTGTCTGAAGTTTTTCCATACCCTACAAAAAAGATACTTTCATTATCATTTTTTTTATGGCTTATTCCGACAGGTATAGCGTTTATTTCAAAAGAGCTTTTCTCGGTATAAACTAATGCTAAATCTGCAAAATTACATTTATTAAGTGATTGATATTCTTTGCTGTCATCAAAGCAATTCTCTAAATAATAGGGATGAATAATAATATTTTTGATTTTTGTTTTAAAATTATTATTTAAAACTTCAAAGCTGTTAAAACTATTATGAGTAGTACTTGTAGTTGCATAAGTGTTTTCAACTTCATTTACAAAATCATCAAAGCTAGTGGTCATTTTGTTTAAGTCAAAACAATGTGCGGCTGTTAGTATAAAGTGTTCGCTTATGAAAGTTCCTGTGCAAAATCCTGAAGGTGTAGAGAGAGAAACGACTCCAGAAGCTTCTGGAAAAACTGAATTAACCGAGTAATTAAATGAACAACCATCAACAATTTTATTTGCTTGATAATTATTTTTAAGTAATTCTATACTGCATTTATTTTTTTCAGAATTGTTCTTTTTTTCATTTTTTTTACATGAAAAAGTAAAATTAACCAAAATTGCTAATAAAAAAAAATATTTTATTTGTATGCTCATGAAATAATCCCTTATAATAAATACTAGTTGTTACAAACGTAACAGTTTAATTAGTAATATTACAAAATTAATGTAATTATAAGTAAAAATTTATGCTATATTTTAAAAAACTATAATTATAAAATTATATTTATGTTTTTTTCATTATTAAATTATATTAATTTTATTTTTTATAAAAATAATTAATGCAATAAAAATATTTGTATTTTTTTGGCTATTAATTAATTTGTCTTATTTTTTCTTCTAAAAATTAATTTCAATTATTGAAAGTAAAAAAAAATATACAGAATATATATTTAATTTACTTATTTACAAAATAAAAATTTAAAAATCTATATTTTTATTGTTTTAGTAAATTAATTTTATTTTTTTTAATAATATTGAAAATAATAAAAGTGAGTGCTATGCAGATAGTTGTTGATACAACTATTTTGCTGTTTGCAAAGTCCATGTTGATAGAAAGGAGTATCTGATTGATTTATAAGTTTTATTGTTTAGCTCATATTGCTTCAGGTATTTATGCAGGAGCCTGCTTAAGTATTTCGCTCATTGATTTAAGATTTGTCCAAGACTTAGGAGATAATGCTCTAAAGAACCAGTATTTTACAATTCTTCTTAAAAATATGGGAATTGTTATGGGCCCCTTGCTTGTGCTCATGTTGGTACTTTTTCTTTTTTTGACATATCAAAAAAGAAAAAACTTGAATTCATTTTATCCATTAATAGTATTGATAACTATTTTAGTGATTACAGTAACAATTCATTTTCCTATTAATGACAAATTTTTTAATTTAACAGTTCCAGAAAAAGATGTTAATTACTTGATCACTAAATGGATGTATTGGCATTATTTAAGAACACTACTTGCTTTTATTCTTCCTTATTTTATTGTAAAATATTTTAAACAAAATATATCTAAAAGCGAAAATTAATATGGAAAAATTACCAAATATTTTATCAGAATCTCCTCATTTTTATATTTACAAATTATCAATGTTATTGAGAAGAGAATTTTTAATGGCATTAAAAAAGTATCAATTAACCCCCGAAAAATGGCAAATATTAACTGCAGTTTGGGAAAATGTACATCCTGTAAATCAAATTTCCTTGGCTAGAATTACTTCGAAAGACAAACCATCTATTTCAAGACTTATCATTGGAATGGAAAAAAAAGGATGGATTGTAAGAGAAATCAATCCAATTGATATGCGAGCTTATTTAATAAAAGCGACTCCTAAATCATTTGAATTAAAAGATTCTATTATAAAGGATTTATTTTCTCATTTTAATTTGTTATCTGAAAATTTTGGGAGTGAAAAAATAAATCAATTGAAAAAATTATCTGAAGAGTATATATCGATAATAGAATCTTTTCAAAAAATAAAATAATTTAGGGTTTAATTTCTTTTATTATTCGACAAAGACTTTCAAAAACAACTGTTTTTTGTAATTTTAAAGGAGTAAAAGTTACCATTTCATTTTCTTCATGAATAATTTCGTTTTGAATCATGTCAGCTATCATTACTTCCCCATCTTGTCTGCCTAAATCAGTTTGCAAAAGTATGGCAATTTCTGGTCTTTTAAATTTATTTTGATTATTGTTTTTTCTACTTATTCTAGCAAGTGCAGACATCCATGGATGATATTTTTTAGGGACGAAAAGGTTTGTTCCTTTCTTAAAAACATTTAGAGAAAATACCGCAAAATCTTCAAGAATCTGTGGATTAGGATTACTAATAATTTTACCATATTTTTTATCATCGACTTCTTTAATTAAACCACAGTCATTAAAAGCTTTATAAATACTTTCTAAATATTGAAAACGTTTCATTAAGACATTTTCTGCTAAAGTAAGAAAATCCGTCGTAACTAATACTGAAACATTTAAATCATTTTTAATGCAAGCTTTTCTACAAAGAGTTGCGAGCAAATTTGCTAATTGTGCTGAGTGATGATGTGATGTACCTATATTTCGAAGTAAATTTTTTTCATTTAGTTTTGTAGAAATTAAAAGTTCATTTACATGTTTTAACCTACTTATAGCATCCTTCATAACTGCTTGACTCCAAACAGGTAATGCTTTAAATGCTTCGCTCAAACCTTCATTTTGGTAAAACACTGCTACTGTTTGGGTGATAGCTCTGGCTGTTGCTGTTCTAGGTTCTTTAGAAAATAAAGTGATTGTTCCTAAAACATCTCCTGCTTTTAAAGTACCAAGAGTGATTTCGGTATTTTCCCTAATTCGATAAATTTCAATTTCTCCATCTTGTACATGATAAATTCCGTTTGTAGCATCTCCCTCATTAAATATAATTTGTTTTGGAGAAAATGTAAGTGTTTCCGGTTTCATGAAGCGCCTTTCCAGCTTGGTGGAAGTGCTGCTTTCAATGCTTCAATAATTTCTTTTCTATTTAATTTGCCAACATAAGCATCAGCGCCTGCTTGTTTAGCTCTATCTTTATTAACATCACCAGTTAGACTGGAATGCAATATAATAGGCATTTTCTTTAATTTTTCACTATTTCTAATTCGTTTGACAAAAGAATACCCATCTAATTTTGGCATTTCTACATCACTAACTATCAATTGTACTTTACTTAAGTCAGATCCTGCTTCAGCGGTATTGAGATCATTCCAAGCTTGTTCAGCATTCGTATATTCAATAATATCTAGTTGCATGCTCCTCAGTAATTCGCAAATTGCACGTCTCGCAGTAGGTGAATCATCAACAACTAAAATAAGTGGGCGGGTAGAGGCTGCAGCTCCTTGTGCTCCTCCTGGGCCAGCAGCTCCTCCTGATGACAAAGGTTGATTATATTCAATAGCCATGGAAGATGTTCCTTGGCCGCCGCTTCTACTTTCTATATCCAGTAAAATACGTTCAAAATCCAATATGAAAATAAAGTCCTGATTTTCTATGAGCATCATTCCAGTTATTGTATTAAAAGCATCGCTTGATGGAGGTAATACTTTATCCCAACTAACTCTTCGTATTCTTCTTGTCCCAGCAACAACAAATCCTGCTTTTCTACTTGAAAATTCAGTTACAATGACTTGGCTTGCAGGTGTCACTACCTCATCATTGTATCCTAAAGCTTTTGCAAGATGGATTGCAGGAATGGGAGCTCCTCTTAAATTAAAAACGCCAAGAACTTCTGGTGCATTAGTTAAACAGGGGACTATAGTTGGTAGGCGTATCACTTCACGCACTTTCGCAACATTTACACCATATAAAATTGGTGTTTTTCTATCAGAAGAGGGCACTGCACTTGCTTTTGTTGCAGTAAATTCTATTAGTTCAAAAATATTACTACCCACTTGAAACATGGGTCTACCGATATTAACCACGTGCTCTCCCTGAAAGGTGGTCATGATTCACTATTATATCGGTAAAATTAAAATAGGCTGGAGGTAAGGATTTATGCAACTGTCTTTTTTTCATCAGGTTTTACTTTATCTATGTCATTTACACCCCGGGAAATACTTTCAAAGATAACCCTTTTTTGCAGCATGGGGGCATTTAATATAATTCGCATGGAGGCTCTGTCTGCTCCTTTTTCACTAATGAGTTTTAAGGAAAGGAGTTGGTGCATAATGTCTTCACCATCTTCTCTACCTAATTCTCTATTTATTAAATTTGCAAAATCAACTTTTAAAAATGAACCGCTATTTTCTTTATAGCGTTTATGAATTCTAATAAGTCCACTTACCCATTTGTGTGCTTTAACAGGGATAAAACCTATAATTCCTTTTTTCGCTACATTTACAGAAAAAACAGCAAAGTCTTCTATTAGTTGGACATTTGGAGAAAGGACTATGTTACCATACTTTTTATCAAAAATAACTTTAATTAATCCACCGGAAGAAAAAAGATTAAAAATTTTTTCAAGATAATCAAATTTTTTATGAAGAATTAGCTCTCCATTTACCAGAAATGATTTTAATGGATATATTTTATTATCATCATGTTCTATTGTTCCTTGACGGACAAATGCTGCTAATAAATATGCTAATTGTGAAGCATGTTGATGCTGTGATCCTGTTGCTTTTATCAATTTTTTTTCATTTAATTTTGCTTCAACCAATTGTGAAATAAGTAAACCGATTCGTTCTGTTGCAGATTTTATAAATACACTTAAAATAGGATTTAATTCATTAAAATATAGTTTTATGGCTTCAAATGGATAAAAAAGTGTTACGGTTTGAACAACTGTCCTAGCAGTGACAGTATGTCTTTCACGCGATAAAATTGTTGCAAGGCCAATAATTTGACCACGAGCAATCTCACCAAGAGGAATTTCTTGTCCTTCAATTGTTTTGAAAAGTTCTACTTTTCCTTCTTGAATGACATAAATACCTTTTGTTTCATCCCCTTCTTGAACAACAATTGTTTTTGGTGGCAGCACAATGCTTGCATTTTTCACAAATTTTACCCATTAGATGAAAAGGAAAAACCCCCTGTGGATATTTTCGGAAAATAAGATAAAATCTGAATAAAAGTTATATTGACGAAATGCTTTGAAGTTGTCATTTTATGAAAGATTAAAATTATTTGGAGTAATAATTTTAACTTATCTAAACATTGAGGGGCTAGAATGATACTCATTGAGATTTTATTTAAAATTAGTTACTATTTACTTTATTTCTATATGTTATGTTTAATTATTACTGGTATCTTAAGTCTTGTGGGGGCAAACCCATCAAATCCTATTGTTGGATTTTTAAATGCCTTGACATCTCCACCATGTCGTTTCTTAACTAGAAAATTTCCGAGACTTTTAGTAAGAAGTCAACATGGTTACTTTGATTTATCGCCTATCGTTTTAATTTTAATTATTGGTTGTTTAATGATAATAATTCAAACAATAGCTAATCATCTGGGTTTTTATGTATAGTAATTAATTCAAACAATAGCTAGTCATCTCGATTTTTAGGTGTAATATTTGAAATAATTTATTAATATTATAAATGCCAGTTAAGAGTTGAGAATATGTATTTAGAAAAAGAACATGTACTTAAAAAGGCATGCAGAAAATCTTCCGAAAACATGTACAAGCAAGCCCTTTGTTGAACGGACTTTAGATGCCGTTTGAATACCACTAGATTCAATTAGCCAGTTGAATAGGATTTCAATTGATTGTCTAATTGAACTAACAGATTTTGAATATACTTTTTCATCGTATGAGAGAGTTTTTTTACTTCTTGAAAGTTTAATTGGAGTATGCAAGTTAGAATTTTTTTTAGCCAATTTTTGTTTAGTAAATTGATCGCAGTACGCTCGATCAGCAAATAGTTCTGAGTGATTTAAATTTAAAAGATCATTCTTAACCGCTGTTAAATCATGTGTTGCAGCACGTGTTATTTTCATTGATACCGGGGAAGCAAGGCGTTTATTTTTAAATAAAGCAGTAAGATGAAGTTTCAATCCAAAATAAAAAAGATTTTTGGAAGAGCAGAAACCAATTGAAGAAATTTCTTTTGCTGTATTACATTTGTGAGCTCTAAAACCCTTTGCCAAGATAATTGGTAAAGAGTCAATTAGAACGAAAGGTTTAGTAGTATTTGAATTTAATTTGAACTTTTTATTCTGTAAAAGGAATTTAGAAAGTTCAGGAAAAAGATGATTCAGATTGTTAAGTCTAAATAAAAATCCTTCATAAGAAGGTAAATTTGGAAACCATTCACTAAGGAAATTTTTTGTAAATTTAAAAATTGATTTTATATTTTTAAGTTCATTCAAAATTCCAAAGATGTAAATTGTGATGGTTTCTTCATCAGTAAACGAAGGATTTGAATTAGGACTTATTTTTAAAAAAATGTAGGGAGAAAGTTGAGAAAAAAATTTGCAGGAAGTAAGGTAAACGGTAATGAGTTGGTTCTGCCAATCCATTGGTAGCTCCTTTGTTACTTTGTTTTAAGCAACAATTAACTAACAAATTGGAGCTATTTCTTCAATCTTCACAATATTTTTCTCAACTCTTAACTGGCATTATAATTGCATTTTTTAAAATTAAAAGAAAATTATTTTTATTAATCTATTATTTTAGAAAGCAAGAATATTTTATTATCCTATTTTACTTTAATTGATTTAGAATTTTCTGTATTTTGGGAAAAGAAACTTGAAATTGATTGTTGCATTAGTACAGCGGTTTGACTTGCTAATTTTTGGGTAAATAAATCGGAAAATGACTGAATATCCTCATAGTAATACAACGGAGGAATAGCTTTTAATTTTGCTAAATTTGTAATTTCAGAAATAGCAAAGTCTTTTGTTCCCAGTGCATCAATTAATTTTAAATTTAAAGCTTGGGGCCCTAAGACTATTCTTCCATCTGCCATGTATTTCATCGTCGAATCTGAAGTTTTTCTTTCAGCTTTAACATCTTCTACAAATTGCAATCTAGTTTCTTCAAGTAATTCTTGCAAATATTGCTTATCTTTTTCATTAAAAGGTCTTAACGGAGAAAGAGAGTCTTTTAAAGCGCCAGTTTTTAAGACAATAGGATTAATTTTTAAATACTGTAAAAGTTTGTCAACTTCGAAACTATTCATAATAACACCAATACTGCCAATAATACTTCCTCTATTAGCAATAATTTTAGTCGAAGATGAGCTAGAATAGTAAGCACCACTTGCAGCTATATCTCGTACATAAGTAACAACTGGTTTTATTTGTTTAATTTTTTTTATGGTATCATAAATTTCTTGGCTTGGAACAACAGAACCACCTGGGCTATTTACATCGAATAAAATTCCTACAACATTCTTGTCGTTCTTGGCGGCTTCTAATTTTTCAATTACTATTGCTGCAGATTCAGAAGAAATTTCACCGTTTAAATTTACACCTGCAATATATTGCGTATTTAAATGCGGCTTTGTAAATCCTCCAATTCCATTTATTTTTCCCATTGATGATGCAGGATTTAATGAAGTAGAAAAAGATTTAATGCTTGTAGAAACTGAGGTAATTAAAAAGAATATTCCTACAATAAATAAAATAAATAGTGTTACAGATAAAACGCCAATTGTTGCAAAAAAAGTTTTTAATTTACCTTTAAAATAATTGACTTTTCCTGTTTTTTCAGGGGTATTTTCATGTTGAATATTCATATTGTCCTTTCATTGGATTTTTTAACAAAAAAAACTCTTGAACTGGGTTAAGATACCACATAGTTCAAGAGCCTATCAATTTAAGATCAATCTTAAGACAGAGTTTATCTTAATTATTGTCTTTAGTTGCTTTCGCACGTGCAAATGCTTCTGCAAAACTGTTTTGTGAAGATGCATCACCACTTAGAGCTGATTGAATTGTCTTATTGTGAGAATCATCAAGGCCGCGAGTTGCAGCTTTTTGTGAAAGCTCAAAACGACGTTCAGCAAAATCAGCACTTAAAATAACGAATTCAACTTCAGCGTCAACAGCAACGTTTGGATTTTCTAATTCACTAGTGTGAATTAATCCTTCTACTCCTGGTGCAATATCAACAAAAGCTCCAAACTCAGCTAAGCGAGTTACTTTTCCTTTTGCTTTTGTGCCTGGAAGCATTTTCTTCGCAGCTACTTCATAAGGATCTTCGCCTAATTGTTTGATGCCAAGTGAGAAACGCATATTTTCTACGTCTATTTGTAGTACTTTTGCTTCTACTTCATCACCTTTTTTGTAAAGATCTTGAGGGTGTTTGATGCGCTCAGTGTAACTGATGTCAGAAACGTGAATCAACCCGTCAACACCTTCTTCAATTCCTACAAAGATACCAAAATCAGTGATGTTGCGGATTTTTCCACGGATTACATCGTTAACTTGATATTTTTGAGTCACAATTTCCCAAGGATTTGGTTCTGTTTGTTTCATTCCTAAAGAAATGCGGTGGTTTTCAAGATCAACAGCTAGAACAACAACATCAACTTCGTCACCAATGTTAACGATTTTGCTTGGGTGTTTAATGCGGCGATTCCAAGTCATTTCTGTAACGTGAATTAAACCTTCAACTCCTGGCTCAAGTTCAACAAAAGCGCCGTAGTCAGTTAAACTAACAACTTTACCACGTAGTCTTTGAGCTGAAGCATATTTTTCAGCTACGGAAATCCAAGGATCGTTTTGTAATTGTTTTAATCCTAAGGAAACACGGTTGCTAGAAGGATCGAAACTTAAAACTTTAACATTGATTTCGTCACCAACATTTAGAACTTCGGAAGGACTATTTAAACGGCCCCATGACATATCTGTGATATGAAGAAGTCCATCAATTCCGCCTAGATCAATAAAGGCACCGTAATCAGTGATATTTTTAACAATACCGATCATGGATGAACCAACTTGAAGACCTTTTAGTGTTTCACTGCGCATACGCTCGCGATCTTGTTCTAACAATACACGGCGAGAAAGAACGATGTTGCCACGTTTTTTATTAAATTTGATAATTTTGAATTGTAAAACTTGACCAAGAAGTTTTTCCAAATTGCGGACTGGGCGTAAATCAACTTGTGAACCAGGTAAAAATGCTTTTACACCGATATCAACAGAAAGACCGCCTTTAACCCGACCAACGATTTTACCTTCAACAAGTTCGTCTTTTTCAAATGCTTCAGAAATACGATCCCAAGCTTTGAGCATGTCTGCTTTATCTTTAGAAAGTACTAATTCGCCTTCATCATCTTCAAAAACGTCAACAAAAACATCAATGATATCGTTTACTTTTAATGAGAAAGTACCATTTTCAGCAGTAAATTCGCTTTTTGGAATTTCGCCCGCAGATTTATGTCCAATATCAACAACGACGCTGTCATCTTTGATTTCGATTACGCGCCCTTTTACAACTTGGCCTTCTTTGATTACGCTTTGAGATTCTTCTTGCGCTTTAAATAAAGCTGCAAAACCGTCTTGTGATTCTTCTTGTGATAAGAAGTCTACGTCTTCATCAAGCCATTCAAGAGCGTTATAATTTACTTTTTTCTTGGAAACATCGGAGTGGAGACTTGCCATATGTGCGGGATACCTTTCTAATGTGCCATAAAACAGAATCAGGTAGGTTGTTTTATGGGAAAATGCTAATAAAATAGCTACGTTAAGCTGGTTTGTGCAGTTTTGCACTAAATTCGGCTTGAACGTAGCATATTTGTTTTTTAATGTATAGTTCTAATTATTTCTTCTTTTGCGCTTTTTTAAAGGCTGAGGCAAAGATACTGGTGTCTTCTCTATTTGCTTGGGTTAACACTTTAGCATCATTAGCTTTATATTCTTCCCACTGCTTCATTAGAGCTCTATCTTCATCACTAATTTGAGAGTTATCATGTTTTTTATGCTTAATTTTGTTTAGCATTTCTTCTGGCATTGGGCCTTTAATAGATAAGCTTAGACGGTGTGCAGATAGGTCGCTAGCTAAAACATGAACTTTAACGGCTTGTCCTACTTTTAGAATATCTTTTGGATGATTTATACGTTTTTCCCAAGTAATTTGATTAATTGGTACAAGCCCATCAACCCCTTCGGCAACATTGATAAAAGCGCCATTATCTATCATACGAACTACAGTCCCTTCTAGAATTGAACCAGGATGTAGTCTTGTAGCGTTTGAAATCCAAGGGTCTTCCCCGGCTTCTTTCATTGTTAATGCAATTCTTAATTTAGGTGAACGTTCAATTTTTAAAATTTTTACATTAACCTGTTCGCCAATTCTAACAACTTCACCAGGTTTTTTTAGTCTTTTCCAAGCCATTTCACTCAATGGAATAAGTGCTTCTACACCTTCAATGGAAGCAAAGGCTCCAAAATCGACTAATTTTGTAACAGTTGCAATATGGTTCTGTCCTACTTCTAATTTATTTAATATTTCTGAAATCTTAGAATCAAATTCTTCTTTTAATATTGATTTTCTGGAAAGAACAATATTCCTTCCTTTCATTTCAGTAATATGAAACTTATATATATTTCCTACAAAAATTTCAGGATCAGTAAAATGTGCAAGATCCATTTGTCCTAAAGGAACGAAACAACGCTTTCCGCCAACAGTGGCTTCAAAACCGCCTTTGATGGTTTTTTCAACTTTTGCCTCAACAGGGATTTTCGCTGAAAATGCATTGCGTAAAATAGAATCATCCATTTCTTTTCTGCGTACAGTCTTAGTTAAAATAATTTCAGATCCATTATCTGATTTTACAAATGCGGAAATACTTTCTCCGGCCTTTGGAGGAGTTAATGATAAACTTGTGAATTCCTCCGTTGGTATCGTTGCTGCACTTTTCCCGCCAAGGTCAATAAAGACAAAATCGCTATTTACAGAGACAACAGTACCTTCAACAGTTTCGCCCATACGGTACCGTCTGGATGTTGGAGTGTGCTTGTCGGTTTGTAATAATTGTTCAAATTCATTCATTTCTTCTACATCTGAAGCAAACGGATCACGGGAGTTTTCTTCTTTATCAATATATCTAAATTTTGCCATTGCCAAAGTGTCCTTATTGATTGCTTAAACAAAGGTGCTAAGCATTAAAGAAGTTTTGTGCCATAATGTGCTTATAAGATCAATTGTTAAAAGGAGAGATCCCTTGTTTCGTATTTCTACTTTATTTTTGTCTATCTGGCTGCAATATTCAATATTTGGTGCAACTTTTAAGCCAGTTTTAAATTTACTTGCACCTCAAGGTGTTTTACTGCCTAAAATTATCTCACAATTTGAAGATGAATATCGCTGTAATGTAAGAATAGAATTTGTTGGAAGTCGTTATGAATATGAATCGCGATTAAGAGCCGGTTTAAGAAATTACGATGCTCTTCTTGCTGATGAAAGGATTCTTCAAAGATTGTATTTGCAAAGACAACTTCGATCTCTAAACGATGATGTCAATTTTACTCTAAATCAAGTAACAAAGTATCCATTACAAGTGCGTTCACGTTTAAACCTGGATGGTAGATCTTATGTAACTTTAATGGCCGACCCAATGGGTATTGTTTTTAATAAAAGAAATTTTATTTCTAAACAAGCTTTACCATCATGGAACTGGTTGATTAGTCCAGAAGAATTTCCGTTTTGGCGGCAAAGAGTTTTTGTCTCTAATTTTCCTAAACATCAACTTCTCGTTGCTTTATTAGCAACAGGAAAAGAAATTACATCTTCTTCATGGTTTATTCCTGAACCAACAGTGAAATGGTTACAAAATTTAAAATTGCAAAGCGTAAATATTGATTATCCATTAGAGTTAGCTTTTTTGGGAAATAAAATTGAAGCTGCAGTTGTTTTTAGATCTGATTACTTGCGATTAAAAAAAGTTGTGCCTGATTTAAAATTCGTTGTTCCAAATAAAGTAACTTATTTTGATCGAATTGGAATTGCTGTGGTTTCAGATACTGTGCAAGAAACCTTAGCGCAGAATTTTATTAAATTTTTAAATTCTAAAAGAGATCACTTGATTGTTAATGATAATTACATTAGCTATAATGTGATAAATTATGAGGGTTCAGCTACAAAAAATTGGGTCGCTTATGATGATGAAAATCCTATTCCAAGAAGAATAGAAAATATTTTGAATGACTTATACAAAAAATAATTGAGATTGGAGATAAAATGGATTTTTTTCGAATTCTCATTGTAATACTTTTTTTAATTTTTTCTTATTTTTATCTGTGCCGGAGTTTTCATATCATTTTTGGTCTCAAAAAAAAATCATATATTTATCTATCAATCGCAGTTTTTATGATTTTAGCGAATGCAGGTTTTTGGGGTTCGCGATATTTTCGTGGGCAAGGAAGTCTTCCCTCTCAATTTGAATATATTTATTGGGTGAGTTTCTTCCTGCTTGGCTTTATGTTTTTCTTGTTAAGTTGTTTTTTTGTTGCGGATATTATCTCCATATTAATACATTTTATTTATAAAATATTAAAGAAAAATAAAGCAAAGAAAACTGAAAATTTAAATAAAGAAAGAAGAAGAATTTTGCATTTTATTTCTTTCGGCATTGCTGCTTGTTTTACAGGCATTGCATTTGTAAATGCTAGAAGAACTCCAAAGATTAAAGAAGTTATTGTACCAATCAAAAATTTGCATGATGAATTAAAAGATTTTTCAATTGTACAACTCACAGATCTCCATATTGGACAAACAATTGGTAAAGATTATGTTGAAGCAGTGGTAGAAAAAGTAAATCTTTTAGATGCAGACATTGTTGTAATTACAGGTGATTTAATAGATGGTTTTGTTGATCAAATACAGGACTGGGTAAAGCCTTTAAGTAATATAAAATCTAAATACGGAATTTATTATGTTACAGGAAATCATGAATACTATTGGGATGCTGAAGGTTGGGTGAAATATATTCAATCTTTAGGGATACATTATTTAGGGAATTCTCATCAATTATTAAATATTGGTAAATCTAAAGTAATAATATCTGGAGTAAACGATCTTTCTGCTGAAAAATTTATAGAAGCGCATAAAATGGATATAGAAAAAAGCAGAGCTAATGCTCCACAGTTTCCTCATTTAAAAATATTATTAGCACATCAACCAAATACTGCTTTTGAAGCAGTAAAATTAAATTATTTTGATTTGCAAATTTCAGGACATACTCATGGAGGACAAATATGGCCAATGACTTGGCTCATTCATTTCATCCAATACTTTAATCCAGGATTAACATCTTTTCATAATATGTATGTCTATGTAAGTAGAGGTACAGGATATTGGGGACCACCTGCTCGCTTAGGCTCGGATTCAGAAATTACTTTTCTGAAAATAAAACAAGTGTAACTTATAATTAAAAGAACTTAGTAGAAAAATTTTTTTAAGCTGGTTTAGCTCCATAATTTGGTAGCTCATTTTCATTAATATTTTTTGTTACTTTGGGAATACCTGGAATATCTAAGTTTCTATCTGTTCCCATTTCATATATTTTAATAGGATCGATATGCTTATATCGAAAACTTCTAATTTCACAATAAGCAAGCCCATGCAGTAAAGGAAGAGCATCATAAAAGGGAGTTTCAGGGACAAATGCTGAAGCTTCTTGTTTCATTCCTAAAGACATAATTAAATTTTTAGAACTTATTGTTCTTGGCATTTCAGCTAATTTTTTTGTTATATTCAATAAATCTATCGACTTCTTCTTTCCAGCATTTTGTATTTCTAATTTTTGGTTTGTTACAGAAGAAAGAAGATCGTTCCTTCTTCGCAACTCTTCTCTCCAGTCTATGGTTTTTTGTGCTTGGCAATATATATTACCTTTCAAAAACTCTATAACGGCTTTTTCAATAATATGTTTAACTAATTTTGAATGCAGAATAAAAGTTTTTGTAAAATAATTCTTTCCATCAAACCTAATTAATCTGCCATCAAAAATTTGTTTCAAATCAAAGCCAGCAAATGAGTATTCAGGTAAAGGATAAACAATATCTAATCGATCTGAGATTAAATCCCTTACAACTAAAGAGTCATCTTTGTGAAATTCTACTTGAAACAAAGAATGGCGAAAATTTCTAAATTGCTCATATTTAGCAATTTCATTTAAAGAATAACAGGCTTGGCCATTATAAAGAAACGTTTCAAATACTGTAGAACCTGAAAAACCCTCAGATAAACGATATTCAAAAATAAAAAACTCTTGAAATGAGTGCATTCGTTGTTCAAAAAAGGGATCATCATCATTGACTTTACCTGTTGAAATAGAAAACAACTCTTTTGCTATCTGTCTTTCATGTTTAAACTCATCTTTTAAAGAATACTCTGATAAATTGCGGATTATTTCTTGGCAAAACTTTGCAGACATGAAGGACCTCTTAATTTCCTAGATTTCTTCTAAAAAAGTGTGGTGATGAATTTCCACCATATCGTTATTTTTTATTTTAAGAAAAAATAGATAAAGTAAATTAACGTCAAAATTTTATACCTTTGTCGTCAATATAAGATGATTATAGCTGAAGGTATTATTTTCTGAAAGAGAAATTCTGAAAGAGCATTTATAGAAAGGCTAAAAGAATGTTTTTTTTTAAGAAAATAAAATAGTTAAGGAAAATTAACTTATAATTCTTAATTTTTTAAAATTTTCTTATCTTTAAGCATAATAAAATAAAATAACAAAGAAATAAGGTAAATAATTGAGATATATAATACAAAGGAAAATATCGTATGATTATAAAAGTTAGGAAAAATTCCAGAAAAAATAGTTCCTACTACAAAGAAGAAAAAATATAATAACGCAGATGATATTCCTTTAGATAAATTGGTTGAGTCTAATATAATTCTCGTAAATGGAGCTGAAAATAAACCGTAACCAAAATTAAAACAAGCAAATACTGAAATTAAAAGATATAAATTTTTTGGGAAAAAAAATGTGGTAAAGCATAAAACTATTATAAAAATAGTTGTAATGACAAAACCAATTTTTAAACATTGTGCAGAAGATTTTAATTTGCTAATATAACGGAGTGCAAAAGTTCCTAAAACAAATGCCATAAAAATAGGGATTTGTACAATGCTAAATTGACTTTTATTTAGATTAAATAAATTAATCAGAACCATTGGGGAACTAGCAATCCAGACGATAACTGAACCAAAAGAAAAGCTAAAACTTAACGTACCAAATATATATTTTTGATTTCTTAATAGTTCTAAATAGTTTGTTAAAGTTGTTTTTAATTTAATTGGAACGACTTTATTTTTTGGTAAAGTTTCAGGCATAAAAAACCATAGGCCAATTAAAGTAATAAATGCTAGCAAAAATGTTGTTAAAAAAATATAACGCCAACTTGCAAAAAGTAACACAAAACTACCCAATAAAGGTCCAATCATTGGAGCAAAAAGTGCGATAGAAGCCATCCAAGATATAACATGAATAGCTTCTTTTTCTTCAAAAAGTTCGTGCACGCATGCATATCCAGCTACTCCTATAAAGCAGGGACCCATGCCTTGAAGAATTCTGGCAACAAAAAATAAATCCATGTTAGCGGCAACAATACCTAATAAGTTACCTACTAAAACAATGAAACCTCCAGCAAAAAGAGTTTTTCTTCGTCCATAGCGATCCGATATTGGGCCAACGATGAGTTGAATAGACAGGGATCCAAGAAGAAAGATAGAAAGGGATAATGGAATGAGTTCTTCAGGCTCTTGAAAGTCTGTTACGACGTCGACAAGAGCAGGAAGAATCATATCATTTGATAAATAAACAGAAAATTCAAATGAGACTAAAAATATTAAAAATAAGAGATTCGATTTTTTCATTATTCTACATCGGAAAGGTTTAGTATCGCCATAAATGCTTCTTGTGGAATTTCTACACTTCCAACTTGCTTCATACGTTTTTTGCCCTCTTTTTGTTTATCGAGTAGTTTTCTTTTCCGAGAGATATCTCCACCATAACATTTAGCAGTAACATCTTTACGTAAGGCGCTTAGTGTTTCACGTGCGATTACTTTTGACCCAATTGCTGCCTGCAGAGGGACTTCATATTGTTGTCTTGGAATAACTTCTCTTAATTTTTTAACTAAAAGTCGACCACGCTCGTAGGAATTACTTCTGTGGACGATACAGGAAAGAGCATCAAGAGGCTCTCCGTTTACTAATATGTCAAGTCGAACCAAATCGCTTTCTTTGTAATCTAAGAACTCGTAATCCATGCTTGCATAACCGCGTGAAATACTTTTAATGCGGTCAAAAAAATCAAACACCATTTCATTTAATGGAAGTTCGTATTGCAACATGACCCGACTTTGAGAAAGGTATTCCATTTTGGTTTGAACTCCCCGCCGTTCTGCAAGTAAGGCCATTACCCCACCCAAGTGTTCTTGCGGCATATGGAAAGTTGCTTTCACAACGGGCTCAGAAAATTTAGCAATAGTTGTTGCCGAAGGTAAATTTGCCGGATTGTCTACTCTCAGTTCTTCGCCCTTCGTCGTTTCAACAATGTAAACACAAGTAGGAGCGGTAAAAATAACGTTCATATTATATTCACGTTCAAGGCGTTCTTGAATGATCTCCATATGGAGAAGTCCAAGAAAACCACAGCGAAAACCAAATCCTAACGCAACTGAAGTTTCGGGTTCATAACTTAGAGAACTATCATTTAAAGTTAATTTTGCTAAAGCGTCTTTAAGTGATTCAAATTGATTTGTCTCTACTGGGAAGATTCCAGCAAAAACCATTTGTTTTGCCTTTTTAAATCCCGGCAATGGTTCTACCTGAGAAGAAGCCATGCATATTGTATCACCAACTCTAGAATCTTTTACATCTTTGACATTTGCAATAATATAACCCACTTCACCGGCACTTAAACTATCTCGTGGATAAGCTTTTACGCACATAATACCGACTTTTTGGACTTCAAAAACTTTCCCAGAATGCATCATTTTAATTTGATCGCCGATTTTGACTGTTCCATCAAAGATACGAACAAGAACTATAACTCCTTGATATGCATCAAACCAACTATCAAAAATAAGGGCTCTGAGATCTTTTTCTCTGTTATCTGAAGGTGCTGGAATATAATGAATAATAGCCTCTAAAATGTCAGGAACTCCCATTCCTGTTTTTGCGCTACATTTAATAGCGTTAGAAGTGTCTATGGCGAGTTCTTCTTCAATTTGAAAACAAACACGCTCATAATCAGCGCTCGGTAAATCTGCTTTATTTATAACGGGAATAATGTCCACATTATTATCCGCAGCTAAGTAAACATTGGCAACGGTTTGAGCTTCAACGCCTTGTGTAGCGTCAACAACGAGCAATGCTCCTTCGCAAGCGGTTAAACTACGACTGACTTCATAGGTAAAATCAACGTGGCCAGGGGTATCTATCAAATTTAAAGTATAAGTTTTTCCATCTTTAGCTGTATAATCGACTGTAGCCGTTTGAGCTTTTATTGTAATCCCACGTTCCCGTTCGAGATCCATGCTATCCAATATTTGAGCTTGTTTTTCTCTGTCGGCTACGGCACCTGTCATTTCTAGTAAACGATCCGCTAAAGTTGATTTACCGTGATCTATGTGGGCAATGATACAAAAATTTCTGATGAGTTCTGGTTCTGCGTTTGTTGTTTTACTCATTCTTTTCTGCCTTAGTAATTAAAAAAAAATATAATTTCTGCCGATGAAACAGCCCAAGGAAACATACATACTCAAATGTTTACTTTTCGCAAGGACTCTTATGCGCTTACGGTGGCAATATTCAATAATAGCAAAGCTTATTGGGTTAATACTACCTTGTTTTTTTGTTTCTTGCCAATCCACAGAAGAAGACAAAGATGAACTTCCGTCACCTCCATTAATGACATCAACTGAATACGTCTATATTCCGTTAAAAGATATTCAAATATCATATTTTGATAAACGAAAATGGCGAATAATTACACAACATGTTGAATATATTGATAATACGGTGATGGACTCGGTCTCATCTATTTGGTTTTATCAATCTTTCCCATTAGAAATCATTGTTTTAGACAATCCTGACATTCATCAATCTTTTACAAATAATTTTAATGAGATGAGTAAACTTACTTTGCGAAGAACAAAGGTTTATTTGCCTTTCGTGGAATTAATTCAATCAGATGATTTGGATTCACTCTTACCTGCTTGTCTTGGTAATGAGTTTAGAGCAATTGCTAGGGTAGTGAGTTCACAAAAATACATAGGGATCCCAACTGAAGAAATTAAATTAACAGAGGATGAAAGTTTTAGAAAATGGTATAATTTAGGTGAAGTTATTTGTATTAATTTAATAAGAGAAGTCAATGAAAACAAGTGATGCTAAATTTTCGATAAAATTAAAGAAAATCTTATTAATATTGGTTTTCTTTTTAGCATATGAAAATTTATACGCTGAAGAGTGGATTGGATCTTGTGAAGAAAATTATCCACCTTATAATTACATAGAAAACGGTATTCCAATTGGATTAGATACTGAAATCGTTCAACATGTAATGAATAAAATTGGGAAAAAATTAATTATCAAACCTACTATATGGTCAAATGTTTACAGTAATCTTCTCGAAAATAAAGTTGATTTAGCATGGCAATTTATTGGTTCTGAGGAAAGAAAAAAAATATTTTTTTTAGTAGGTCCTATTCGCTATGGATTAGATGTAATTTTAGTTCGTAAAAGTTCAAATGTATCAAACTGGACATCTTTAAATGATTTTTCTGGATTAAAGGCAGGTGTTATTAAAGGTTACAAATATCATCATGAATTTGATACAGCGAATAATTTTAAAAAGAAAGAATTTCCAAATGTCCAAGCCCAATTAGAAGCTTTACTAAGTAACAAAGTCGATTTTATTATTGGTGATTTTAATGTATTAAAATATATAATTAAAAAAAATAATTTCTATGAAAAAATTAAATTTCTTCCTACTTCAATTAAAAAAATTCCGAGATTTATTGCATTTTCAAGTAAAAATAAAGAAAAATCTATTTTATTTGAACACTATTTACAAGAATTTTTAAGTTCACAAGAATATTCTGACTTATTGGAAAAATATGAGAAAATGAATCGTTAAATTAAATATTTGATTGTTTTATTTTATCTAAATGAGATTTCCCTAATTCTGATAAAATTCTCCCTCGTGCTGAGCGCAAAACA
Organism: Pigmentibacter sp. JX0631; assembly: GCF_029873255.1. Lineage (NCBI taxonomy): Bacteria > Pseudomonadati > Bdellovibrionota > Oligoflexia > Silvanigrellales > Silvanigrellaceae > Pigmentibacter > Pigmentibacter sp. JX0631. The sequence continues at coordinate 3,578,308 of NZ_CP123622.1, read as the reverse complement.
AAACCTCTATAAACTAAATAGGGTTCGTAAACATCTTCTAATGTCGATTTTTCTTCATTTAATGCTGCAGCGATGGCATCTAGTCCGACAGGACCTCCTGCATACCTTTCATTCATTATTTGCAGAAAATCTCTGTCCATATTACAAAGTCCTTCTTCATCAACTCCCAAGCGTTTTAATGAATTATTTATTATTTCATCATCAATAATATTTTTTTGTGAGACTATAGCAAAATCAAGTACTCTTTTTAATAATTGATTTGCAATTCTTGGTGTTCCTCTACATCTTTTTGCTAATTCAAAAGCGGCTTGTGGAGTTACTAAATAATTCATAATTTTTGCACTGCGCAATAGAATTTTGCTTAAAGCTTCAGGTGAATAAAAATCGAGATGCTCTTGAATCCCAAAACGATCTCTTAAGGGAGCCGATATAGAACCTGCACGAGTTGTTGCTCCTATAATGCAAAATGGGGGGAGATCAAATTTTACTGTTCGTGCAGTGGGGCCTTGCCCAATTAAAATATCTAATCGCATATCTTCCATTGCAGAATATAAAATTTCTTCTACATTTGCAGGCAATCTGTGTATTTCATCTATAAATAAAATAGTTTTCGGTTCTAGACTTGCCAAAATTCCCATTAAATCTGCAGGTCTTTCAATAACGGGCCCAGCTGTTACTTTAAATTGATATTGCATTGTTTCAGCAATAATACCAGCCAAAGTTGTTTTTCCAAGCCCAGGTGGACCGTGAAATAAACAATGATCTAACATTTTTCCGCGTAGTTGGGCAGCTTTAGTATAGACTTTTAAATTTTCGCAGACTCTTTCTTGACCGGGATATTCGTCAAAACATTTTGGCCTTAAATTTAAATGCGGCTCAATGGGATCAGCTGCAAGTTCAGGAAGAATAACTTGATTTTCAAATTTTGTGTGAATATTTTTATTCATTCTAAGCCTTAGTGTTTTTGTAACATTTTTTCTGATAATTTAGCTAAACTTTCTTTCAAAGCAATTTCAATTGTAATATTTTCGCCAATTTCCATTCTTTTTTCAACTTTAGATAAAATATCAGAATACTGTTTGTCTTTATATCCTAAATTAGTTAAAGCGCTTTTCAGATCTTCAAGCAATTGTCTTTGAATAAATTTTTGTTTTGTTTTCTTTTGTAAATTTTTTGTATTTTGATCTGTGCTTTGATTGTCAATTTTACTTTCTAAATCTTTATTTTTTTGAAATTCATTTTCATCTAGATAAAGAGATAATTTTTTATTTAATTTATCTTTTAGCTCTAAAATTAAACGTTCAGCCGTTTTCAAACCTATCCCAGGTATTGTTGTTAACTTGCTATGTTGTCCAGCAGATATTATTTCGCAAAGTTCTAAACCAGTAACAGAACCTAAAAGCCCTAATGCTGCTTTTGGCCCCACTCCCGTAACACTGATAAGATCTAGAAAAACTTTTTTGTCAAATGCATTAGCAAAGCCAAATAACCTAATAGCATCTTCTCGTACATGCGTATAAATATACAATTGAGCTTCAAGAAAAACTGCAGGTAGCTGATACAATGTAGTAGCAGGTACTTCAATTTCATAGCCAACACTATTTACATTTAATAAAATAGATTCTGGATTTTTTTCAATGATTATTCCCTTAAGATATCCAATCATTGTATTTACCCTTTAATAATTTTATAAGTCATTTAATTTTAATGAAAGCTGCAGTTCTGCATATTTCAAATTTAACCATAATCCCTTCCTGCTTAAAAGGGCAACTCAAAATTGTCAAATTTAAAATTAGACTAGACAAAAGTTCAAAAATCGTGTTCGTTCTTCTTTGTAAGTATTGTAATAAATTATTTTTTTAAGAGGTTTTTCATGAATGCGATCATTTTAGGTGAATTTATTGGTTGTGTTTTTTTAATAATCTTTGGTGGAGGTGTTGTTGCAAATACTTTACTTACAAAATCAAAAGGATTAAATGCTGGTTGGTTTGCCATTTCAGCGGGGTGGGGATTTGCAGTGATGGGTGGAGTTTTTGTTGCAAAATCTGTAGGGTCTGCTCAAGCCGATTTAAACCCAGCAGTTACTTTAGCAAAATACTTATTAGGTGGAATATATTCTTTCAAAGAAATTTTTCCAATATTTATTTCTCAATTTGCTGGATGTTTTGTTGGTGCAATTTTAGTGTGGTTAACTTACCTTCCGCATTGGAAAGAAACAAAAGATCCTTCTTTAAAATTAGCTGTATTTTCTACAGGTCCAGCTATTCGCCATTCTCCATCAAACCTAATGACAGAAATTATTGGTACAACAATTCTAGTGTTTGGTATTGGCGCAATTTTTGGAAAAGCTACAAATAATGGTGCTATTTCTCCGGCATTTGGTCCATATCTAGTGGGAATATTAGTGTGGGCGATAGGATTATCATTGGGAGGAGCGACTGGTTATGCAATAAATCCTGCTAGGGATTTAGGTCCAAGAATTGCACATTTTTTATTGCCAATAGCTGGGAAAGGAAAATCTGATTGGAAATATTCATGGGTTCCAATTGTTGGTCCTGTTTTAGGTGGCATTATAGGCGCATTTTTATGGAAAACTTTTTTATAATAAACCTAAATCTAAAGTAAGATTTAGTAAAACTCCATTTTCTGTAGTAGTAGATACGACATTATCTGTATTAGTAGTTTTGTTAGAATAAAATATTTTTAAACCCAATGCATAATTTTTTAATTGCTGTTGGAGTTCTATTTCCGCAAGGTAACCATTTCCAAATTGCGAATAATTGTAAAAATTTGGTACTGAAAATATATATCCAACTTTGCCATATAAATGTAAATTGTTTTTTTCTAAAAAATCATATCCAATATTTAAGTAATGATTATCTACCAAAATATAATTATCCTCCATTGTTTTTGAAACTGAGTTTACTTGAGATTGGTAATAAATGTCACGTTGAAAAATATTTTTATACTCAACTAATAATGAGTAGTATAATTTCCAAGAAACACCAAATTGGATATATGGAAGAAATGCTTCTCTTTGATTTATAGTATAAACCGGTGAGTCAAGGAGATCAAAATATATTAAGCCTAATCCAAAATATGATTTAAAGTCCTCTGACCAATTTTGGTAAAGTGAAACATATTGATTTGTGCTAGCGGCAGAATTTAAAGCTGCATATGAGTCAGAATTTTTATTGTATTCTTGGAGTTTAAAGTAACTAACACCGATTCCAAATTGTATTGTTGATGGAATATTTTTACTTAAATGACTAGTTACAGAAACAATATCCGAAAAATCAGATTTTAATTTCTCAATTTTAGCTTTTATGGTATAGAAATAATCTGTATCTGGGGAAATATGGGAATCGATATAATTTTCTGAATTTGTAATTTCAGTAAAGAATGACATATTATCTGTATTACCTATTGATCGATATATTTCATATATAATAGGTAATTTGCTATCTAATTGTTCCCATTCTAAATAAATTTCCTTGTTTTGTAATTGAGCTTTTTTCCATTTTGGGGCTGGAGGAGGTATTATTATTTTATAAATACTTGATTCCGAAATGCTTCCTGAATTATTTTCCGAAGTAATTTTATAGTAAATAATATTCCCTTCCTTTATATTAGTATCAAGAAAAAAGTTGCCTTCAACATTTTCTTTTAATAAATTAAAGTTTTTATTTAAATCATATGATTTTAAAATATTATATTTTGTAAAAACATTTGACTTGGTATTTTCCCACTCTATTTTGACAGACTTCTTATCGACAATAGAAAGTTTTATATTTTCTATTGTTTTTGGTTTTAATTTTATATTAACAATATTTGACTCTATAATATCATCGTTAAATATTGTAGTTACCTTATAAAAATATTCATTTCCTTTTTCAATATTGAAGTCTTCAAATATATTACTACGAAAATTTTCTCTCACTAATTTAAATTCTGAGTTTACATTGTCTTTTTTTAATATATTATAGGATATATTGCTTAATCCATGAAATTTATTCCAATAAATTTTTATACTTTTATCTTGCTCAGTAATTTGCAAAAACAGATCGTCAAATGAAGTTTTTACTTCAACTTTATTTGATTCTTTTTTTACACTACTTGGATTTTTTGCGATTAATTTGTAGTAATATGTTTGATTCTTTTGAATACTGTAATCTCTAGTGAAATAATTTTTAATATTTGCCTGAATTAATTCGTAATTATTTTCATTTTCTTTTGATCTGAATAAATCATAGCTACTTAAATTATTTCTTAAATTCTTATTCCATTCAAGATAAACATAATCCTTTTTTAGATAAGTAGTTAATTTTACTTCTTCAGGAAATGAATAAAATTTTATTGGTGATGATTCAGTGGCATTTTTCTCTTTATCAATTGCTTTTATTTTATAAAAGTAAAAAGAATCAGGTTTTATAGTTTTATCTGAAAAATTTGGAATAGTTAAATTATTTTTTAAAAGTATGTAACCTTTGTGTTCAAAATTTGAGCGATAAATATCATAAGTTAGTTCTGTTTGACTTTCAGATTTATCCCATGTAAATACCGCTGAATTATCTTCAATATTAATTGTAATATTTTTAATATAGCTTGGAGGTAGCTGAATTTTTTCAATATTTGATTCATATTTCTTCCCATGTTTATCATAGCCAATGACTTGATAATAATATATTTTACCTAGGTAAACTTCGTAATCTATTATTTTATTTCCAAAGAAATTATTTTCGAATGTTATGAAATCATTATCTTTATTTATTGATTTTTTAATTTCATAACGTAAAACTACATTTTCTTTTCTAATCCAATTTAAAAATATTTTTTTATCCTTTGTTTTAATAAATAATTTTATTTTTGTTGGTAGTGTTTTTTTGCTGATAAATTTTTCTTCTTTCAATGTTTCTGGTAGGGGTAGGGGTGGAATTTCTACTTTTTTAGTTTCCAAAAACTCAGAATATGAAATTTCTTCATGGCTTTTTTGTTTTTCATTGAAATATATTACTTTTAAAGATTTTTTTTCATTCTCGCTTAACTGATTTAATACTTCGATTGAAATAGGAAGAGTGATTAATTCATTTGGAAAAATAAGGTCTCCTTTTGTTGGTTTCTTTTTGGGATTTAAATCCAAGGTTTCACTAAGAGTTCCTTTTTTGCCATAAATGGGAAAGGATTTATATTTCTGGAGTAAAACACTGATCATATCATTTTTTCTTACCTTATAAATAATATAAACATGAGAACTTGGTAATTTTTCAATGTTCTTTAAGTTTCCGTTGTATTTATAATATTCAGGAATTTTTTTTGCTTCTGAATTTATAGTTGAATTACTATTATTATTGTTATTATTTAAAGAATTATTTTCAATTTCTTTTTTTAATGGCAGCGTTAATATTTCTCCCGGATAAATAAGATTTCCTTTTGTATTAATTTTATGGGGATTTAGTTTTAATATTTCAACTAAGGAACCGTTTTTCCCATAAATTGGTTTTAATGAATATTTTTTTAGAATTCCTAGGAGAGTATCTTTTTTTTGCACTTTGTATTGGATATTTTTTAATTCTCTAGGAAAAGTATTTTCACTCATTTGACAAAATAAAATTACAAACAGCATTAAAATTTTTTTAATTAAATTTTCTTTTAAAATTTTTATTCTCAAACCCTTTTACCTGTTAAAACTTTTCTAACTTTATATAAACGTTTCGGTTTGTTATAATTCTTTGTAACAGAGATGATTTTAAGGATATTTTTTCTGGCAGTGAAAAATTTGCATAGTAAATATTTAAGATAATGAAGAAAAAGTTAATAGAAAAACATTCATTTTTTAGATATAATAAAGTAAATTTTTAAATTAGGATATGGAGTTGTTACGGGCGTTATTTACTAAAAAAATTTTAATTTTCTTGTTTTTTTTATTCGCGTCATATGGCTGCAATTTTAATCCATTAGGAGGATCAAATTCTCATGTTGACGACGGTAATAGCCCATTTTTATCTACTCCTAAAATTTTTGAAATCACAGATGTTTTAGCAAGTGATAGTCAGGTTTCGTTACTTTGGGGGCAAGCACAAAAAGCTAAAAGTTACACTGTTTGGTACGGAACTTCATCAAAAAATTATACAAATTCAGTAACTTCATGTAACGCACAGATTGTTTGCAACATTCCTTCATTGCAAAACGGTATACAATATTATTTTAAAGTAACTGCGCAAAATGCCTATGGGAATACGGATTCTAAAACAGAAATTGCAGCTACTGTTGGTCCATTTCAATCTGTGAATGCGATATCTGGCGACAAAACCGTTTATTTAATTTGGAATGCGGTTGATATTGCTAAAACTTATTCAGTTAATTATGGCATATTCCCAGGTCCATTTACGGATACCATAACCAATTTGCAATCTACTTATACAATTATTCCTAATTTAAACAATGGAACAACCTATCAATTTCAAGTTACTGCTACCAATAATGCTGGTAGTGTCATAAGTAACATCAGTACAGCAACTCCACTTGCGCCTCCATTTGCTCCAACAGCAGTAACAGCGGTTGCTGCTAGTTCTAATTTAACAAATGTAAGTTGGAACGCTGCTGTTGGTTTGGGGACAATCGTCTATCAAGTCAGTCGTTCAATAGTTTCTGGCGGGCCATATGATCTTATCGCAAGTAATTTAAACTCTGCTACTTTAACTTATGCCGATAATTCCGTTTTACCAGGAATGCAATATTATTATGTTGTATCTGCTAGTAATTCGGCTGGAAGTTCCCCTAATTCTCTTCAAGCTTCTGTTGTAACTCCAACAACTCCTCCAACCAATTTATATAGTCCACTTGTAACGACAAGTTCAGCAGTTCTTCAATGGCTCCAAAGTCCTGGAAATGTTCCTATTTCTTATACATTAAAAAGATCTTCTGCATCAGGAGGTCCTTACTCGAATGTAGTTGGCTGTATAAATATTAGTGTTGTAAATTGCACGGATAGTTCGGTATCTGCAGGTACTCAATATTTTTATGTTGCTAGTGCAACAAATTCTGTTGGGACGACAGCAAATAGTGCAGAATTGGCATTAACTACACAACCCAATTCTCCAACTGGGTTAGTATTTTCTGCAATTACTGCTAATTCATTACAACTCTCTTGGACTCCAAGCTCTGGTACTGCTGGGCAGATAACTTATTCAGTTTTTAAATCTACAACATCGGGTAGTAATTATTTACCAGTTCCAAATTGTATTGGAATTAACGGAACAAGTTGCAGTGATAATGGACTTTCTCCTGGGACAAATTATTACTATGTTGTACTAGCAACAACCAGTGGCGGCTCTTCTCCTAATTCAAGTGAATCTACAACAGCAACTCTGACTACACCTCCTAGTGATATTATAGCGACTGTAAATTCATCCTCTTCAATTTCTTTAAATTGGCAAACCAGTCCTGGGAGTGTTCCTATTACTTATCAAGTAAAAAGAGCAACAAATAGCGGTGGACCTTATACAGCAATTGCATCTGGAACGTGCAGTAATTCAAGCCTTACAGTAACAACTTGTACTGATTTAAGTGCATCACCAGGATTGCGTTATTATTATGTCGTTTTAGCTACTACTGCGGGAGGGACTACAAGCAATTCAATTGAAGCTAATGCTGTGACTGCAACAAATGCACCAACTGGTTTATCTGCTACCGCAGTTGGAAATTCGTCTGTTAATTTATCTTGGACTGCAAGTCCAGGGAGTTCTTCTTTAATTACATATCAAGTCTATCGTTCTGAAACTTCAGGATTTGGTTATATTTTAGTCCCTTCAGCAAGTTGTGAAGTTATTTCTGTTGGAGTTACAAGCTGTGTAGATACAGCCGTCGATCTGGGGAAGAAATATTACTATGTTGTTACGGCAACAACAGATGGGGGCATATCTTCTTTTTCAGCTGAAGCTAATGCCACGACAACTACAACCCCTCCGGTTGATTTGATAGCTACCACGTTATCAAGTACGAGTATCAATATTAATTGGTCTGCAAGTCCAGGAACGGTTCCCATAACCTATATAGTGCTACGTTCGACAAGTAGTTCTAGTGGTTATGTTGCTATAGCTTCTGGTGGATGCTCAGGAAGTTTATCTGTTACATCATGTATAGATAGTTCAGTTACTCTAGGAACAACTTATTACTATATTATAACAGCTACAACTGCAGGAGGTACGTCAGGAAATTCAGGTTTTGCTTCGGCAACTACTCCAACAAATGCTCCAGCAACGTTAACAGCCGCTTCAGCTGGAACAAATTCTATCAATTTATCTTGGACTGCGAGTCCAGGAAGCGCACAAATAAGTTACACACTGTTTCGTTCTACGACAAGCGGATCAGGTTACTCTCAAATAGTAAATGGAACTTGTGGAACAAATATACTATCTCCTATCGTTACTTGTGTAGATAATGATGTTCTTCCAGGAACAAAATATTTTTATGTTGTTACTGCATCAACAACAGGTGGAGTATCTGTTTACTCCTCAGAAGCAAATGCAACAACCATTACAAATCCACCAGCTAATGTAACTGCAAGTCCTTTGGGAACAAGCGCAGTAAATGTTACTTGGTCAGCTAGTTCTGGTAACGCAACAATTACTTATACAGTCCTGCGTAGTCTAACTGGTGGAGGAATTAATTATGTGGCAATATCATCTGGTACTTGTCAAAGTGGCTTAGTCAATACCTTTACATGTACTGATACTAGCGCATCACCGGGAAATTCTTATTATTATGTAGTAAAAGCAACAACAGCTGGTGGAGTTTCAACTAATTCGGCTGAAGTTAATGTTGTTTTACCTACATCAGCTCCTACTAACTTAACAGCTACTTCGCAAGACACTTCTTCTATAAATCTTACTTGGACAACAAGTCCTGGTACAACAAGTATATTGTATAATTTATATCGTTCAACATCTGGAACAGGTCCTTTTTCTATAGTTAGTTCTTGTAATAATGTAACAATTAATTCTTGTTCAGATACAAATTTAATAGCAGGTACTACTTATTATTATGTTGTTACTTCAATAACTGCTGGTGGTGAATCTGTTTATTCAACACAAGCCCAAGCTACGACTTTTACAACTCCTCCTGTTTTAAATAATGTTAATTCGACAAGTTCTTCTTCCGTTTCTTTATCTTGGACAACAAGTCCGGGAACAGCAAGTATTTCATATGATGTTGCTCGTGCAACAACGAGTGGCGGACCCTATACAACGATACTTTCTGGTGGATGTAGTGGATCTCTTATTTTAACTTCATGCACAGATACAACAGTAGTAGCAGGAACTAGTTATTATTATGTATTAACTGCAACTACAGCTGGAGGTGTGTCTGCTTATTCTAATGAAGTTGTTGCAACAACTATAGCAAATGCCCCTACAAGTTTAATTGCAACAGCAAATGGAGGGGGTGTTGTTAATTTAACATGGACAGCGAGTAGTGGTACTGCAGGTTCTATCAGCTATATAATTAAAAGATCATTATCTTCTGGTGGTCCATATAGTGTAATTGATACTAATATTTCTTCGACAAGTTATAGTGATTTTAATGTAAGTAATGGGACAACATATTATTATGTAGTTCAGGCAATGACAAGTGGTGGAAATTCGGGAAATTCAAATCAAATTACTGTGACACCAATTAGCAGTTTAAATATTATTGGAAATATCACAGCTCCTAATCAAGTTACTTTAACTTGGAACACAGCTTTGGGTGCGACAAATTATACTGTCAAACAATCTACTACAATGGGTGGCTCAAGTTCTGGCTCAATTATTACCAATTGCTCAGCAATAGCTTCGACAACTTGTGTAATTAATTCTGGGCTTACAAATGGTACGACATATTACTATACTGTATTTGCAAACAATGTGGGAGTAGGATCTACTGCGAGTAATTCTTCTAGTGAGGCTACAAGTACTCCTTTTAATACTCCATTTACAACAATTACTGCTGGAACAGGTCAAGTAGTAATTAATTGGAATGCAATACCAAATGCTAATAATTACAATATTTATGTTTCACAAATTTCAGGTAATGCCATATCTGGTGGAGTTTTAGCTACTGGTTGTAGTTCAATAACTTTAAATTCTTGCACAGCGACAGGTTTAACAAACGGAACAAAATACTATTTTGCAATGGTTGCAAATTTATCAACGGGTGGAAGTTTTAATAGTGGAGAAATTTTTGCAACGCCTATAGGCGCATTTGATTTCACAGCTGTAACAGGGTTATCGGCAAGTAGTGCACAAATAAGTTGGGGTTCTGCAGTAGGTGCAAGTTCTTACAATATTATTTATGGGATAGTTTCTGGCACATACACTTTTTCAAGCGGTCCTTATACCACATCACCAGCAACAATATCTAATTTGAATGCAGGAACTACTTATTATTTTAAAATAGTTGCAAATAATGGACAAGGAAATGTAAATTCGAATTCAGAATTTTCAACTACACTAATTTCAACACCTCCTACTAATGTAACAGCTACTGCGGCAAGTAGTTCCACTATTAATTTATCTTGGAATATCAGTCCAGGCAATTCAAGCATTAATTATATTGTTCAAACTTCTTCTACTTCAGGAGGACCTTACACTACAATTTCATGTCCTGTTACGTTAAGTGGTTCTACAGCTAGTTGCACTGATACGAGCGTTTCAGCAGGAAACAAATATTTTTATATTGTCAAAGCAAGCAATACTGGTGGAACTTCTTCTAATTCTTCAGAAGCAAATGCAGTAACTCCAACAACAATACCTACAGGTTTAGCAGGCAATGCAGCTAGTAGTTCGGCTGTGTTTATATTTTGGAATCCAAGTTTAGGTACCGATCCAATTAGTTATACATTGAAAAGGGCAAATTTAAGTGGAGGTCCTTATACAAATGTTGTAGGTTGTACAAATATAACTTCTGCAAGTTGCACTGATACATCAATTATTTCTGGAAGTAATTATTTTTACGTTGTTTCAGCTAGTAATGCTGCCGGTAATACAGGAAATTCAACAGAACTATCGTTAACTTCCCAAGCTTCAGCTCCTACAAATTTAATTTCTACAGCAGCAAATGCAAATGCAGTTAATTTATCTTGGTCTAGTAATTCAGGGGGTGCTTCACTTAGTTTTATAATATTACGTTCAACCCAAAGTGGAGGGCCTTATACAGCTTTAACTACTGGCGGATGTGCTGGCAATATAAATTATCCTACTTTAAATTGTCAAGATACGACTGCACAAACTGCAACAAAATATTATTATGTTGCGCAGTCAGTAACTTCTGGTGGAACATCAGGAAATTCAAATGAAACTTCAGTTACAACTTTTGCAAATATTCCTATTAATGTAACAGCTGCTGCTCTGAATACAACTTCTATTTCTCTTAATTGGACAGGAACTACTGGAAGTAATGCCGTTACTTATTTAGCTAAACATTCTTTAAATGGATCTACCTATACAGCTATTTTAGCAGGAAGTTGTCAAACTGCGGTAAGTTCAACAAATTGCTTTGATCAAAATGTACTGCCTGGAACAACATATTACTATATAGTTAACTCAATAACTGCTGCAGGATCGAGTGCAAATTCAACAGCGGTTACTGCAACAACTCCCACGCTTTCTCCTACAAATTTAGTTGCTAATGTTATGAGTGGATCTGTAATAAATTTCTCTTGGACAGCTAGTCCAGGGACTGCAAATATAACTTATTCATTAATGCGTTCTGGAGTAAGTGGTGGACCTTATACTTTAGTAACAAGTTGTTCTTCAATTTCAAGCCTAACTTGTTCTGATACGACAGTTAGTCCAGGAACTCAGTATTTTTATGTTCTTCTTGCAACAACAGCAGGGGGGAATTCTCCTTATTCAACAGAAGTAACAGCAACTACCGCTGCTAACACACCTACAAATTTGGTAGCTACAGCTACAGGGTCAACTTCTGTTACCTTATCTTGGACTGCTAGTGTGGGTTCAACAAATAACGTTACTTATACAGTAAAAAGATCAACTGTAAGTGGTAGTGGTTATACTTCTATAATTTCTGGAACATGTTCTGCGCTTGTGGCAAGTACAACGTGTACAGATCAAAATCTGTCACCCGGAACTGTGTATTACTATGTCGTAATTGCAAATACAGCGGGAGGGAGTTCAGCTAATTCAGTTGAGGCTTCAGTAACAATGCCAACAATGGCTCCCACTAATTTAATTGGTTCAGCCAGTTCTTCCTCGGCAATTAATTTGTCATGGACTGCTAGTCCGAGTAGTGGATCATCTGTTTCATATACTGTTAAAAGATCTGTTATTTCTGGATCATCTTATTCGTTAGTAACTGCAGGCACTTGTTCAAATAGTGCGCTTAGTGTAACTAATTGTACTGATACTTCAGTAAATCCAGGATTTGTTTATTATTATATAGTAAATGCAACTAATCTTGCAGGTACAACAAATAATTCAAATCAAGTAACAGTAACAGTACCTACTACTGCACCAACAAATGTAGTTGCAGTAACTGCATCGTCTTCAACTATAAATCTTTCATGGAATTTAAGTCCAGGAAATTCTGTTATCAGTTATGTTGTTGGTAGATCAACTACATCTGGAAGTGGGTATGTTAACGTAGCAAGTGGAGGGTGTTCAGGAAATTTAAGTACCTCAACTAGCTCTTGTTCTGATTCAGGATTGTCTGCAGGAGTTACTTATTTCTATACAATAACAGCAATAAATGGAGGGGGTAGTTCTCCATTATCGAGTGAAGTTTCAGCAACTACGATAACAAATGCGCCATCGACTTTAACTGCTACTGCAACAAGTAGTACAAATGTAAATTTAGCTTGGGGCGCGAGTACGGGTTCTGCAAATGTAACATATCAAGTTAGCAGATCAGTAACTAGTGGTTCTAATTACTCTCCGTTAACTTCAGGGAGTTGTAATAACGTAACAGTTTTAACTTGCATAGATTCTACAGCTTTACCCGGATATAAATACTACTATATTGTCACAGCAATAAATTCAGGGGGAACATCAATAGCTTCAAATGAAGTAACAGTAAATATGCCGACCAGTCCTCCGACAGGATTTTCATTTACTACTATAACTTCAACTAATATTGTGATGACTTGGGCTCCAAGTCCTGGGCTTCTTCCTAATACATATACAGTTTTACGTTCTTCAACAACAGGTGGACCATATACAAATGTCGTTGGTTGTGTAGCTATTAGTTCATTAAATTGTACTGATAGTTCTGTTGCGGCTGGTACTGCATATTTTTATATCGTTAGAGCGACGAATTCAAATGGTACTACAGGAAATTCTATAGAAATAAATACAGTAACACCAACAACGGCACCTACTGGTTTATCTGCAACTGCCGGCGGATCATTTGTGAATTTTACATGGACAGCAAGTACTGGTACTGCGGCACTAATTACTTATTCATTAAGTCGTTCCCAAACTTCTGGAGCCTCATATTCAGTCGTCCAATCAGGTATTAATTCAACATCAGCATCAGATAATTCGGTTTTTCTTGGCACAACTTATTACTATGTTGTTAATGCAAATACAAGTGGTGGAGTTTCTGCTAATTCAAATCAAGTTACTGTAACACCTATTGGATCTTTTTCGATTACAACTATTTCTTCTTCATCTGGCCAAATTACTTTAAATTGGAATTCTGCTTCTGGCGCGGCAAATTATACTGTGAAATCATCTACCACTTTAGGTGGTTCATCTTCAGGTACTAATGTTACAGGTTGTGTTTCTATTGTTACTTTAACGTGTACTGCAACAGGGTTAACAAACGGAACAACTTATTACTTTACTGTTTTTGCAAATAACACTGGTGTAAATTCAAGCGCAACTAATTCAACTTCAGAAGTAAGCAGTACACCATTAGGTAATACTTTGACAATTTCAGGAATTGCTTCATCGCAAATTTCATTAAATTGGGCTAGTGTAGTAAATGCAACTACATATAATATTTATTTTTCAACTTCATCAGGAAATGCTATAAGTGGCGGCCAAATAGCATCAGGATGCTCTAATTTAGTTGGAACTAGTTGTACTGCTACAGGCTTATCTAACGGGGTTACCTATTACTTTGCCTTAGTTGCAAACTTATCTGTAGGTGGAACATTTCAAAGTTCTGAAATTTCAGGAATGTCAATTGCCCCTTTTGATTTTACAAGTTTGAGCCCAGTGAATTCAACATCCGCTAATATTAATTGGTCGTCAGCAAGTGGTGCACAAAATTATACTCTTCAATATGGTGCTGTTTCTGGTACATACACTGGTAGTCAAGGACCTGTAACAACAACTTCAATAGCATTAAATAATTTGTCGCCAGGAAATTCATATTTTATGCGAATTAAAGGACAAAATTCGTCAGGAAATATATTATCTACCTCTGAAAAACAATTAACTTTACCAACAAATCCCCCCAGTGGATTAAGTTTAGCATCGTTAACAACAACAAGTGCTAATTTATATTGGGTTGTTAGTCCTGGTAACTCTGCAATAAATTATAACATTTTTCGCTCTAATGTTAGTGGTAGTGGTTATGTTTCGTTAAGTGGTTCTAGTGGAACTTGTGGTGCTATAGTAACAACTAACATATGTACAGATTCAAGTATTGCATCTGGTTCGACGTATTACTATGTTATATCAGCAACAAATAGTGCAGGAACAACCGCATTTTCAAATGAAATTACAGTAACTTCACCACCAAATCCACCAACTTCATTAACTGCCAATCCTATTAATACAACTCAAATTCAAATGAACTGGTCAACAGTAACTGGGAATTCTTCTGGTACAACATATACATTAAGTCGATCATCTACTTCTGGAGGAGCTTATTCACCAGTTACTGGTTGTAAAAATATTAGCGCCGTTACTTGTATTGATAGTACTGTTGCACCAGGAACAACTTATTTTTATGTATTAACAGCGACAAATCCTGGTGGTACTTCAGTAAATTCGAGTGAAATATCTGCAACTAGTTTTACTTCTCCCCCAAATACATTTACCGCTATGGCAGCCAGTTCTTCTCAAGTGAATTTATCTTGGTCAGTAAGTCCTGGTACAACAAATATAACTTATACAATATTTCGTTCATTAGTAACAGGTGGTCCATATACAACTTTAACAAGTGGAGCATGCACAGGAAATATAACAGTTTTAACTTGTCAAGATACTTCTGTCACACCTGGTATAAAATATTTTTATATAATTAAAGCAAATACAGCAGCAGGAGCATCGATTAATTCATTTGAAATAAACGTAACAACTCCTACAACTGCTCCTACTTCAATAACTGCAACTGCAGCAAGTTCAGTGTTAGTTAATATCGGCTGGGTAGCAAGCCCTGGAAGTAGTGTAATTTATAATATTAAAAGATCGACAACAACAGGTGGGCCTTATATATCTCCTACATCTGGAACCTGTAGTAGTGCGCTAAGTTCACCAGTGGTATCATGCAATGATGCGAGTGTTCTTCCGGGTGTTACATATTATTATGTTCTCACGGCATCAACTGGAGGAAGTACTTCAGCTAATTCCATTGAAGTTTCAGTAACATTACCAACAACAGCGCCAACAACACTTGTTGCTACTACTGCAAGTACAACTTCAATAGCTTTAAATTGGACAGCAAGTCCTGGCAGTGCCTCTGTTACATACAATGTTTTGCGTTCCATAAATGGGACAACATTTACTGCTATTCCTAGTGGCAGTGGATGTTTTGGGAATTTATCAGGTATTACATGTACTGATTCTGGATTAACGATAGGAACACAATATTACTATGTGGTTACAGCAACGAATAGTGCGGGAACAACTTCAAATTCTGTCCAAACAACAGCAACAACTTTAACAACTACTCCAACTGGTCTAAGTGCGACGGCAACTTCTTCGTCTTCTGTAACCCTATCTTGGACTGTGAGTCCCGGATCAGCTGCCACAACATATAATGTGTTTCGATCGTTAAATAGTGGATCTGGTTTTTCACAAATAGTATGCAACGTAACAGTCACAGCATCTACTGCAAATTGTTTAGATTCTACTGCCACTGCAGGAAATATTTATTTTTACAATATTTCAGCCACAAATGCAGGAGGAACAACTACAACTTCAAGTAATGTAACTGTTACATTACCGACGAATACACCAACAACAATTTCAGCAACAGCTACTAATACTACGACGATAAATATTTCTTGGAGTGCAAGTCCAGGAAATTCTGCAATAAGTTATATCGTATTACGATCGTCAACTAATTTAGCTGGAAGCTTTTCAACTTTTGCAACAGGAACTTGTACTCCTGCAGGTATTAGTTCATTAACTTGTTCTGATACAGGAGGTTCTCCCGGAAATATTTATTATTATGCAGTACAAGCAATTAATTCAGCGGGAACGACTGTTCAATCAAGCTCTGTTAGCACTGTTACTCAAACAACTCCTCCAACAGGTGTTACAGCTACAATTTCTGGGGCTGGATCTATTTCTGTAAATTGGACAGCAAGTCCAGGAAATGCAACAATAACTTATACGGTAAAACGCTCTACAGCATCAGGCAGTGGATATGTAACTTTAACTTCCGGAACTTGCGCTAATTCTAATTTGACAAATACGTTCTGTTCAGATTTAACAAATCCAGTTAATGGAACAGTTTATTATTATGTTGTTACAGCCACGAATGCTTTTAATACTACTGCAAACTCTAATATTGCAACCGTAACTTATAGCTCACCTGTTAATACTGTAGTGCCTGTTTTGTCAGGTGCAGGATTTAGTTCTAATTCAAATATTATTACCTCAACAGGAAATGTTTTATCGACTACTTTAGGTACATGGAGCGATTCTTCAAATTGTACTTATAGTTGGTATGCAAATAATAATTTAATAAGTGGTGCTACTTCTTCAACTTATACTACTCAAACAGCCGATCTGTGTAAAGTGTTGACTTCATGTGTAACATGTTCAAACTTTTTAGGTAGTAGTAAAGTTTGTATTAATGGAAATTCAACAACAAATGGAATAAATACAAATGGAATAATAACAGATTATACAAATAGAGTTAGCAGTATCTCTGGATATTCATTAACAGCTGCTGGGCAAGGGCAAATTAAAAATTTCCTTGATAATTTAATTACAAATAATATTTCTATTCCAGATGTGTTATATGCAATGCAAAAACAACAAAATGCAGGATATGGAAGCATAAGTAATAGAACTGTGTTTGACTTATATTGTGATCAACATAATTCTACTTTATCTACAGCTGCATTTGCTTGGGATCAAAATGGTGTTTTAGGTAGCTCTGCTTTGGCGCCAGCTCCTAATTATGGAATAGCAATTTCTAATTCTTCAATATTTAATTCAACACAACCTTCAACAATAGTAGCTTATGCACAAAATCCTAGTTCAACTAACTTTAATGGAATTTTTGGATATTCAAATAATTCATCAGCGAGTTCAACAAATGGATTTGGTTTTAATAATGGAAGTGGAAATAATTTTCGAGATGATTTAGCAAATCAAACAATTACGAACAGTAATGTTGGATATAATTTTGTCGGTAGATCTTTAAGCGGTTCTTCAAATATTTTAGATACAAATGGAACTCAAACATTACCTTCAACAAATGCTTCAGCTCTAGGAGGCGGTAATTTTATATTAGGAAATTTTCCAAGGAATGGAACTCAACAAAATTTTACATTGAATGGATACTTAGCATTTGCTGCAGCATGGACAAATGCTGCATTAAATTTTAGTAATATGGAAATTGTTCGCAGTGCATACACAGTTAATTTTCCAGTTCCAGCGACAGTAACATATATCGGTGATAATAATGGTTCTGTTTATACTTGTACTTTGTCTGGTGGAGCGGTGCCTAATGCTGCAAGTTGTGCTGCATCAACGGGGTATGGAAGTTTGTACAGCGTATCTGCTTCAAGTTCATTTTTGTACGTGGTAAATAGTTCTGGTTTTGTTTATGCATGTCCCATAACAAATAATACTATCCCAGCAACTGCTTCAGGGTGTTTAAAAAGTACAGGATTCAGTGATTCATTTCCTGCCTATCCAACAATTTATTATGCTAATAATTATGTGTATGTAGTCATGTATAGTGCAGGTACAATATATTCATGTCCTGTACAAGGTAACGGTTCAATTCCAAATTCTAGTGGTTGCTCAGTTGGAACTGGATTTAATAAGGCTTATGCCGGTTTTGTAAAAAATAATTATTTTTATCTTGCAAATTATTCTTCTGTTAATAAAGTAACATCTTGTCCATTAAGCGGTGGAGTCGTTCCAAACTTTTCTGGTTGTTCACAATCTAGTACTTTTACAGGTGCTTGGGGTATGGGTTATAATGGTAGTTACGCATATGTAGGTGGGTATTCAAATGGAAACGTGTACGTCTGTCCATTCACTAGCGGAGTATTTCCTGCTAGTTCAACTTGTACGAATACTGCAAATGGTTTTGGAACAATATGGGCAATAACAAGTACACCTAATAGTAGTGATGTCTATATTGTAAATTCAGTTGGGGTTGTTTATTCGTGTCCTATCGCTGCCAATGGTTCAATTCCTTCAGCCGCTAGTTGTTCTAGCAGCTCTGGGTTTGGAAAAGGATATGGAATTAGTATCTATTAAAGTATGCTATTATAATTCCTAGAATTCAATTTTAGGGGGATACTTTGATGAAGAAGCGGATCAAATTATTTTATTTTTTTTTATATGTCTCTGGAGTGCTAACAGGATTACTTCTTTTTCTAGCATATCATTTTATTCAAAATAAATTTTCTTTAAATCAAAATATATTGGTAAAAAAAATTGTTAAAATAGATGATAAAGATTGGACAAATGCTGATTTGCCAAATGATTTGATTTTAGAATATACCAATATTGAAAATAATATTTATAATGCCGAAAAACGCTTTGCAGATCATTTAGCATTAAGAATTATACTAGCCAAAGAACAAAAGAAAAATTTTGATAAAAATTACATTCCAAGTTTATTTGATCTTGTAAAATTTAATCAGGCTACTGAAGAAGATGCATTGAACTATTATAATAAAATGATGAAAGAACATGGTGCTAATGTATTTGCAGGCCAAGGATTTGATAAATTAAAAATTCAAATTCAATTTCAACTTAATTATGAAAAAATGAATTTAATTTCTGAGCAGAAAATATCAGAATTAATAAGTAATAAAAAATATACAACATATATAAACCAACCTTTAGGTGATCCTTTACTATTTGATGTGAGTGTATTTCCAAAACGTGGAAATATGAATACGAATATATCTTTAATTAGTATTATTGATTTTACAAATCCTAAAAGTATTGATCTAGAAAATAAAATTGAAGATATTTATAAAAAATATGGGGGAAAAATTAATTTTATAAATATACCTTATACTGCAAATTTAGATTCGCAAAGTGGCTATTTTGCAAAAGGTGCATTTTGTGCTCAAGAGCAAGGTAATGACAAATATTGGGATTATTCTAGAAAAGTTCTTGCGCAGATAGCAAAGAATAGTAGTAATGAAAATTTAAAAAGTGATGAAATTAAAAAGAAAGTAATAAGTATTGCAGGAAATACGAAAATTGAGATAAAAAATTTTAGTACTTGTTTAGAATCTAGAAAAATAAATGATACATTAATTTCTGTCCAAAATAAATTATATTCAACAAATGGTTTTAAAGGATCACCTACTTTATATATAAATAAAAGGGAATTGAATTTTTCTATGAATGAATTAGAAAGTAGGATAAAAAATGAAATTAATTAATATTACTCCAGATCTGCTGTAAGGCGAATTGAAATACCAACCTCTGTATAATCAAAAGTAACGGGTTGCACGTATGTTGAATAATGGTTATAATATAATCTTCCTCTTAATTCCCAGTCTTTGCTAATTAATAATATTACTAAAGCTCCTTCGTAACCTTTTCCATAATCTGAATTGTATATTTCATTGTTATATTTTGTATTTAATAAAAAACCAATTTCACTATTAAATAAAATATTGTCAATTGCTAAAAAATTAATACCTCCTAAAAATTTTGCTTTTATATTCGACATTTTTTCAATTTTTAATGTATTATCGCTAATAGCTCTTACAACTAATGTATCACCATATGATATTGTAACTT
Source organism: Pigmentibacter sp. JX0631 (assembly GCF_029873255.1). Taxonomy (NCBI): domain Bacteria; kingdom Pseudomonadati; phylum Bdellovibrionota; class Oligoflexia; order Silvanigrellales; family Silvanigrellaceae; genus Pigmentibacter; species Pigmentibacter sp. JX0631. The sequence continues at coordinate 3,558,122 of NZ_CP123622.1, read as the reverse complement.
CAGAATAAAATAAATAATTAAATTTATAATTTAGACCTAAAAAATAATTTGTTAATCTAATTATACTGTCTCCAATTACAACACTAGAATCGGATTGTATAATTTGGGAAACAGCATAATTAATTCCTAAGAAACTTTTAAAGTCACTTGTCCAATGTTGAATTAAACCTAATTCAACAAAAGGTATTGCCCTTGATAAAAGCTTTGCTTCAGTACCTGTTGTAGAATCAATTTCAATCAATCTTAAGTATTTTATCCCTCCTTCTAAGAATAATGAGTGAAAATTTGCATCTATATTTCGCTCGCTATTCTCTTTTTCTGATTTGTTTTCAAGTAAACAAATACTTTCACCTTCTGGAAGTATAAAGTTGTAATTTGAAATATTAGGATTTACTTCTAGTGTTTTTTTTAAAAATCCATTTTCTCCATAAATTGGAAAGTACTTTTTTTTTCTTAAAATACTAGTAAGAGTTTCTCCTTCATTTGTTTTATATAATTCACATGAAATATTTTTTGGTTCATTTAAATGTATTACTTTACTTTTTTTTAATTCATCAAAATTAACTTCATGTGATTGGTGATCAATTTTATTAAATTCAATTTCTGTATTATTATTTAATTTATTTGAGTTTTCCATAGAAAAAGAAAGATGAAAGTTCAATAAAAGTGAACAGGTAACGAAAAACAAATATTTAGATTTTATATTAAAAGTGATCACTTTCAATCGGTTGCTTTCGTAATAGAAAATTCATTCATATATTCGTTATATTTTAAGATTTTATAAAATTTTGTTTTTATTTTACCAAAAATTTGCTACATAAGGATAAATTTTCCTAGCTTATGCAAGTATTCTGGAAATTTTACTACTTCTTAATAATTTAAAGGTAAATAAATGGTAGAAAAATTAAATGAATCATTAATTTTAAAGACTTTAAATTGGGCTTATGAGAAAGCCTTAACTCAAAATTTACCTGGTTTGGATAGTGCTTTTACTTTAGCAGAACAATATTTAAAACAAGACGGTTCATTAGAAGAAAAAATTGATAGTTTGATCCGTTGGCAGAACACAAAAGCTGCTACTTTAGGTTTTATAACTGGGTTGGGCGGTATTATTGCTATTCCTGTAACATTACCTTCTAATATTGCTGGTGTATCTTTCGTCCAAATCAGAATGATTGCTGCTATAGCAATTATGAATGGGTATGATGTGCATGATGACCGTGTGAAAACAATGGTATTTGCTTGTTTGTGCGGATCTGCTGGGGCAGAGATATTGAAAAAAGTTGGGATCAATATAGGTTCTAAAGTTTTGCATAATGTGATTCAAAACATTAGTAAAGAAACTATTATGCAATTGAATAAAGCCATAGGCTTTCGTTTATTAGCAAAATCCGGTGGAAAGAGCCCAATAGTTCTGGGTAAAGCAGTTCCATTACTAGGTGGGGTTATAGGTGCTGCTTTTGATGGAATAACCACAAATGCTATAGGAAATGTCGCAAAAAAAGCATTCCTTAAAAACATTTAAGAAACAAATGTTACTTAGCCACGCAAAGGGATATTCCTTCTTCCAAAACATCTTTTGGTAAATGACGACCAATAAAGACAATTCTTGTTTTCTTTTCTTCATCAGGTAGCCATTCTCTATCTTCGTTACTTCCCATAGTAGTATGCACACCTTGGAAAACAATTCTTTTAGATTCATTCTTAATATATAATATTCCTTTATATCTTAAAACTTGATTTCCTAATTCATTTAAGACGAGTTGCATAAAACGATTTACTTTTTCAATATCCAGTGGTCTATTTTCTTCTAGATATATACTTTGGATAGCATCATCATGTGAATGCTCATGATATTCTTTTGTAATGTCTGGATTTATTTCAATTCTTGCTTGAAGATCAAATGCATTTATTGCAAGAACTTCACCAATTTGTACATTAGAATTAACAGTTCTAAAAAGTTTTGCAATTGGATTAATTGTTTTTATTTTATTTTCTACTTCTTGAAGTCTTTTCTCATCAATTGTATCAACTTTATTTAATAATATAACATCAGCAAAACCTATTTGATCTTGAGTTTCTTTTATTTCAGCCAAGTTCTGATCAATATGCTTTGCATCTACTACAGTTACAACAGCATCGAGATAAAAATATTTACGAAGATTTTCATCCATAAAAAAAGTTTGCGCGACAGGGCTTGGATCAGCCATGCCTGTAGTTTCAATAACAACATGGTCAAAATTTATTTTCTTTTTAATTAAATCAAGACAAATTTTAGTGAGATCTCCGCGCACCGTGCAACAAACACAACCATTATTCATAATTTTTAATTCTTCACCAATGCTTTGTACGACAAGTTCAGAATCTAAATTAACATCACCAATTTCATTTAGAATTACGGCTATTTTTTTTCCATGATTTTCTTGTAACATTCTATTTAACAGAGTAGTTTTTCCTGATCCTAGAAATCCAGTAACTACGGTAACAGGAAATTCTTTTTGCTGTTGTGTCATTGAAGACTCCATAAGTAAAGGGTAACAACTACCCAATTTTTAATTTTCTTCTTATACCAAAGTTTCTTCCCAAGGAAATGTTATTTTCCCCTTTTCCTTTAGTTCTATAGCTTTTTTTATAATAGTTGAAACAGCATTTTCAACTAGTTTTTTTTGTACCTTCCCATTTTCCCACTCACCTTCAATTAAATGTCTCCTTTTTTTTGCAACACAGGAAAGATATTTTTCTTTTATGGACTCATCTTCTAAGCGCAATCCTAAAGATAGAACTTGATCGCTTAAATTCGAACATAATATACTAAGATGATTACTGTTTAGTTCGGAAATGCGAGACAAAGTGAGCAAATCATATGCTATTTTATTAGCTAAATCGGGATTTTTAGAGCCTAATCCAGCAAGTAATTGAGTTCTAAATTCACTATTCGTCGCTTGAAGCATTTGAGTTATTTTTTCTATCCCATTTGGGGTCGAATTTCTTAAATTCATGTTTTTTTGTAATTTTTCAAGCTCCTCATGCACATTTTCAAGTTCAGGGGTGTCAACATGATTCAAGATACTAATTCTGAGAAGAATCTCAGTCCTAACATTTTCATTAACTTGTCTAAAAATAGAAGAACATTTATCAGGAGAGGCAATTGACAATATGAGAGCAATTGTTTGAGGATGTTCAAGTTTTAACCACTGAATTAAAATTTTTTCATAAATATTATCAAGAATTTTTCTAATTTCATCAAGTAGATACGAGTCTGAAATAGTTTCTATCCAACTTGGATCTTTTAATGTTAAATTTGCTTTAGATAAAATTTGTTTCGCTCTATCTAGTGTAAAAGCTCCATTGTAAGAATCTATTTTTTTAACAAGTTCAACGAATTCTTTTGCTAATTTTTCAATATCTTTTTCACTTAAAGTAGGTAAACGCGAAAAGGCTCTTAGAATTTTTTTCGTTTCAAATTCAGGAATGTTTTGGATAAGTTTTGCAGCATTTTCTTCTCCTGCTAAGGCAAGAATTGCAGCAGCTTTTTGGCTGGGAGTCATGTACTTTTTCCTTAATGATTTGATTTTTTATATTCATCCCTTTATTTTAGCATTTTTAAACTGGGTTAACCTAACGCTCTTGAGGCTCAAGTATGTCAAGTATAAATCAAATAAGGGTTGCTAACCCAAGTGAAGTCAATATCAATAACAGAACATATATTCGTGTAACATCGCATTTGGTGCTCAGCGCACATTTAAATGCAGGAAATAATTTATTTGGAGGATTGCTAGTACAGTGGGCAGATGAATGTGCAGGAATTTTTGTAATGGAAATTTTAAAAACTCATCATGTGGTAACAAAAAAAATTTCTGAAGTGTTATTCAATGAACCAGCAAAACTTGGTGATGTGTTAGAATTTCTATGCTGTGTAAAAGCAATTGGAAAATCTTCAATAACTGTAGAATGTGTTTGTCGTGCAAAACAGATTGACACTGAGGACAGACTCCGTACTATTTTAAATTGTGACCTCGTGTTTGTAAAAATAGATAAATTTGGTAGATCTACACATCATAATTTTGTTTTAGAGGAAAGTTAACTTATGTTTAAATCCCATTGTATTCAAATGTTTAATTCAGTTGAGAGTGAATGTCTTTGGGAGCCTTCGGCAGAAAAAATAAAATCGGCAAATTTAACTTTATATAGAAATTATCTTAATCAAAAATACAATCTTAAATTAACAAATTTTAAAGACTTATATTTATGGTCAATAGGTGAAACTGAAAATAACAAAGATTACCATTCAGTAGTATTATTTTGGCAAAGTATTTTGGAATATAATAATATTATTCATGACAATTTTGGAGAGTATAATGTTCTAAATATTGATAATTTTAAAAAAGTAGAATGGTTCCCATCTGTTAAGTTAAATTTCACGCAAAATTTATTGAAAAAAAATGACACAGATTTAGCAATTGTTTTTCGCGGTGAAAATTTATTTGAAAAAAAATTAACATGGTCTGAACTAAATATACATGTTTCTAAAATGCAACAGTTTCTTATTTCTATAGGTATTCAAAAAAATGATTGTGTTGCTTTTTATGTACCGAACATACCAGAAACAATAACTATTTTTTTAGCCGCAGCTAGTTTAGGAGCAGTTTGCTCATTTTGTTCACCAGATTTTGGAGTGCAAGGAGTCCTAGATAGATTTGGACAAATTGAACCAAAACTTTTAGTTTATTCAGATTCAAGTATTTATAATGGAAAAATTATTCAAGATTTTAAAAAATTATCAGAAATAGTAAGTAATTTAAAATCATTAAAAAATATTTTAGAAATCAATTACTTTAACAAAGAAACTGATAATAGTGATAAATTAAATTTACAAAAAGATCTAAAATATAGTAATTATTTATCTACAGTAAAAAAATTTGAGTATAAAGAAATTTTATTTCCCAAATTTGCTTTTAATCATCCTCTTTTTATAATGTATTCTTCTGGTACAACAGGTATTCCTAAATGTATTGTACATGGCACTGGTGGTACTTTAATTCAACATATAAAAGAGCATAAACTGCACTGTGATTTTAAAGAAGGTGATAACGTATTTTATTATACAACTTGTGGTTGGATGATGTGGCAATGGTTGGTTTCAGCCCTGGCATCAAACTGTACAATTATGCTTTATGATGGTTCTCCCTTTTCACCTTCTCCTGAAATACTATTTGACTATATTGATACAGAAAAAATCCGATTTTTTGGAACTTCTGCAAAATATATTGATGCTATTAAAAAAAGTAATTTTATCCCAAAAAAGAAATACTCTCTAAATAAGTTAGATATTATTGGATCAACTGGGTCACCACTTCATGACGAAAGCTTTGAATTTGTATATCAAAATATAAAAAAAGATGTATGTTTATCATCTCTGTCTGGTGGAACTGATATTATTTCTTGTTTTGTATTAGGAAATCCAATTGGGAAAGTTTTTAAAGGAGAAATTCAAACTCCTGGACTTGGGATGCGGGTAGAAATATTTAATGATTTAGGTAAAAGTGTTAAAGGCGAGCAGGGTGAATTAGTTTGTACTTTACCTTTTCCTTCGCAGCCAATTTATTTTTGGAATGATCCAAATAATTTAAAATTCTATGGTAGTTACTTTAATAAATATAATAACGTTTGGCAGCATGGTGATTGGGCGGAAATAAAATCTTCAGGTGGCATTGTTATTTATGGGAGATCTGATGCTACTTTAAATCCTGGTGGAGTTAGAATAGGTACTTCTGACATTTATCGCCAAGTAGAACAGTTTGAAGAAATATTGGAATGTATAGCAGTCGAGCAGAAATGGCAAAATGACACAAGAGTAATTTTATTTGTTAAACTAAAAATAGATAAAGATTTAACTTCTTCATTAGTAAGTGAAATTAAAAATAAATTAAAAATAAATTGTTCTCCAAGACATGTTCCTGCAAAGATAATTTCAGTTCCAGATATTCCAAGGACAAGATCTGGAAAAATAGTTGAGACGGCTGTTAAAAGTGTGATAAATGGATTGGAGGTTAAAAATAAGGAGGCAATGGCAAATCCTGAAGTTTTAACTTATTATGAAAATCATCCTGAATTAAGATTAGAATAAAGCACATCATATGAAAAAAATAAATCCTCTTGTTATTTTATTTAGACATGGTCAGACTGATTACAATGCAGAAAAACGATTTCAAGGGCAGCAAAACTGTCCATTAAATATGAATGGGTTGGAACAAGTCCAAAAAACAGGTGATACTATTAGTGAATTATTAACAGATATTTTTATGAAATTTCCTAATTCAAAAATAATCGAATGTCGAACATCAGATTTACAGAGATCTTTTTTATCTGCGAAAGTTGTAAGTAAAGTAATCTCAACTCGTTTAGGAGAAAATTTAAATTTTATTTGTGATCCAAATTTGCGAGAATACCATGCAGGTGACTTAGAAAACTATACAATTGATGAATATCTTGGAAAAAATCCAGGAAAGTTAGAAAAATATTTTTCTGACTACAAAGATGATCCATTAAATGCCAAATATCCTGGTGAAAATTCAGAGTCTTGGAATATGGTTTCCAAAAGAATTCTTCCTTATCTTTTAGAATTAAATAACTTCTTTTCCAATCAAGTTAATGAGAATCCTCAAATTGATTTAATGCAAGATGGTACTTCTCAGGATATTTTTATTTGGTCCACACACGGAGGAGTTATAAGAAATTTTTTAAGTCTAATGCAAGTTTGTGATTTCAAGACTTCATATATCGAAGTTGGGAATGGGGACGTTCTATTGCTAAAACCAGCTCAATTATTGCAAACACAAGGTTCCACAAACAAAATAGAATATTCAGCTGCAAACCAGAATAGCTGTTCTGTCTCTTGGGAATTACTAAAACACGTTAAAATAGGTGATTCAATTACAGTTCTTACAGATATATCTACCCATATCAAGTAAACCTTAAGCCGTCAAAAATTAATCCTTAAAATTTAAGCATTTCTCTAAGATCCGAAACAACAAAGCGGGAAAGTCTAAAAAGGGATTGAGATTTGCTCAAATTAAAAAATTTATTTCTTAAATTTTTGATCATTTTAACCGTAACTCATTTTTCTTGGAGAAATGAAGCTTACGCAAAGAAGCAAAATTTTGTAATTTACACGGTAAAAAAGAATGATACTTTATATAAAATATTAAAGAAATATAAATTAAATCCAATTTTTGGAAAAAAAGGATCTTTAAAACGCACATTAGATTTAAATCCAAAGAAAAAGAAATCAAAAGGAAATTTGATATATCCTAGAGAAAAAATAAAAATACCTTATTTCAAACTTAGAAAAGGAAATAAAGTAATTGCTAGTGAAATTATACGAGAAGATAAAGAAGTTGAAAAAAAAGAACCAGTTTTAATACTAAGCGGAATGTTAGAAAAAAATACTGTTCATTTAAAATGGGATATTTTTCCTGATAATTCAGAATATAAATATGAAGTAAAAAGAGCATTATCTGATGAAAATGAATTTAAAACAATAGAAGATAATATTACTGTTAAAGATTTTAAAGATAAAGATTTAATTTTAGATAAAGAATATAAATATCTTGTAATGGTTAAAGATGGAAATGGTCTTATTTTAAATTCAAATGAGTTAAAAATAATTTATAAACCAATTTTTTATACAAGCTTGAAGGGTATGTTAAAAGATAAAACAATTCATGTTGAATGGGAATCTATAGATGAAAACAGTAGTACTAAATATATTCTACTTAGAAAATCTAAAATTGAAGATGAATTTAAGTCTATTTTACTTAATAGTGTTGATACTAACTTTTCAGATATGAATATTCAAGGAAACAGAACTTACTTCTATCAAGTAAAAGCTATTAATGATGAAAAGGAATTAGGAACTTCTAATATTATAGAAATTCCTTCTTTTTTATTAGCCTATCATGAAAGTAATATTAAATTAAATGTAGGAACTGCATATTATACATATCACGAATATAATACATCCAATAATACTGACAATGTTCTTTATACTTCATTAAGTCCAATTATTGGTTTAGGTTACTTAAAAAATTGGAATGAACAGTTTGGGACTTATTCATCGTTAGAATTTTCTTATCTAGATTTTTTAAACAGTAGTTATTATAATATTTCAGGAAATCCTGTGTTACTATTTGGATTAAATTTAGGATTAAATTATCAATTACATAAAAATGTGCACATTCATGAAAAGTTAAATTTTGGAAAAGATGTAATATATAAACCATACAGTAATAATTCAAATTTACAAAGTATTTATGTTTTTAATAATATGCTGTATTTGGGTCTGCATTTTTATAAAACAAAATTAGTAGATATATTTTCTGAAATTGGCTATATTTCTTCCTTAAGTTTTGTTAATAATAATGGCCTAGGAAGTGGCTATGAAATTAATTTATCCATTCTTAAAGCTTTCGAAAATTTTGATTTTACTACAAAACTATTTTACATAAATAAAAATATAAAAACTTCTGATGTTAATTCTAATGAAGCAAATTTTGGTTTGATAGCTGAAGTAACATTTCCATTAGGGGAAAATCAATGAATTGTATACGTATTCTGATACAATTTATTTTCTCTAAGTATAATTTTCTTGTGATATTATTTTTAATTATGCAACCTTGTTATCCACAAAATGATGCTTCTAATTTAGAAAATTCAAGTACAATAGTAAATCCTATTGATCCTAAATTTAATGATATTGAAGTAATTAAACCAGATAATAACAATCCAAATACTGAATTAAAGTCGCAGGAAAATACTTCGCCAAGTACTGAATTAAAGTCACAGGAAAGTGAATTTTTAATCAACTCAGAAGAAAGTGATTTGAAAATTATAATGGAAAAAGAAAAAGCCAATAAAGAAACTTTGTCGATTGATAATAGAACGACTAAAGAAATAAGACAAAGTTTTTTTTCCTATGAATTAAATGGAAATATTCATTACTATCAAATTTCAGGAACAGATAAGAACTATAATATTTCACAGACAATTCTGTTTAAAGCTGTTACATTGCAAGAAATAGGTTTAACAGAAAATTGGAGTCCAGACTTAAAAACTTTCCAAAAAGTAAATTACTCAGTATTACAAGTTTCATCTTCAACAGCTGGAATTAATGTTTATAATTCATTAAATAGAATAGTTAATGCAGTTTTTGGGATGAAATACGATATTGTTGAAAAAATATATTTAAAACCTGAATTGCAATACGGAGGATTAATTGCATTTAGAGCTTTAAATTCAAATACCACTGTTATTGAAACAATTTTATTACCAAAAATAAATGCTACAATTGGATTTCATCTTTTTTATACTGACCATTTAGAGTTTAATGTATATGGAGTCTGTAATGGTATTATTCCTGTCCAAGTTCCTAATTATGGAACTGTAAATGGTTTTGGCTATGAATTTGGTCCAGAATTTATTTTTAAAAAATCAGATTGGTCAATTAGTACAAACCTTTACTATAATTCTTTTTATCTAAAAACTTCTCCAATAAATCTAAATTACTTAGAGTTTGGTGTACGACTTGGATTTTCTCTTGATTTGTAAGCAGAAAGCCATTTTAAAGGATGAAAATTCATCTTTTGAGCAATCACATAAAGTTCTCCAGGCAATGGTGATTTTGCTTGATTATTTTCATCACGCGGTGGATATTTAGGAAATAATAGATTTCCACTGAGCGGGGCTATTAGAGGTTTATTATTACCATCGAAGCCAATAGAATCATTTTTATCTATAAACTTAAAGTTACTAAATCCTTGATGAAGCCGTTTATTAGGATGATCAAATTTTTCTTTATACTTTATTTGCATAAATTCAAAATCTTCATTTTTATGAGCTAATTTTTTAATGGAACAGTTATGTAAATATACTAAATCCATATTTTTTATAGCTCTTTTCATTATTAAGTAAGCATAAAGTTCAGCATCTTTCTGAAATCCTTTTTCGCCAAGTTCAATAGTAATTCCTACTTTTTGAAGAGAACGAACATATTCATCTGTACACATCCCTAAATTTGAAAATGCTGCACCTTTCTTTCTAGTGACGTATGTATTAGCTATCCCAGTAGATCTAGCCCAATAGTAACTTTGGAAATCCATTTCGAAAATATAAAATGGGCGTAAACAAGGCATAATTGTTTGATGAAAATCATAATAAACATCTGCTTGTTGCAATAAAGGGGTGAGTTCTCTCGCTCTTTTTGCTTCAATAGTGGTATTTGTTGCTGCACTTTCTCCAAAGCTTCTATTCAAATCCATTTCAATAAAACGCACATTTTGCTGGGCTGCAGGTATGTTTCCTAAAAAGAAAGAAATTTTTCCTCCATAAGAAATTTTTTTAGACAAGAGATCCTGAATGATTCTTATAATTGCAGGTAAGGAACCTGTTTCGTTTCCATGTACCAAACCTGAAAAAACAATATGACCTTTATGTTTTTTAAAATCGAGGGTTAATGAATATGGAATTTCATTACTATGGTTTTCAGCAAAATTTGTGAAAGTTTTTAAGTTGTTTTCAAGATTTATGTTTTGTAATTTCACTTTAATGTACCTTTTGTTTAGATAAAGAAAAGATTCAAGCGGAATCTTTTGTTTGCAAAAATCTAGCATTTAATTTAAAAAAAACTAGTATGTTTTTTAATTCCCTCTAGAAATGATGATGGAAATTGAAAGGATGAAAAATTGCCTATATATGTTTATGAACCCACCCTTTGGTCACTAGAAGAACCAGTCAATGATTGCTGCTATTTTGAATCTATTCAATCTTTTAAAGATGAACCTTTAAAAAACTGTCCTACATGTGGACATGCTGTACATCGGAGTGTGACTAATTTTAGCTTATCTTCAACTAAATCTAGTCAGGAAAATACATCTGATCCATTTCAAGCATTGAATTCAAAAAACGATTCCCCTTCAGCGCGTGCCGCTAGATTGGCCATGCGCCATGTATGTGCTCAAGGTTGTAAACATTAATTATTTTTCAAAAAATAAAACCGTCTTAGGTTTCCGTTGGACATCGCGGATGGATTGATCGCCTCTAGCAACCACTGTTGCGCGGGTGAGTTTGCCTTTATCAACTTCAAAAATGAGAATTCCAATTTTTTGCAAGATCATAAAGATACCTAATCCAGCTCCTGGGTAACCTTCTTGAATGGGCTCTGTTTCCTTGTACCCCACACCAAATCTAATATATTTTGCAATTCCTTCACCCTTAAAGGTTCCAAATTTATCTTCAACACTTAAAACCAAAGTTGTATCTGAAAATAAACATTTTAATTCAATTCTTTCATTTTCTTCTAAAGCAACAGTTTGTGTTCTATCAATGTTACTTCTAGCTGGGCATGCATCCCAAATGGCATTCATTAAAAACTCATCCACAATATCACTTAAAATTTTTGCATATGAAGCAGATCCTGCCACGAGTTTATCTTTTTTTTGCTGGATGAGTTGTGAAAAGAAATCGGCTACTTTACTTTGAATAATGACTCTTTCAGAAGAATGCTCAATAGATTGTTCATAAGTTTCAGGAGATTTTAAAGACAAATTTTGGATAATATTTTTTGCTTTACTTTTTTTGAAAGATAATATTTGAATAATTACGGCTTTTAATATTTCTTGATGGATTAAACCTATTAAAAATCTTATATTTTTCATTTCTTCTTTGTATTTTTCAAATACACCAAGTTCTTTTTCATTCGGCATTAAAATCAATTTATCAGTAATTAATTCTTTTGCTTTATTAACAAAAAATAAAAAATCAACACCATCGCACAATATAAACTCGTTACCGGATTTGTTAAACTTTGTTACAATCTCGGTATTTGGTATGTTTTTTTGCAATACATGTGAGGTATTTTTACAAGCAAGTTCAATGGCATCCAGTTGATTCTGGTTGAGAATTTTGCTTAAATTTTCTGTTATGTAAAAGCAAACTGCAGACATTATTGTCCTTATAATATTGATTTAATAAAATTCTTACTTTTTTTTCTCTTTGGGTCAAAAACAAATGTCGGAATTCTAGTAGGAATTTTTTCTCATTAGTAAGCAGATACTTTCTTTGTTTGAGAAATCAAAAAAATTTAAACTAAAAGATCTTGTATCTAAAGTAAATAATTCTGGAATTAATTTTTTTGGGTAACAGATTGAGGCTAAAATATTACAAGGAGTATTTGAATCTTGGATATTGAGCTGACTAATGATTTCCATATAATTTATTATTTGCTCAATATGTAATTCACTTGGTATTCCTGTTTTATAATCTACAATCCACACTAAATTACTATTCAGAGATTGATCTTGCAATTCTTGAAAATTCAACAGCTCATTAGAAACTGTCTTAAATGTAGGGATAAATGGGAGATAAGCTAATTTTTCTATAGGTATAATTGCAACTAAATCAAGTATATTTCTTTGTGTCATAGTAAAATAATTTATAGGTTCAGCTTCTTTCCAAACTTCAAGCTCGTGATAAACCTTTTTTGCATGCATTTTTATAAAATGGTTTAATGTATTTGCTCTTGCCGGTTTGTTTTCTATAGCTGCATGATATAAGATTCCTTTTGCAATCGACTTCCTTGCTATGAGGTTTTTTTGGATTAATTCATTAATGTTCTCTGTTTTTCGTTTGCTAAAATCTTCCTCAATTTGTGAAGAAACTGTCTTTAAATTTAAAGTTTTTCTATAAATACCGTTTGCTTTAAAATGAAAGTCATTTATAAAATTCGAAGCACTAGAAGAATTATTAGTTTCATTTTTATCATTAAAATTTGGCTCATATAAATTAATAAATTGAGGTCCGAAATCATAAAAAGAAAAAGAATTTTGCTGACCTTTTAAAGGGACAGGAAAACTTTCATTATCCTGAAACCATGGAGGTTTCTGTTGCATAGAAATTTGTTTTCTACCTTGTTTTATTTTATCAGTAGTGAGATCAAAATTATTTCTTAAAAATTTAATAATAACCTCTTCTTCAAGATATTTTTGATCTGGGATTGTATCAATAGAAGAATATTCGGAAATATCATCTCGTAAACCAACTTTTTTTTGAACATGTCTTTTTGCTTGAAAGATAGTTAGTGAAGTTATGGCTCTTGTAAATGCTGTATAAAATACTCTTTGTCGTTCAAAGTCTAATTCAGCCTGTTTTCTTAATTCTGGATAAAAATATTTTTCTTTTAAGTTTCCTTTTGAATTGAATTCTTCAAAATAATCTTCTGCAGTGAATTTAGGATTATTTACCCTTTGTAATATAGACATATTTTCAATATCATCTTGTAACCATGTGACATCTATAAATCTTTCAGATAATGCAGTTACAAATTTACCACTTTGTTTTACACGGCCATTTTTTGGATAAAAGAAAACATGTTTCCATTCTAAGCCTTTTGCTTTATGTACAGTTTTAAGTTCTAAAGAATTTTGCTGCTCATGTAATTTATTAGTGACATTTTTAATACTCCATTGTTCTAAATTAATTGGTATAATTTGTTGGACATTTTTCTTATCTTTAATATTAGGTTTTTCAGATAAATTTAATTTAATTTTTTTTTCTAACTCATTTGAAAATTCATGATATAAAAGTTTTTTAATTAAAGCGTCTGCAAATGTATCCATACTTATAATAAAATGGATAGAATTTATGTCGATGTATTCATTATTAAATAAGTAAAATATTTCCCAACGTAATTGTTGCCAAGCTAGAAAAAAGTTATCTTTTGCAACTTTTTTATATTTTTCAATCAGTTCTATGACATTACTAAGGCTTTTAGATTTTGATTTTTTATCTATAAAGAAATTTTCTATTTCATCAAAATTAAGCTTGCAAATTGGACTTATTAAAAGTATAAATAAATCATAGTCGTCATTTTCTTCTGCAAGACATTTTATTAGTGATAAAGAAACATTATATTCTAATATATTTTCTATTTTATTATTTTTATCTACTGAAATATTAACAGGTATATTGTGATATTTTAAAAAATTATGAAATTTTATTATATCTGAATTTTCTTCGCATAAAATAACCATATCATTCCAATCGCATGAAACAATACTTCTCCAATAATTTATGAATTTTACATAGCACTGAATAGAATAGTTTTCTAAATTAACTGAATTTATTTTTTTTAGTAAATCTTCACTAGAATTTATTAACCTTGAATTATTTAATGAACAAGTTACAATATTTAAACTTTCTATGGAATTAGAAATGTCTTCAAGACTTTTACCTGGGTCTAGGGCATTTTCTGCAATATATTTTTTCAAAGCCTCTTTGTAGAAATAAGAATCTTTAAATTCTGCTGGAAATCTTGGATTGCTCCAATCAAAAGTAATTTTTGATAGCGCATTAATTTTATTTAATAATTTTGGATTAGAACGAAAGTTTTTTTTCAATTCTAAATGTTCCCAGTTAAAATGATTTTTCAAACCTTGGAAAACATCAACAGAGGCATTTCTAAATCCATAAATACTTTGCTTCGGATCTCCTACTACGATCATTCTAGCATTATTACTTTGAACTAAATGGTATAAAATATCATGTTGAATATGATTAGTATCTTGGTATTCATCAACAATGAGTTCTTGAACTTTTATAGGAATATTTGATTGAAGCTCTTCTTTTAAAAATAAAGTTCTATCAGAGTATGTAAATTCCCCTCGCTGAATACGTTTTAAATATTCTTTCCTAGCAAGAGAATGGAACTCTTTAAGCAATAGTTGAGTTGCTGGATGCATGTTACTTGCAGCTATTCTAATATTTTCATTTGAAGTAGCCAAAAATGTGTCATTACAGAGAGCTTTTAAAATGTAATTAAAAGTTCCTGCAGTTTGTAAAAACCCAGTATTTAATGCTCCTGATAGGAGAAAATCGATAGCTATTGCTAATTCTCTGAGCTCTAACTTGTTACTTAAAAAATATTTTTTAATAGATTTTTTAAGATCATCTAGAATAATACTTTCATCAATTAACTGTAATTTTGGGGGCATACTAAATTTTTGAACAGTTTGGTTCTTTTCCCACCAAGTTGGATATATACAATTTACTAGATCTGAAAAAAAACTATCGATAGTTGAAATATGCAATGAACCTAAAGATTCATTTAAATAATATTCTTTAGAAAAGTCATTTTCTATTCTCAAGCGTATTTGTTCGGCAGCATCATTTGAAAAAGTAACAATAAATAATCGAGCAGGATCTATTTTTTTTGTTAAAAGTAACCACTTTACTCTTTCCATTAGCACAGCTGTCTTTCCAGCTCCAGCTCCAGCTTCTATTAAAAGATGCTTTTTATTTGCCGAATGACTTGGATAGAAATGAATACATTTTTTTTGTTCTTCAGTAAAACTTTGCATAAAAACCTCAGTTAATTAGCTTCCTCTCCAAATGCATCTTCTGATTTGTTTGAATTTAATTTTGCTGGACATATGTTCTTGAAATCACAAAAATTACAATTTCCTTCCTTCAGTGGTGAAGGTTGAAAATAACCTTGTTTTAATTTTCTTACATATTCAGAATATTCTTTTAATATTTCTGAGAAAAATTTACTATCTTTTTTCAAAGGTTCGACAAATTCATAATTTAATATTGGATTTTGTGAAGTATCAAGATTCTTTAAATGAAATAAAGAAAAGCAAGATATTTGATTTCGGTTTATGTTTTCACCATCATCTTCAAATAAGTGTTTGTTAGCCCAGGCTAAACAATATAAAGCACCTTGGACGCTAAGTTTAGAAGATTTATTGTTTGGTCTTTTTAATTCTGAAGGAAGTATTGCGAGTTTTTTTTCTGTTTTAGGAATATTTGCCGTTTTATAGTCGATAATTTGAATACCATCAGGAGTGCAATCAATTCGATCTATTTTTCCTACTAGGGATATTCCTTCAATTTCAATTTGAATTGGTCTTTCTCTTTCTACTCCCACTAATGAGTTTTCTCTTTTTGCAGAAAGTTCTTTTTCAATGTAAATAAATCTATAAAATGTTCTTTTCAGAATTTCTCTTTCTTGAATTGAATGAAAATCATTTTCATTTGTATTCCATATTAAGTCAAGGCTTTCTTCAAATGCAGAGAAAATTTGGTCAAAGAAAATAAAACCATTTTTTATCAAAATATTTTTAAAACATTTTTTCCATTCAATAATTGACTGTGAAATAAAGAATTCTTCATTTTTAAAATGAAAAATAATTTCTTCATAAATTTTTGGCATTACTTTATTATAATTTTGATTTCCTAGAATTGTTACTAGTCTTGAAATTAGTTGTTCGCAAATTAAATGCATTTTACTACCAATTACTAAAGGGTCAGATTTTAAAAAATTGTCTTTTTCTTTTTTTATTTTAAGTACTTCTTGGAGATAAAAATTTAATGGACAATTTACATATTTTTCAAAGCTAGTTACGGATATTTTATTTTTATTATTAATTAAATATCTTTCCCATATTTTCCTATTACTATTTTCATTCAAATTAATACTTAAACTATTCGTAGAATTAAATATTAAATTTTCTCCGAAAAATTCGATATTTTTATTTATCTTTATATAGGGAGGAAATTTATCTAAATCTTCAATATTATTTAGCAAAAATGTAATTGGTATTAATGAATTGCAGATATTTTTCCAAAAACCTTTGTACATAATTTCACTAGCAGGAAGATCGATCAATACTCCATTTTTTCTCAACAGGGAAATAGCATTATTTAGAACCTTTACATTAAAACTTGAGTTTGTAGGGGCATGGGCTCTTCCAATGCAAATTATGTTACTAGGTGTTGAGGAAGTATTAAAAAAAGAAAGAGCTTTTGGAAGATTATTAATGGGATGTTGTTCCCCAATTTGGATAGTTTGCTGCAATAAAAAATTTTTAAGCAATGAATGAGTAAAGTAACTATTTATTTTTGTTTTTATTGAATAAATATTTGCTATTTTTTCAATTTTATCTGTATTTTCTACTAATGAAATGTATTCAATAAATTCATTGTAGTATTTATCAATTTGTGGATAAATTTCTTCAGCATTATGATAACTGATATTATTGGTGTCCCAATTTTCTATCATATTGTCATTGATAGGATATTTACCAGTTGCACTTGGCAAATAGAGTTTTAAATTTCCAGGGTCATAATCTGCTAAAATTTTGAAAGAATTGTTGGAGTTAATTTCTTCATCTATTTTTTTTATAAAACAGTGATTGTTATTTGATATTTTAATAGAAATATTAACATCACTTATATTGATATCATTGGAAGATTCTTTTATAATAGTTCTATTTATCCAGAAAAATGAATTTTTATAATTTAGAATATCTTTTGTTTTTAAAATAGAATTTTTTAAATCATCAACAACATAACTTTGAAAATTTCCAGGCCTAATAGTGTTTAGTAATTCATAATTATTTTCTTTAATATTTATTGAATTGTTATGGTTATTAATAAATTCAGGCGCTGAAATCCAAATAATATTACTTTTTAAAAAATTAAAAGGTAGTATAAGTTTACCTTCGAATGAATAAAGATGCTCTATGTAATCGATATTTAAATAATTTTTTACAAGAGATTGAAGGCGACTAAAATGAGTTAAACCTTCTTTACAAAATTGATAAGTTGCTATAATTTGCTTTAAAGATATTTCATTTATTTCTTGGACATTTTTTATTTGTTCACTATTTTGTGTTTCAAATAGTAAACTAGCAAGTGAGATATTTTCCGGCCAATTTATATCTATTAACGATAGAATTTGTTTTGCAATAGGCAATGAGTCATTATTAAAGTAATTAAACATTTTTAATGAATATTCAATGTATTTTTCTTGATTTATAACATCTAAATAAGGACTAAATATTAAATTTGGAATTTTATTTAGAATTGCTTTGTCACTTGCGGCTAATGAAGCACAAAAGTTTCTAGCTAAATTATCTAAAGTATACATTGAAATGCCATGTACAGAATTAAACTTATTTTTACTAGAATTAAACTTTTTTAATTCATAAAAAATTTGATTACGAATTGTGATTAAATCTTCTTTTCTCTCGCAAACTATAGACCAGTGATTGTTTTTTGTATTAGATTTTTCGCAGTAATGTTCAATAAATTCTGCTATTATTTTATAATTATATAGAAACATAGAATGTTCAAAAAATTCTTTTTTCATATAATTTCCTTATGAAGAAAGAAATTAGTGGATTACCCTCTAGATATATAACTGAGAGAATTTATAATTTCTAAGATATCTTTTGGTGATTGTATACAGTAAGCTCCATTTTTTATAAGTTGATTACAGCCTTCGCTATTTGAGCTGGTAATATCACCTGGAATAGCTCCAACATTGCAACCTAAATCTATAGCAGCATTCGCTGTTATTAGGCTTCCACTCGTTTTTCCAGCTTCTACGACCAATATAAAATCACAAATAGCTGCAATTGATATATTTCTACGTGGAAAATTCCATTTTTTTGGCGTACAATACTGATGGAATTCGCTCATTAATAAAGAATTTTCAGCACACATCATTTTATTGAATAAAGATAAATTAGAGGTTGGATATAATTGTTTTAGCCCTGAACCAATTATTGCACAAGTGTTTCCGTACTCAAAAGCGACTGCGTTTGCAATAGAATCTATTCCAATAGCACCTCCAGAGATAATAGTGCAACCAGCAATTGCAAGTTCTTTAGAAAAATCAGAAGCTATTTTTCTTCCATAAAAAGTTGGTTTTCTTGATCCTATTATTCCAATTTTAGGTTTTTTCAAAATTTGTAAATTTCCATAATATTGATATGCAAGTAAACATGGATGCTCCCATTTTCTATAAATTATTTTTTCAAGATTTTGAAAAGAAAGTATATTTTTCTCATAATCTTTTTTATGAATAGTTTCATAATTAATATTTAAATTGCATAATTTCGCTATTTTTTCTAAATTTAGCTCACTAAATTCAAATAAATATTTTCCTGTAAGTAAGTTTTGAACTCTAATTATCTCTTTAATGCTTAATTTTGTTTGCAAAAACCATAAATCTTTATCGCTTAAAATCTTACTACTACTGTTGAAATTCATTATTAAAATACTTTCTTAAGAAAAATCGAAGGAAAAAAAATGAATAAGAATAATTGAATTAAATAATTTTTTATTTGATTAATATAATTTTTAATTTTGATCACAAATTTTTTGTCTTTGTCCATATTTTAATGAAATCAAAAAAATGACGCATAAAGTTAAGATAATATTATTATTTTGCATTGGAAAAAATTTGACTAGGTAAATTCATTATGCTTTACTCAGTTTAAAGCAAATAAAGCTTAAATAAGTGTCATTTTTGTCTGTACAAAATTTATATTTTGTACGCAAATCTTTTTTTTTAACTTACTTTTGTAGGGTGAAATATGAAAGAAAGTCGTTGCCCCTATCATGTTAAGCAAGGATTAGTTGATTCTGAGGGAAAATTAATTTTAAGTGATGTCTGTGGAGTGAAGTCAGCTTGTGGTTCGGTTTGTCCTCACGCCCCTTTTAAAGATAATTCACATAAAGAGTGTTCCCGATATGTGACTCATGTTAGAGGTGCTGAGCGACAAGTACTTGTTCCGAAGAACGATATAGAGTATTTGCCCGAAGTGAGTGGTTTAAGCAATTTTAGTGAGATAGATCTCTTGTGAATCTAAGTTCTAATACTATAAGTAAAAAGTATCACATCCAAAGGAAGTCTAATCCTATAGATTCAATAGGTTATGAGGTTGACTTTTGTGACACTGAGACTAATGCACTCATAAAAGTAGCGATGTTCTCCAATGTTAAATCGGAAACTGCAGAAATAAGTGAATTTTTTCAAAAATTATTAAAAAAGTATTCCATTATTTCTGATCGGAAGCCTTTTAAAGCTCTTTTTTCCATTTTTTCTTATGCTAAATTTAAAGAAAAATTTCTTTTAGCAGCAGCAGAAGAAATAAAAATAGCAAGAGTTAGTTGGCTTTTAGAAAAGTGTGATCCTTATGAACTTGCAATTATCGATGCTAAAAATTCACTGCAATATTTTTCTAATCTTGAAAAACATTTATTTGACAAATATGTTGCTGAATGGGATTCACCACAAAAGCTTTTCTTTTTTGAGTTTAAAAATCTTAGAAAGAAAATAATTTTCCAATTTTTCCGCAAAAATATGCATTTCATTTTGTTCTGGTGCTTGATTTTTTTAGCAGTTTTCCTTGGATTGCATATAACATCAAAAGAAAACTCATTAACAATGTGGCAGCAATTAAAAGGTTGGATTTTCTTTTTGTTGCAGAGATTAAATTAACTCATTATTTTAATGAATTTTCATTACTTATCATAAAGTAAGGTTTTTTTGGAAGACAACATTTATTATTTAAATCCCATAACCAAAATTTGCAACTAGGAAATATATCGCAACTATTTTCTTCAGAAAGAAAAACTTCTTTTCGAGAAAGTAAATTTGTTGTTGAAGAATTTTTGGAATTCGAACTGCTTAAAGTATCTTCTCTATTTATATCCTGCTTCTTTAGAGGAAGTGCAAGCAAAATAGTTTTTTGGGAAGGAAAAAGCTGATTTTCAATTTTTGATTTATTATCAAATTCTAAATTATTTTTAGATATCTGCTTACTGAAGCTTAATTTAGAATTTGAAGAAAATATTTCATTTAATTTGTTGAAGGATTTTTTATTCTCATTTTCTGAAGGTGAAACAATTTGACTCTTTTTTTCGAGATGTAAATTTTCACTTGCTAATGTTTGCCCTGGTTCAATTTTTTTAATTTCAGTACTGGTTAATTTTTTTTCAGGCACTGATAAAGGTTGTTGTGTAACTATTTTTTCATTTATTTGGAGAGGTATTTTTGGTTCTTTAGGCTGTTGAGTAACAATTTTCTCGCTTTTTGGGAGAGGTATTTTTGGTTCTTTAGGCTGTTGAGAAACAATTTTCTCGCTTTTTTGGAGAGGTATTTTTGGTTCTTTAGGCTGTTGAGTAACAATTTTTTCGCTTTTTTGGAGAGGTATTTTTGGTTCTTTAGGCTGTTGAGAGATTACTACATTGTTATTATTATTGGGTTTTTTAATTTCATTCTTTTTAGCAACTTCTGTTTTTATTTCAGAAGATTGATTTTGCTTTGTTAGCATGCTTTTTGGTAAGATAATCACCTCACCAACATAAATACAATTACCATTGCTCTCTTGTTTATCTGGATTAAGTTTAAGTACTTCTGCTAAAGATCCATTTTTTCCATAAATTGGTTTTAGTGAAAGTTTTTGCAATACAGTTGAAAGATTATCATTAGGTTGCACTGTGTATTCATAAACTTCTTCATTTGCAAATGCAGAAAAAGATACGGTAAAAAGAACCAAAATTGTCCATTTTACTTTCATTTTTCTTACTATAAATTGCAAAAAGCACATACAATACCCTCATTCTAATGAAGGAAAACCTTATTTTCTTTTCGGAAAATTATTTATAGATAATGAATAGATTTAGATAAATAGCTAATATTTTATAGAATTTAAAGAAAAGATTTGAAAAATCTTAAAGATACCTGCTAATTTAATTTGTTAAAATTACTGCAGTTTTTCTTATGATTAACTGTTCTTAATTTTCCATTTATGTCAGTTAAATTCAATTCTTCTCCACATTCAGAGCATAGCCCCAAGCAATTTTCGCGGCATAAAGGCAATTCAGGAATTGCACAATACAATGAATCTATTATCATTTCATCGAATATTAAGATATTTCCATTGTAGTAATAAGTTTCAAGATCTTCTAATCCAATTTCCCATTCATCCTGCTCGTTTTTCGAATTACTTCCCTTAAAAGTATTTGAAATAGATTTTTCTTGGGCTGATTGCGGTGTATAAAAGCAATTTATTTGTGCTGAAAGTTTGCTTCTAAATTCAGTTAAAGAACGTACACATTCGAGAAGAGGTTCAAACTCAATTTCTCCAGAAATTCTAAAAAGCATATGTTCTTTTACTATTTTTAAGAATCCAGTTATGCTTTTGTATTCTTGGAAATTTGGAGTCAAAGAAAATTCAGTTAGAAATCCAATGGTACTTTCTGAAACTAGGCCATCTTCTAAATACAATACATTTCCAAGTGGTTTGTCGTTCTTCCCAAAAATAACTGTTACTTCATTGCCAATTTTAGGGATGCTTAGAGAAATGTTTTTTTTCATATGTATAAAAAATCCTTAAATGAAAAGAAAAACAAAGAAATAGGAGAATAAGTTGAACTTCGTTTCCAAATTGGAATTATGATAAAAAGATAAAACATGCAAAGGAAATAAGATTTTTTTCAGAAAAAAATCTATTGTTAAGAAGAATTAAAACTTCCCGTGAATGCCGAGAAAATTGAATCTTAAAAAAATCTCAATAGTGTATATGATTAGTACTTTAGTAGAAGCTTTAAAGTACCATTTTTTTCCTTTTTTTTCTGCAAAAAATCAAAAAATTCGACTAATTCTTGAAATTTACTCACTGATGTATGGAAAGCGTATATTAAAAAAAATTGCTGGATGTTTAACATACATTTTAAATATATTGGTATGATAGGGAAGTTATCCAAAATAAAAGGAGGTATCTAGTGATAAAACTTACTAGAATAGATGGGACTGAAATTTTTTTGAATCATATGAACATTCAATGGATAGAATGCATCCCAGACACTACCATAACCGTAATGAATGGAGCTAGAATAATAGTCAAAGAAAAAATTGAAGAAGTTTTAAACTTAATAAGAGTCGAATTGAAAATAGAGCAACAGTTAACAGTTGCTTCACCAGAAAATTATTTTCTAAATACCAAATTCGAGAATGAGGAAAAAAGTTCCCAAAAGACATAAATTTTCCTGAGTTTTAATTTCAAATTTAATACCGAAAAGCATTAGCATAATATTAGGATCTGTTAATGCTCGGCAAAAAAATTAGATTTTTATACATTCTTGGAATTTTGCAGCTGCTACTTACAGCAAAATTTGTAATTGCTCAAGAATGGCCAACCCTTTTTCTTCCAGAAGATATCATTCCTGAAAATAAAAATGATCTCAAAAAAATAGAAAAGATGACTGCGAAAACTTTTGAAAAAATGTCATCAGATGACGTACGGAATAAAATTTATCAATCATTTTATTTTATTGCAGATTTTCTCAGCAGTACAAAAGGAGAATTACCAAAAGGGTGGTTTGAATCGAAAAAAGATCCTGAAAAATCTTTAATTCATGGATTTCCTCCAGAATTGAAAAGACCTCCACTCCAAATCTTTTTCCCAGCATATAATTTAAATGTAATTGGATATTTTTTTAGCGATGACAAATACATTTCAAGACTTAATGTTTGCCAAGGATTCTGGTTAGAAGAAAGGTTACAAAAAGCATATGACTGTATGTTTTTTCTGCAAATGGATCTAGCAAAAGATAATGTTCCAATAAATTCGTTAACACGAATTCAAGTAAACATATTGCATGGCTTTCTTTTTCTTTATTTAGCTACAAATGAAGTAAAAGACGTACATATTTGGAATGCAAAAACGATTCCTCCTTCTCCTCAAGAATTTACTGAAGGGGATCACTATGCAATGGCGAGAGCCATTTTTGCGTATGTCGCAAACCAAATAGATGATTCACTATACTTGCCTAAAGAAAAAACTAAGGTAATTGAAAATGTTTACAAACACGCATTTGAAAATCCAGTTTTTTTCAAAGTTTCTACTAAAATTAGTTCAAAAAAAACTACAGTAACATTTATTCCGGAACATTTGGATCCACTTTTGTGGATTCAGACAGTTATGCCTATTGTTTATGCGAATACTATGGCTATGAATCAAGGAATTCTTCTGTGGCAAAGGGCATTTAATTCAGCCTTAAAATTAGAAAAATATTTTGATTATTTTGTTTATCCAAAAATGCCAGAAGGTTCACCAATAGAAATCTTTGATAGACCATTGGTAACTAGAGAAATATATATATCTCCTAAAAATAATACTGATTTTTTAGTAGCCTCAGATTTATTTAGAACATCTGCTATGTTAAAAGCAAAAGATCCTGGCAAAGCTCTTGAATACATCGCAGCCGGAATTTTAAAAAAGGGACATCCTGAAATTTCTTCGTTACTTTTTACCTTATCTGCCAACGCCTATTTTGATTTAGATTTATTAAGATGGGCTAGAAGATCATATTCCTGGGCGGAATTAATATCAAAACCTTTTGCTCTGAAAGTTCCAAGTTCACTTTTTTATGGAGCTGAAACTGCTTATTGGTTGGGTTATTATGATATCGCAAAAAAAGGATTTGAAAGATTTACATCCCTTATTGGAGATCCTGAATATGGTCCTTGGGCATATTTAAGACTGGCTGAGATTGCTGAAAGACAAGGTGAAAGTGACAAGGCCAAAAATAAATATGAAATGCTTTTACGAAAATTTAATAAACATCCTGTTTCGGCTGATGCACAAGTTAGACTTTTTTGTTTATACGAAAATTCTTTAAGTAAACGGGCTAGAATGGTTGAATATGCAAAAGTCCAGGAGAAAATTAAAGATGCGAGAGATTTGCTAAAAAAGCAAGCTAAGGCTTGTCTTTTAAAAGTTGATTTGGACAATCTTCAAGCAGATGCAGAAATAGATAGTAAAAACAATGTCGTAGAGAAATCTTTAAAACAAAAGAAGGCAATAGATAATTATGCGAAAGAATTTCCAGATAGTGAATTTTTAGGTCTTTTTAATAGTAGATTAAAAGAGTTAGAGCTTTCTGTTGGAACATTTTTAGCAACCGAAAATGCCTGTTTTGAGCTTCTTGACTACTTCAAAAAAAATAAAGAAGCTATTCAATCTCTTGAGAAAAATAATCATCATTATGTCAAAGGATTAAAGTGGGAAAAAGAAGAAAAGCTAAAAGTTTTAAGATGTAGCGCTTTTGTGAAGGATTTTCCAATTTGGAATGAAATGCGAAAATCTGAGGTAGGAAGTGATGGAGATCCCTTGCATTCTGAATTTTATCGAATGATGTTCAATCCTTCTGTAGATAATGCCCTAAGAGCCTATGATAGCTTAAAAAAATCAAATGAAAGTTGGAAAGAAGACTTAGCTAAAGTTGAAAGAGCTCAATTTGATTTTATTTTAAATAAAGAATTTTGGTCATTATTAACGTTAAGAGAGCTCATAAAATTCGATTTATTATCTTCAAAGTCTTCGAATAATCTACTAAGTACAGCAGTTTCTCAAGATTTATTTAAAGAGCCAAAACAAATTTTTTCTTCAACAACATTTTGTGCATGGATGTTAAGATCTTCTCCTAGTTTCAATAAAGAAAAATGGCTTCAAATTTTAGATTTAAAGGCAAGTAAAGAATGGATAATCCTTTTAAGCGACAAAAAAAATGAGAAAAATTTACCCTGTGAAAAAGGGTTTGCGAAAGCAATTTTTACATATTTTCTAAAAAACCCTGATAGTACTTTTGATGAAAAAATTTTATACCCATATTTACAAAATAAAGGATTAGCAGATGCTAGTGAAGAATGGCTACAATATGTTCAAAGGATTGAGAAAAATAGAGGGAAGCAGGATAAAGAAGTGATCGAAATATATCGAAAGTTAAGAAAAGAAGCAAAAGTACCCCTCGTCAAAGATGCCGCAGACTTATGGTTCAAAAAGAATATGCCAGATGAAGCCGATAAGTTATTATGGTGAGAGAAACCTAGCAATTTAGGGAGATGACATGGGAAGCATTGTGCAACTATCTAAAAAAAGAGAACAAAAAGAAAAATCTAAACAAAATTCAAAGCTTAAAGCTCCTGATGGAGAAACAGTAAGATTATGGCGTCTTTCTATGGAAATTGATGATTTAATAAAAAAAGGTGTCATGAATGATTCTTTGCCACCCGATGAAATTGCTACTATTCTATCACATAGACTAGGTACCTTAATTTCTTGTTGTGATAAGCCAGAAGAACTTGCGAAGTTTTGTGCGCATATCATAGAGCGAATGAATTCTAATTGTATTACAGGTGAACCTGCATGACGAATATTTTGTCTTTTGATTGGGAAAAAGATGACTACGTTAGAATATCAGGAATGGTAGATGAAAATGCTGATTTTAGTGAGTTATATAAAAAACATCACGAGGTACTTTTTTTAGATTTAAAGGGAGTACATAGAATTAACAGTAGTGGTGTTAGAAAATGGGTTTTAGCTCTTGATAAATTAAAAGATGTTGAACTACATTATATAAATTGTTCATTTCCTGTGGTAGATCAACTATCAATGGTTCCAGAATTTATAAATAAAAAATCTTATGTAGAATCATTTGATGCACGTTACGTTTGTGAAAATGATAATACAACTCATATTTTTAATTTAGTAGTAGGTTTTGATATACAACCAGGATTAAAAAAATATGAAGATGGTCCTGAACGATTTTGCCCAAATTGCAAAAATCGTTTGGAATTTGATCACAATCCAGATAGTTATCTTTTTTTTCTTAGCAACTTACATCCAAAGAAAAAAGCAGCGAGTTAATAACACACTCTTGCTGTTAAGACTGCAAAAAGTTATACAACTTTGTACTTAAATTTTTTGTACGAGGTGTGTATGACAAAGTTAGATGAATTGAACTCCTGGTTGTTAGCATTGAGACCTTTTGGTTTAACAAAAAATGATGAAATAAAAAGTAAATTAGAAGCTCAAAATATTGAAGTTTTTGATTTCACTTTAGGTGATCCGAAAGAACCAACTCCTGATTTTATCAAAAAAGCTTTAATAGAAAATATTGATTCAGTGAGCCAATACCCACAAAATGTAGGTTCTTTGCAATTAAGACAAACTTGTGCAAGATGGATAAAAACTAGATTATCAATAGACATAAACGCGCAAAACCAAATAATTTCTTCAAATGGTAGTAAAGAAGCAATATTTCATATTCCACATGTGCTTTTAAATTCATCTTCTGCTAGAAGAATGATTATAAGTCCTGAGCCTGGATATCCTGTGTACAAAGCTGGAACTGTTTTAGCTGGTGGAATTCCTTATGTTAATCCGTTGAAGACGGATAAAAATTATATTTTCGATCCAGGTGAAGTACCATCTGAATTAACAAAACAAATTGCGGCAATATGGTTATGTTATCCACATAATCCAACAGGTGCTGTCATTAAAAAAAATCAAATGGAAAAAATATATGAGTGGGCTTGTGAACATGATATTATAATTTTATCAGATGAATGTTATATAGATATGTATTATGAAGGAAACGAAAGTCCTAATTCTTTTTTAGAAATATCTAGTAAACAAAACTTTAAAAATGTAATTTGTTTTTTTTCACTTAGTAAACGTAGTGGTATGACTGGATATCGATCTGGATTTGTTGCTGGAGACTCTGAATTATTAACATTATATGCAAAATATCGTTTAAATGTTGGATTAGGAACTCCTGATTTTATTCAAAAAGCAGCAATTTCTGCCTGGTCTGATACAACTCATGTGAAAGAAAGAAACAAGATATTTGCGAAAAAAAGAGAATTAGTCGATGCTTTTTTTAAGGCAAATAATATTTCAGTGTTACCTAGTTGTGCGACTTTTTATGTGTGGGGTAATGTTCCTAATTCTTATCAATCTGATTTTGAATTTGTTAATAAAATTTTGGAAACTACAGGTATTATGCTAACACCGGGGTCTGTTTTTGGTGAATCGTGTAACAGAAATTTTAGAATGGCTTTAGTCCCAACTGTTAATAAAATTTCTGAATGTTTAAATATATGGCAAACAAAAATAAATTCTGGAGACATTAAATTATGATAACATTAACATATCAAGAATTAGAAGAACTCGAAACTAGTATTAAGACACTTGTAAATGATAATGACCTTTTACAAAGAAAATCTTCACAAGAAATTATTTATCAGTGTCTTCGTTACTTAGAAAATGGAACATTGAGAGTTGCATCTCCAAAAGGGGAGGGACCAAATTGCGGTGAAGTTGAAATGCGAGAACTTAGTGAATGGGAAGTTCATCCTTGGGTTAAGCAATCTATCTTATTAGCTATGAAAATTAGAACGGTTGAAAGTTTTAAATGGGAGTTAGAAGGAAATTCAAAAGTATTAGGACAAGAAAGAGTCCATGCAGGAGTTTTGGGTTATCACGACAAACTTGATGTGAGAAAAGATCTAGCTAATTTTGGTGTCAGAGCTGTTTATGGCTCGATAGTACGTGAAGGAGCTTATGTATCTAAAGGTGCAATATTAATGCCAAGTTTTGTGAATATAGGCGCTTGGGTAGGACTTGGAACAATGATTGATACTTGGGCTACGGCCGGCAGTTGTGCACAAGTTGGTAAAAATGTTCATGTTGCCGGAGGTGTTGGCATTGGTGGCGTTCTTGAGCCGGAAAATGCCAAACCTGTAATGATTGGCGACAATGCATTTCTAGGCAGTAGAGTGATAGTGGTTGAAGGAACTATTGTTAGTGAAGGCGCTGTTTTAGCAGCAAATGTGTCATTAACTTCTTCAACTCCAATTTATGATGTTACTACTTCGGACAAAAAAGAATACCGAGGTTTTGTTCCTCCTAACGCTGTTGTTGTTGCAGGTACGAGAGTAAAATCATTTCCTGGTGGAGATGTTCCAATTCAATGTGCATATATTATTGCTTATCGAAGTGCAAAAAGTGATTCAAAATTAAGTTTAAATAATATTTTACGTGAAACTGGAATACCAATTTAATAGTTATTTAGATTGACTTTTTCCAAGCTAATGCTTTTTCGAGCCATCTGCTTAGACTTGTGAATGCAAAACAAATTATAAAATAAATAATTGCAAGAAAAATAAATATTTCAGCTGCATAGTTTTGTGTTCTATTGTTTATTTGTTGTGCAACTTGGGTTAGTTCTGAAACTCCAACAATATAGCCAAGAGAAGTATCTTTTATTAAAGAAACAAATTGGTTTACAAATGAGGGAATCATATTCCTTAGGCCTTGAGGTAGAACAACGTACCGCATGGTTTGCCAATAAGTCATTCCGCTTGACATAGAAGCTTCTGTTTGGCCTTTAGGTATACTTGCTATTCCTGCTTTCACAATTTGTGAAATATAACATGATGTAAAAATAGTTAGTGCGCAAATAACTGTTCCATTCTCAGGAAATTTTCCGCCAGTTAAAATAGGTAACAAAAAAAACATCCAAAAAATTACCATCAATAAAGGCATTGCTCTGATTAAATTGACAATAAAAGAAACTGGGGTTCTTATGAAAGAACTTCTTGATATACAAAGTAATCCCAAAATTAATCCACCAATAATTGAAAAAGAAACAGAAATAAAAGCAAGAATAATAGTAAGTGCCAAACCTCCTAAAGGTCCATTTGGATAGCGTCCAATCATTAATTGTAAAAAATTATTATGTAATACGCTGAGATCAAAGATACTTTCCATATCAAACAGTTCCTTTGCCTATTGGGTTTAGAACTTTTTTGTCATAAATTGTAATTATTCCAGAAATGACAAAGGAAAAACATACATAAATTAAAGTAGCAGCAAAAAAGGCTTCAAAACTTTTAAATGATTGACTTTCAATTTGTCTCGCTTGGTAAGTAATTTCTGCAACACCAATAACCATTGCCATAGATGAATTTTTTGCCAGATTTAAAAATTGATTTATCAATGGAGGAATTGTTAAACGTACAGCTTGAGGAAGAATTATATAATGCATAGATCTTACATATGAAAAACCACTACTTCTTGCTGCTTCCATTTGTTCCTTTGGAATTGATGAAATTCCTGATCGAATATCTTCAGCAATAAAAGCAGAAGTATAAAATGTTAGAGCTATAACAGCTGCTGCAAATTCAAAATTCATAGTATTTAACCAATCGTTAACAACGGTTGGTAATACTTGATAAGAACCAAAATACCAAAAAAATAATTGGACAATGAGAGGTGTATTTCTAAAAAATTCAAGGTAACATTGAGCAAATATTCTTATAGGACTAAAATGTGCTAGACGCATTACTGCTAAATTTAACCCTAGAAAAAACGCAAGTACACATGAAATGACAGATAGTTCAATTGTTGTGACAAGTCCACTTACTAACATATTCGTATATTTTTCTGTTAGTAGAATAGAGAAATCAAATTGATAAGAAGACATAAAATCATTCCTAAATATTTAATTGTTTATTCTTCTAGGGCGTGATTTTAAAATCTTTTGTTAAGGGAACTGAGGAATTTGGGCCAAACCATTTTACAAATGTTGCATCTGCTTTTCCATCTTTTTCCATTTCAAGTAAAGTTTGATTTACAATTTTTAACAATTCAGGATTCTTTTTATTAACACCGATACCATAAGGTTCTTTAGAAATATCGAATGAGGGTAATTCAAAATCATTTTTCTTAGTAGCTTTTGAAAGAATTCCAGCCAAAATCGATTCATCTGTAGTTATAGCAAATACTTTTCCTTGTTGGAGAGCTAAAAAAGCTTGGGGATAGTCATCAAAAGAAAGTATTTTAGCACTTGGAATTGCTTTAGCAGCATTAATTTCCGAAGTAGATCCTTTTGTAGTACCTATTTTTTTATTTTCTAAGTCTTTTAAAGACTTCACTGTTCCCTTTTTTACAATAAATTTTTGTTTTGATACAAAATAAGGATAACTAAAATTAATTTGTTTAGCTCGTTCAGAAGTTATAGTCATTGTGCAAGCTAATAAGTCAACATTATCTTCCATTAGCAGTGGTATTCTATTAGCTGATGTCACTGGTTTCAACTCTACTTTTACTCCTAATTTATCAGCTATAGCTTTTGCAAAATCAATATCATAACCCTCTAGAGTACGAGATTTTTCATTCACAAATCCGAACGGATACAAAGAATCTTTCACACCAACAACAAGGATATTTTTTTTCTTAATTTCGCTAACGTCAGCCTGAACACTTGTAACGTAAAAAAAAGGGATTAAAGAAAGAATGGAAATAAATAATTTTCTGTTCATTAATTGCATGTGAAACTCCTATTAAGCTTGCATTGGTGTTAAAACTTGCTTTAAAAATTGTTGCGCTCTTTCAGATTTAGGATGATTAAAAAAATCATTTGGCTCAGAAACTTCGACAATTTTACCAGCATCAATAAAAACTATTCTATTAGCAACTTCACGAGCGAATCCCATTTCATGAGTAACAACCATCATTGTTATATCGCCTTTTGCTAAATCCTTCATAACTTTTAAAACTTCTCCGATCATTTCAGGATCAAGTGCCGAGGTTGGTTCGTCAAAAAGCATTATTTTAGGTTGCATAGCTAGACCTCTGGCAATAGCGACTCTCTGTTGTTGACCTCCTGATAGTTGCGCAGGATAGGAGTCTTTTTTATTTGCAAGTCCAACTTTATTAAGTAAATCAAGTGCTATTTTTTCAGCTGCGGATTTATTTATTTTTTTCACTTTAATTGGAGCTAAAGTTATGTTTTCTAGAACAGTTAAATGTGGATAAAGATTAAATTGCTGAAAGACAAATCCAATTTCTCCTCGCAGTGTATTTAAATTTATTTTCGGATCTGTTACTTTAGTGCCGTCAACGATGAGTTCACCATCGTCTACAGTTTCAAGAGCGTTAACAGTTCGTATAAGAGTAGATTTGCCGGAACCAGATGGACCACATACGACTACCACTTCACCTTTTTTTACAAATAAATTTATATCATTTAAAACGTGAAGTTTTTTATTGTACCATTTATGAATACCTTTAAATTCGATCATGCTAGCTTCCCATTTTTTCCATAACCATTAAATTAAATACCTTAATCACTTAAAATACCAAAAATTAAAAATTTTTACAAAAAAAAATATAACTTTATAAAAGTCAATTGTGAATTTAACAAAAGTAAATTTTTTTTCAAGCGGAATAAGATTTTTGTTATCGAATATTCTTCTTTTTTTTTCAAGCGGAATAAATCGAATTTAATTCGCCAATTAATTGACTATAATTGTTTAAAAATATCTTAGATAATATAATAAATTATAAATTTATAAAATTAGGGATATGTAAATGCTGAATTATAAAAAAATATCCACACTAATTGCTTTATTTGGCTCTTGTTACATAACAAATAAAACAAATGCTCAAGATATAAAAATTTTTACTGAAAATGTTGCAGGAGAAGTTGAAAGACTGAATAATGGAAAAGTAACTGGAATATTTGGAGAAATAGTTACTCAAGCACTTGAAAGTCAAAATATTAAATATGAATTTATTTGGACAAGATGGAAGTTAGCACAGCAAAAAGTACAAGAAAATGCGGATAAGAAAAGTTTTATCCTACCTTTGACCAGAATTCCTGAAAGAGAAAAAAAATATATTTGGGTAGCTAAAATATGTGATATTGAAACATTCTTTATTACAAAAAAAGGCAACAAAAAAATAAATAGTCTGAAAGAAATTAATGATAAAAAGATTGGTGTCCAAGTAGGTACATCCTATGAGCAGAAAATTTTAAATCAAAAAGGAAAAGCTTTTAAAGATGAAGTAGCTTCAGTTCCATATGATCAATTAAATGTGAAAAAATTACTACTTGGAGAAATTTTTGCCTGGTATACCAGTTCAATATCTGGAAAAGCAAATATAGTTGCTGAGAAGATAGATTTAAATCAGTTTGAATATGGAAGTAAAATTGATGTGGAAGAAAATTTTATTGCAACAAATTTAAAGGCAGATCTTAAATTAATTGAAAAAGTTGCTAAAGCTTTTGAACAGTTTAGAAAAACTGAAAAATATATGGAAATTATAAAAAAATATGTTCCTAATAAAAACTAATCTGACAGAATATTGACTTTGTAATTTTGAAAGTAAATTGTTTAATTAAGTGATAGCTAATTTTATTAAGGAGTTTTTATGATTAATCAAAAAAAATTTATTTTGTTGCCTTTGTTTTTTTTCGCATTTACGAACGCAACAGCACAAGATATTTCAATTTTAACTGAAAACTTTCCATCAGAGACAGAAAAAATCGGAGAAAATCAAGTTAGTGGAATTGGTGGCGATATTGTTACAAAGGCTTTAGAAGCTAAGAAAATTTCTTTTAAAATGGTTTGGTCACCATGGAAAAGAGCACAACAAGAGACACTTGCTAATTCAGATAAAAAATCATTTGTCATACCTTTAACGCGTAATTCAGAACGGGAGGCAAGTTACAATTGGGTAG
The DNA here is from genome assembly GCF_029873255.1 of Pigmentibacter sp. JX0631. Taxonomy (NCBI): domain Bacteria; kingdom Pseudomonadati; phylum Bdellovibrionota; class Oligoflexia; order Silvanigrellales; family Silvanigrellaceae; genus Pigmentibacter; species Pigmentibacter sp. JX0631. The sequence goes on along the minus strand of NZ_CP123622.1, from coordinate 3,524,900 downwards.
CTAAACTTTATGATGCTGATACCGCATTTCTTACGTTAAAAGCAAATAAAAAACTTGATAGTATAGCAGATGCTAAAGGTAAAAAAATAGGTGTTTTACTTGGTTCATCTTATGAAGGCTTTATTGCAGATGCAAAACATGGATTAAGTAAAGCTGATATTGAAGCAGTACCGAACGATGCAACAAATGCAAAAAAACTCGACGCCGGAAAAATATATGGTTGGTATTCGGGAGTAATAGGAGCAGTTGCGGCTCTAAAAGCTGAAAAAATAGAAATTAGCAAAATAGAAATTGGTAAAAATATAGACCGTGAAGAAAATTATATTGCAACAGCTAAAAATACTCCAGCAGAATTGGCAAATAAAGTAAAAGATGCGATAGAAAGCTTTAAAAAGACTCCCCAATATGCGGCAATTATTAAAAAGTATGCTGGAAAATAATTCAATTAATGTATAAAGTAATTTATTCCTAGCGTAATTAATAAAAATAGAGGAATTTATGAAGAGAAATTTAAAAATTTTAGCAGTTTCTATTTCTGTTTTAGCTTGTGGCTCAATATATGCGGAAGATATTACCATTTGTACACAAGTATTACCTTCTAAAACGGATAAATTAGGAGAAAATCAAGTTGGTGGTATAGGTGGTGAAATTATTACAAAAGCATTGGCGGCAAAAAAAATAAGTTTTAAGATGAATTGGTTACCTTGGAAGCGAGCCCAAGAGGAAACTTTAGCTAATAGTGACAAACAATCTTTTATAATACCATTTACAAGAAATGCAGAAAGAGAACCCAACTATAATTGGGTTTCAAAACTTTATGATGCAGAAACTGTATTTATCACAAAAAAAGGAACAACTAAGTTAAATTCTATTTCTGAAGCTAAAGGCAAAAAAATTGGTGTATTGTTAGGTTCTTCTTATGAAACTGCAATTTCAAATGAAAAAAACGGATTAAATAAAGCTGATATTGAAGCTGTACCCAACGATGCAACAAATGCAAAAAAACTGGAAGCAACAAAAATATATGCATGGTATACAGGCGTTATTGGTGCAATTGCTACATTTAATGTAGAAAAAATGGCCATAGATTCTTTTGAATTTGGCAACAAAATAGATATTGAAGAAAATTATATTGCTACTTCTAAAGGAACAGCAAAGGAACTAGTAGAGAAAGTTAAAGATGCAATTGAAGCATTTAAAAAGACTGCTGAATACAAAACTATCATTAAGAAATATACTGGTAAGTAGTTTTTTGATTAGTTACTAAAGGTAAATAAATGACAACTTTTAAAAAATATTTTTTGACGTCTATTATAGCTTTATCAACTATTCCATTTACAGTTTTTGCAGAAGATGTAACTATATTCACTCATGATTTTCCTTCTAAAACTGAAAAATGGGGGGAGAATCAAATTGGTGGAATAGCTGGTGAAATTATTTCTCAAGCGTTCAGACATAAAAATATTACATTTAAAATTATTTGGGAGCCATGGATTAGAGCACAAGAAGACTGTCTGGCAAATACTGACAGTAAATCTTTTATAATACCATTTACAAGAAATGCTGATAGAGAAAAAAAATATTTATGGGTTTCGAAAATTTATAATGCTGATACCGTTTTTATTAGTTATAAAGGTACAAAACCCATTAATTCAATTGAAGATGTAAAAAATAAAAAAATAGGTGTAATGTTAGCAACTTCATATGAAACATTTTTGTTAAATCAAAAGTTAAATAAACAAAATATTATTCCAGCTCCAAAAGATTCACAGAATATAAAAGCATTAGAAGAAAAAACAATTGATGCATGGTATACATCTGTAATTGGAGCTCTTAGTTTTTTGAAAGAGCAAAAATTAAATATAGATTATTATACATTTGGGAATAAAATTGATACTGAAGAAAATTATATAGCTACGACTCAAAAAACCCCAGAAAAACTTATTCATAAAGTAAAACAAGCAATTGAAAGCTTTAAAAAAACACCACAATATGCTGCAGTCGTGCGAAAGTATACCGGAAAAAATCCTTAATTAGAAGATATTACAAGTCTTTAATCTATAATTATATTAAATCATAAATATAATTAGGTAAATTTTATCTATTGCCTACCGAATAGTTGTCATAATTTTATTTTGGTAGAAAGATGGATATTAAAGAAAAACCTTTAAATATAAAAATCTTGCTGATAATTATTCCTATCACAGTATGTTCGATAGGTTTATACTTCGTTTATCAAATAATAGATACAAAAAAACAATTTCAAATAGAATTTGACAATACTATCATAAATTCTATGGTTATTTTAAAACCCTCTTTATCAGCTAATATTTATAATTTAGAAAAAAACAACGTATCTAATTCTATTAAAGGATTGTTTATTAATGAAAATATTCATAAAGCACTGATCTTTAGTGAAAAAAAGACACTATTTACCGGAGTTCAAATAAAACCTGATAAAACTTACATTGATCTTCCTGATGAGACAAAAATTTCAGATTTCACTGAAGATCTTGATTTTAAAACAATTCAAGGTGTCATTTCAAAAACAAAAGGCAATAAAAGCATTTATATATCCCCAATTATTGATCAAGAATCAAAAAGATTTGACGGAATTATGATTATTGAAGCCGATTTGAGTAAACTTTTTAGCCAAATTTTGCGAATGATCATCGGTGCTATTCTTGGAGTCTTGTTTTGTGTTATTTCGATTATTGTTTTATCTTTTTATATTATAAATAAAATAATTACAAAACCTTTAGCAAATTTAACAAAAGAAGTTGGTGAAAAATCAGATGATATATATGCGACAAATCAAAATTTAAATGTCTCTTTCGTAAAAGTATCAACTTTATCAGAATCGCAAACTGAAACTATGGATAAAATACTGCAACAGATGAATAAGATGGTTGAAAGTGTTGATGTTACAAATAAAAGAGCAGAAGACTGTAATAGAATTGTAGACAACTTAAATGAAAAGACTAAACAAGGGAACAGTATTGTTGGTACAATGATTTCTGCTGTTGAAAAAATTGATAAAGCAAGTTTAAATTTAAAAGAAATTTCTAAAATAATTAATAATATTTCTGCTAAAGCGACTGTAATAAATAATATTGTATCTAAAACAGAATTGCTATCTTTAAATGCTTCAATTGAAGCTGCAAGGGCAGGTGCACTGGGGAAAGGATTTTCTGTAGTAGCTGAAGAGGTTGGAAATTTAGCAAAAATGAGTGGAAAAGCTGCTAAAGAAATTGATAATCTTATAACAGAAAGTCAAAAAGTAGCTAATGCCGTAATATTGGAAATGAATAATAGTGTTCTTGAAATGAAAAATAATTCTAGTAATGTTTCAAAATCTTTTCATGAAATAGCAGGAGAAGTTGTTAATATATTAAATAATACAAAAGAAATTCAGAATTCAACTACTCTTCAATCGCAAAGCATTAATGAAGTACAAAGTTCAGTAAATTTAGCAGGTTCAATTAATTCTAATGCAAAAGATGAAATGAGCGGATTGATTAATTTAGGAAAAGAAATTGATGATCAATGTGAAAAACTTAACCAAGTCATGCAGTCAATGAATTTAATTATTGCTGGAAAACCGAGTAAAATTTCTAAAACGAAGTAAGTATAAGATAATTATAGTAAATATTTTTGTAATGAGCTTAAACTTAAGGAAAAATAATCCGATTATAATACTGCGGATGAGGATTAGATCTGATGAATTTTTCAAATGTGTCTCTTAACCTTAAAATTTTAATTGTTGTAATACCTATTATCATTTTATCATTAAGTATTTATTTTATCTACTCTATTTTAGATACAAAAGGACAATTGCAAGAAGAATTTGATCACTCCATTTCTAATTCTCTTGTTATATTAAAACCCTCCCTTTCAGCTAATATTTATAATTTAGAAAAACAAAATGTCTTAAACTCAATTAAAGGTTTATTTATAAATGAAAATATTGTTAAAGTATTTATTTTTGGGGAAAAAAAGACTTTATTTACTGGAGCTACGAAAAAAGATAGCAATACTGTTGATGAAATAACGAATGATGTTAAACTTACAAACTTTACTAAAATAGATGATTTAAAAAGTATAAAAGGTGTTGAAACTATTTCTATTTCTTCAAATAAAAGAATTTACATATCGGCAATTATTGATAAAGAATCGAATAGATTTGACGGAGTTATTTTAGTAGAATCAGAATTAACCCATTTAAATAAACAAATTTATAAAATGATTTTCACGGCAGTACTTGGTTTAATAAGCTGTATTATTTTAATTTCTGTTCTTTCTTTTCTTATAGTGAAAAAATTTGTTTCAGCTCCATTGCAATTACTTACAAAGAAAATTGGGAGTCAGTCTGATGAATTGAACTCAACAAACAAGGAGCTTAGTAAAGCATTTGTTAAAGTCTCTGAATTATCAAAATCACAAAGTGAAGCAATGGATCAAATTCAAAATCAAATGGATGAAATGGTAAAAATGATTGATAAAACCAAAAAAAATGCTGATGAATGTATTCAAATTGTGGATAGTCTAAATAATAAAACAAAAGAGGGAAATCATATTGTTGACTTAATGATTTCGGCTGTGGGCAAAATTGGTAAATCAAGTGACAATTTGCAAAATATTTCAAAAATAATTAAAGATATATCTGCGAAAGCAAGAGTTATTAATAATATAGTCTCAAAAACAGAATTGCTTTCGTTAAATGCTTCTATTGAAGCGGCAAGAGCTGGACCTATGGGGAAAGGGTTTTCTGTAGTAGCAGAAGAAGTTGGAAATTTAGCTCAAATGAGTGGAAAAGCTGCAAAAGAAATTGATCAATTAATTTCAGAAAGCCAAAAAGCAGCTGAAGTTGTAATAAAAGACATGAATAATAGTGTTTTTGAGTTGAAAGATAATTCCAAAAATGTTTCTAATTCTTTCCAAGCCATATCTTCTGAAGTGGTTAATATTTATAATAATACAAAAGAAATTCAAGAATCAACAACCCAACAAAGTTCCAGTATTGGTTCAGTTGTAAGCTCCGTCAACATTGCAAGTTCTATCAATTCTGAAACTTATGATCAGATGAATGCTTTAATAAAATATGCAAAAGAAATTGATATACAGTGTGATAAATTGAAAGACATTATGGATTTAATGAATTTAATTATTCAGGGTCACAAAGAAAAAAGAAATTAAAAAAACTGAAGTAATCCAAAACTAAATCCATTCATTTTAAATGGAGCCATTGTTGTTGCATAATCTAATCTTAAAGCAATTTTATTAATTTTCATTAATGGTATTCTTATACCTAACCCAACACTGGAATAAATATTATGAAAGAGATCATCAAATTGTTCAGTCGTATTTCCATAGTCAAAAAATGGAACAATTTGAAAAGCAATAAAGCTATTTTTATACAGAGTAAAACGAAGCTCTACATTTTGATAATAAGCATTTCTTCCTGTTAATTGTGTATAATTAAATCCTCTTATTTTATCTAGACCACCTAAATAAAATTCATTTACTGGATTTCTTGAATTGGTAGACTGTAAACCAATTCTTGTACCAAAATATGAGTCATTTAATTTAGGCAATTCAAGAAACCCAAGTAATTGAAAATTCTCATCATTAAAGTTTTCGTCATTTGAATTTTGGCTAACGTAAGAATTATTAATATTATTAACTAAAATTCCTTCTTGAGATATTTCCTGGTAGTTTATTTTTCCAATTTGTATTCTAGATTGAAATCCAATGCTTGAGTAACTCGTTGGGTCTTTTATAAAGTTATTATTATTTGTAACTATTTCATCATTTGAAAGTTGAGAGTTTATTTTAATTGCTTCTTTAAAAGCAACTCCTCCGCCAAAATTTAAATATTTATTAAATTTGTATAAACTATATAAATTTAATAAATGTTCTTCGAATGAATAAAAGCCTATTTTTTGTTCATTTTTAAAATAGGTAATTTTTTTATTTACAATATTAGCGCTTGTTCCATTTATAAAATTGTTTTTAAATGCATAATTATCTATGAAAGATATACTATAGTTAGATTCACTATTTTCTATTTTGTAGTTTACATTAAAAGAGTAAAGATTATTTAAAAAATTTGAGTCAAATAATCCAAAGGAATAATAACTAGTACCACCTCCCGATCCTGCAATGAAGTAAGGAATAAAGGTCCATTTTTTTTCTAGTTTAAAAGTTATTTTAACTTTTTTTTCTTTATCCTCATTTACTTCAGCTGTGACTTTGCTAAAAATAGTTGTGTTTTTTAGGTTTTGAATGTCGCTATCTAAATTACTTTGAAAATAAAGATCGCCTTCTTCCATCTCTATTATATTTCTTAAGGTATCTTCTGGAACATCAGAATCACTCTTGAATTCTATTTTCTTGATAATTTTCTCTTGTGCAAATGCAGCAAAAGAAAAATATCCAGTTGTTAAACTAATAATTATCAGTATGTTTTTTAACTTTTTGCACATATTTCATTCACTTTTGTAAAGTTTTAAAAATATTAGCATTATAGTTTTTTTTAGGCAAATACTTGCAGAGGAATTTTTTTGAAGAAGCTTAAATAAACAAAAAAGACTGCGCATCAGAATTGATAACAGTCTTTTTCTAATTTATTTTATATTTTACTTCTAGTATTACTAAACTATTGAAAATTTATTTTGAAATCTCAGAAGTAAAACTAATGATTTCATTTTTTATTTCATCATGGTTTGACAAAACAACTAAAGTTAAAATAAGTACTACATAATATTTAATCATGAACTTCTCCTTTAAAAAAGATTCCTTATACTAAACAAATATGCTTAAATATTCAACATAAATTTAATAAATAGTTCAACATTTCCTTTATTTATTTGATATTATTAATAAAAAAATAGGAATATATTAATTTAAGTGTTACAAAACAATAAAGTATATGTTACTTTTCAGTTACTTCTTTGAATTTATTAATTATAAATGAGTCGCTTCCTGGACTGAAGGCTATGTAAATATTTCCATCAAACTCTGGTACTTCAAGAACTTTTTCAACTATACTCATATTGCTATAAAGTTCCTTTAATTTTGCTTTAAGACCTTCTTCTGCTATAATGATTAACTCACACCGTTTATTTAAAAATTTTTGCACATTTTGAGTTTGTTGTGCTGTTTCCTCAATTTTACTAAAATTTGCTTGTAGTAAATGCTCATGTCTGTAATCATTTCGTACTACACAGGTGGTGTATTTTTTTGCATCTTCTAAATTATGAACTTCAATTCCTTTAGCATCTCTTAATTTATAAAAATTTAATGTTTGTTTATAAGCAAGAATTGCAAAATTAAAAATACCTAAACGTTCTTTTGTTTTTACAAATGGAAATATCATTACATTTTTTTGTTTTTTTGCCTCTATTAAAGCCCTTGCCCAAGGAACAACTTCAATTTTTACTTCGTTTTCAATTTTTAATTTTTTTAATGCTTTTACTACTTTTTCCCCAACTAATCCTGAAATCTCATTTTTTTCATTAACTAGAACATAAGGAGGATTATTTTCTGTGTATATTTTTAAATCGTTAAATTCATTTGCTTGGGATGTCAGATCTATTATTAATGTGAAAATAAACAAAGCAATGTATTTTTTCATTTTTCACCCCATTTTTTTTAAATTGTATCTTATTTTTTTGTCACATAATTGACATTAGTTTACTTTAAATTAAATAATTTTGAATAATATTATCAATAAAGCAACATAATTTTACAGGGTGAATAATGAAGTTTTTTTTGAATATTATTTTTTTAATGGGAAGCCTTTTTTTCGCAGCTTGCAATGATTTATACGATTTGCCTGATCCTAAAGTACCTATAAATGAAGGATCTTTTAATTCGCTTGATGAGTTGGTCTCTTATTCTACAAAAATAGGCTACGTACCCAGCTATACAACAAATGGTGGTGAATACGGTTTAATCAGTATGGGAGACATTGATAGCTGTATTGTTATGAAGTCTGGTAAAATAAAATGCTGGGGTAACAATGCAAATGGGCAATTAGGATTAGGAAACTTAGTAAATCAGGAAACTCCCGTTACAGCTACTAATTTGGGTCTATCTGGTGTTTCTTCAGGTGATTTTGCAGTTGCTGTTACTTCGGTTTTACTTCACACATGTGCTTATTTTAAATCGGGATTTAAGTGTTGGGGTGATCAAACAAACGGGAAATTAGGGAATGGTTTAACAGCAGCAGCAAATGTATTATCTCCTGTGGCCGTAGGTACTTTAGGTGGTAAAACTGTTAAAAAATTTAATGCAGGAGACCAACATTCTTGCGCCATTTTTACTGATGGAACTTTAAAGTGCTGGGGGCTAAATACAAATGGGCAGTTAGGTGATGGTACGACTACCCTTAATGCAGCTGGAGTATCTCCTAACCTAGGTGGCGCATCTGTTGTTGAATTTTCTTGTAATGATTTTTCAAGCTGTTCAATTACAAGTAATAAAGACTTAAAATGTTGGGGGACATTATTAACAGGTTCAAGTTCACCTTCAACTATTGCTGCTAATGCTGCTTTTGTTGCTAGTGGGGATGGAGGAGATGGAGGGGCAGAGTTTTCTTGCTTTGTAAATAATAATCAAAATGCTTATTGCTTTGGATCAACAAATACCTATGGACAATTTGGTAACGGAACAACTAGTGCTTCTGCTACTCCTGTTCCTGTAAGTAGTATTTCTGGAGTTAGTATGATGATTACCGCTGCTCAACGTGCTTGTGCTGTAACAAATAACAATAAAAGTGTTTACTGCTGGGGACAAAATAATTCAGGGCAGTTAGGAAATGGAAATACAACTTCATATACTATACCTCAAAAAGTAGTTGGTTTACCAGCTTCTGAAACTGTAGTTGATATTGCTTGTGGTGATAACGTAACTTGTGTTTTACTTTCTAATGATGACTTGTATTGCTGGGGACAAAATAATTCCGGCCATTATTTAGGAATTTCTTATTCTACAACAATGTCTTCTAGCGCTATAAAAATTTTAAATAGAAATGATCCTTGATTTTTGCTTTCAGCATATTTTTATTGACTCTTTTTTGTAGAGTTTTATCTATGTATTATGATCTTATAACATTTTATAGAAGGAAATATATTTTGATTAATATTATATTTTCTGTTGTTTTGATTTTCTTTTCTTTTAATGCTTTATCTCAGGATTTTTCTGGATCAAGTGGAAACTCTGTTGATGTTCTTGCTTCAGGTGGCTATACGGTAATCACAATTCAAAATAGTCAATATATTGGATATTCAGCTGTAGCAAAAGTTTTATTTCCTTTTAGCAGCTCTAAAGATGCTTCTATAGGACTTGGCGTTAAATATGATAATGCTTCATATTCTCCAAGTACAACTAATGGACAAGTAACATATACTCATCAATACGATTCATTAATGGTTGGTATTGATTTGGGATATAAGTTCAATTTTTCTTGGTTATTGGTTCTTTTAAATCCTTATATCTATTATTCTCTTTACGATACTTGGCTTCAAACAACTGATACTCCCACTTATCAGCAAACATACTCTCCTTACATCATTCACAATGTAAATTACGGTATGGGGCTGCATTTTCTTTTTAAAATTGCTCTTGATTCGGGCACTGGCATTTATTTCGGTCCAAGTGCTTTCTATTCAGGAGGTTATATTGTGTACCAAAATGCTACAGATAGTAAGGGGAACAAGTATTCCGGTGGAGAAGGTAGTTATTCTTTGTATTCTGCTAATTTTACTATTGGTATGTATTTTTAAGTTAACGAATAATTTTCTGCAGCTATTGCTCTACGCTAGCTGCAGCTCCTTTGCGCCCTGGCTTTGCAGTCTGTTGTGGGGATGAACTTGCTGGCAGAGCTTGAGCAGCTCCAGGTAACGACTTGACGGTTGAGTCCTCTGCGTCGCTTTCTGCAGAGCTTGCTGTTTTGATTAAATTTGCTCTGGAACGGACTGCATTTTCAATTTTTGCTAGTGTTTCGGGATGCTCTCTTAAATATTCTTTTGCATTTTCTCTTCCTTGGCCAAGGCGTTCTCCATTGTATGTAAACCAAGTCCCACTTTTTTGAACGATTTCGGCTTCAGGTGAAGAAGCGAGATCAAGTAGATCACCTTCCTTACTAATGCCTTGGCCAAACATGATATCAAATTCAACCTCTTTAAAAGGGGCTGCAACTTTATTTTTCACAACTTTAACTTTTGTCCGATGTCCAGTTGTATCATTTCCATTTTTTATGGCGGCAGCTCGTCTTACCTCTAAACGGACGGAGGAATAGAATTTAAGAGCCTGTCCTCCTGTTGTTGTTTCTGGGTTGCCAAACATGACACCTATTTTCATACGAACTTGGTTGATAAAAATAACAATGCAATTTGTTTTAGATATACTACCAGTTAATTTACGTAGAGCTTGGCTCATTAAGCGGGCTTGTAGACCCATATGGCTGTCTCCCATTTCCCCTTCGATTTCTGCTCGAGGCGTTAATGCAGCAACGGAGTCAACAACTATAAGATCCACAGCCCCACTTCTTACAAGCATATCAACAATTTCAAGAGCTTGTTCGCCATGATCGGGTTGTGAGACAAGAAGATCCGATGTATTAACGCCGATTTTTCGTGCATAACTAACATCAAGAGCATGTTCTGCATCAATAAAAGCGGCAATACCCCCTTTTTTTTGACATTCAGCGATTGCATGTAACGTGAGAGTCGTTTTCCCACTCGATTCAGTACCGTAAATTTCTATAATACGACCTTTAGGTAAGCCTCCAACGCCAAGAGCAACATCTAGACTGACGGAGCCGCTAGGAATGACTTGAAGTTCTTGTGCAATTTTGGCGTCATCTGAAAGGCGCATAATAGTGCCTTTGCCAAATTGTTTTTCAACTGAGTGAAAAAGCGTTTCAAGAGCTTTAAATTTATTAGCATTTGATTCATTAGCGGACATGAGCTTCTCCTTTTATTGCAAACGTAAATTGCACATGTTTAGATATATGTTGGGAATTGGTGTACGTGCAACCCTCTGAAGTATGTATATTCTTTTTTTGTAGAAAGAATACCATACATTTGTACTGTCCATTTTTTCATATCCTTTGTTTAGTTTCAATTCAAGGGTTCTCAGGATATTTTCCGTTGGGATAAAAATTGTGTTCGGGAGAAATTAAATGGCTTTAAAAATAGGCAATGAAAAAACAATAGCAGTCATGTTTGGTGGACGATCAAGTGAGCATGAAATATCATTACGTTCAGCTGTGTTTATACTAAAAAATATTCCATTAAAATATAAGATTATCCCTGTTGGGATTAATAAAAATGGAAGTTATTGTAGTTTGTCTGGCACATTTTTATCAACTGATTTTTCAAGTATAACTCCGGATGATTTAGCTATTATAGTAAAAGGAAGTGTACCAAGTGCATTTATTGGGAGGAAAAATTTAAAATCAATTTTGTTACCTTATTTAGAAGACGAAATAAAAAATGATAAAACAGAATTTTTTTATGAATCCAATGAGCAAAAAGAAAGTATTAGAATTTTAAATTTAGATGCCTCATGTTTCTTTCCAGTGTTGCATGGACAAAATGGAGAAGATGGACGGCTGCAAGGATTGTTTGAATTAGCAGATTTGGCTTATGTTGGCTGTGATATCAGATCCAGCGTAATAGGAATCGATAAAGATATACAGAAGCGCCTAGCAAAACTTGCAGGTGTACCAGTTGCAAAATATGAACTTATTGAAATAGAGCATTTTGAGAAAAAGCTTGAAGAAACCATTCTTAGGATAGAGAAAAGTATAAATTATCCTTGCTTTATAAAGCCGAACTCCCTTGGTTCTGCAGTTGGTACGGGAAGAGCTAAAAATAGAAGTGAATTAGAAACTCTTTTAAAGGAAGCACTTGCGTTTGATCAAAAAGCTCTCGTTGAGGAACCTATGACCGGAACGGAAGTTGAGTGCGCATTTCTTGGGGACTCTTGTAATCCAAAAATTACAATTGCAGGAGAAATAGCAACAAGTGATTTTTACTCCTATGAAGAAAAGTATGCTAATACCTCAAAAGCTGAATTATTTATACCAGCTCGTCTCACTCCTGAGAAAATGCAAGAATTGAAAAATTTTGCAAAGACTATTGCGGTAATAACGGGAATTTCAGGTCTTTGTAGAATAGACTTTTGGAATTGTAAAAAAACAAATACTTTTATATTTAATGAAATCAATACTATACCAGGTCTGACCTCTATAAGTATGTTTCCAAAACTTTGGGAATATGAAGGAGTGAAAGGTGAGCTTTGGATAGATGAAGTTATAGAGGCAGCTTATTCTCGCAAACAAAGAACAATTAAAAGTCAGTATGGAATTAAAGCATCTCTTTAGATAAATCTGCTGAAAGACTCCCTTTAAAATGGCTATTGAAATTCAATCAAAAATCAGATAACACAGGGCTTGTTTAATGTCCGCATGCTAGGACTGAAATTTTAACCATTTTTATGTTGAGTTGGATTAATCATGACTATTAAAGACCTCGCCCGTGTAAGAAATATTGGGATATCTGCCCATATTGACTCAGGAAAGACAACACTTTCTGAACGTATCCTTTTCTATACTGGAAAAATCCACAAGATTGAAGAAGTTAAAGGAAAATCCGGCGTTGGTGCAACAATGGATAGTATGGATCTAGAACGTGAAAAAGGGATTACAATTCAGTCTGCTGCTACTTTTTGTCAGTGGAAAGACTTGTGGGTAAACCTAATTGACACTCCTGGCCACGTTGACTTCACTGTTGAAGTTGAGCGTTCTTTACGCGTGCTTGATGGTGCAATTTTGGTGCTTTGCTCAGTTGCTGGGGTTCAATCTCAGTCGATAACTGTTGACCGTCAAATGCGCCGTTATCGCGTTCCACGTATTGCTTTTGTAAATAAAATGGATCGTGCAGGTGCAAATCCTTATCGTGTTTGTCAACAATTACGTGAAAAATTAAATCATAACGCTTGGATGGCACAAATGGCTATCGGAGCGGAAGACCGTTTTCAAGGCGTAGTAGATCTTTTAACTATGAAAGCTTTCTACTTTGATGGTGCAAATGGTGAAAATGTAAGAGAAGAAGAAATTCCTGTAGACATGATTGAAGAAGCAAAAACTCGTCGTTCCGATCTTATTGGTGCGCTTGCCGACTTTGACGACGCTTTAGCAGAAAAATTCTTAGGTGATGAATACGTATCAGCAGAAGAAGCTGCTAAAGTTATGCGTAAAGCTGTTATTAGTCTACAATTTACGCCAGTATTTTGCGGTTCTGCATTCAAAAATAAGGGAGTTCAAAATCTTCTCGATGCTGTTGGAGCTTATTTACCAGCCCCAAATGAAGTTTCTAACGAAGGTCTTGATCAATCAAATAATGAAGCTCCATACCAACTTAAATCCGATCCCGATTTACCATTAGTAATGCTAGCATTTAAATTGGATGAAACTCGTTATGGACAATTAACTTTCATGCGCGTTTATCAAGGTACAGTTAGAAAAGGTGACATGTTAATTAACATGGCTTCTGAAAAACGTGTTAAAGTACCCCGTATTGTGCGTCTACATTCTGATGAAATGGAAGATATTGAAGAAGCATCTGCTGGCGACATCGTTGCCCTATTTGGTGTTGATTGCGCTTCTGGCGATACATTTACAGATGGAAAAATTAACGTAACAATGGCTTCTATGTATGTGCCAAATGCGGTTATTTCTTTAGCTATTGCGCCGAAAGATAAAGCAGCTCAAACAAACTTTTCAAAAGCTTTAAATAAATTTACAAAAGAAGACCCTACTTTCAGAGTTTCTCGTGATGAAGAATCTGGTGAAACTATCATCGCTGGTATGGGTGAACTTCACCTTGAAATTTATGTTGAGCGTATGAAACGTGAATTTAACTGTGAAACAATCGTTGGTAAACCGCAAGTTAATTTCCGTGAAGCCCTTACTCAACGTGCCGAAATTAACTACACGCACAAAAAACAATCTGGTGGTTCTGGTCAGTTTGCGCGTATTGTTGGTTTTATGGAGCCTTTAGTTGACGCTGGTGATAAAATTTATGAATTCGCTGATGAAACAGTTGGTGGATCTATTCCAAGACAATTTATCCCTGCTTGTGAAAAAGGTTTTGTAGAGCAAATGAAAAATGGTCTCTTAATTGGAGCTCAAGTTGTTGGTGTTAAACTCATCGTTAATGACGGTTTACATCACCCAGTTGACTCTAATGAAATGGCATTTAAAACTTGTGCTATGACTGGTTTCCGTGAATCTTATATGAATGCTAAACCTGTTATTCTTGAGCCAATTATGAAAGTTGGAATTGAAGGACCTGAAGAATTCCAAGGTACTATGATGGGATTGATAAATCAACGTCGTGGTGTGATTATGGGATCCTCTGGAAATGGTGGATATTGTCAAATTGAAGCAGAAGTTCCTTTAACAGAAATGTTTGGTTTCTCAACTGATTTACGTTCAGGTACACAAGGTAAAGGCGAGTTTTCTATGGAATTTGCTAAGTACGCAGCGGTACCAAGAAATGTTCAAGAAGACATGGTAGCAAAATATAAAGCGAAGCGTGCTGCAGAAAACAAATAATAATTAATTTTCTACGCGCATTTCTATTTAGAAAAAACCACATGAGTTAAAATCTTTTTCTCATGTGGTTTTTTTGTATTATTTTTCTTAAAATATAAAAGTAAACAGATTGTAATTTGGAGAGGAGAAATTATGAAAGTGACCAATGAGCTATCTAGTGGGTTATCTTCTTTAGTTGAATTGAATGGTACTATATTACAACAACTTAGAATTCATAAAAATATGGTTGGGCTTTGGGGGTATGAAAAAATTACAAATTTAATAACTACCCAAAAACAAATTGTTTCGCAATTTCAAGATACTCTTATTACTTTTATGTTAAAAGAAGAATATAATCTTGATCTCCAAAATTTAGGTAAGTTAAATATTGGACAAACTGTTGAAGAAATATTTGTTTCAGATAGATCTATGGCAGCCAATTGTTATGAGCTGTGCAATAAGATAAATTTTATTACACATGATATAGAATTAAAAGTTTTATTAGAAAAAATTTCTATTCACCAAAAAGGTTATTATTCGTTAATGAATCAGCAATTAGAACTTGTACGACAAATGGGAACTCAGCTTTACTTAGCGACTCGTGGTTAATGTAGGTAAAAATTTTGTTTTTCTTGTTTTCCAATTTTTAGATTTTTTACTTGGAACAATTTTTTTAGATTTTTCTTCTTCCTTTTTTTTGCTAAAATTTTCTTCTAATATAGATAATTTTTTTAATATATTTTGAACTTTATTTTCAATTTGATCTAACTTATTTTGAAAATAAATTTTTTCTTTTGTCTCTATATGTTTAGCTTGAGTGATTTTTTCTTTGACAATTAATAAATCCTCATATTTTTTATATATTAAATTATAAAGTTCATTTTTTTTATTGCTACTTTGTTCAATTTCAAACAATTCTTTTGCCGTTTTTAATTTATTGTTTTTGGTTTGAACTATAGAATTAATTTTTGGTTTATCACTAAGCGTTATCTTAGTTTCAACAAAACTATTATTAGTCTGTTCTATTATAGGAATATTTTCTTGTTGATTTTTTGGTAAATAATTATGTGAATTTTGAAATTGATTCCTTTGATGATTTAATAAATCACTTAATTTGTAGAATAATCTATTTCTTGTATCTATTTTTCTTTTTTCAAACGAAAAAATACCTTTGCTAGTAAGTTGCGACAGCCTTGAGCGATTGACTCCTAATATATCAGCAGCTTCTTCTGCGCTGATGGTAAAACTCTCGTCAGATTCTTTGCAATTAAGATTCTGATCCGGTGGGAGATGGGTAGGGGTATGTTGTAATATTTCGCTAGTCTCTGACATTTACTTTCAATCCTATCACTGTGAAGATTGCCCGAAAAGTTTTTCACCTCACATTTTAACATGTTTTTAGAATAATTGCTGTTCTTCTAGCTTTCGTAATTTGGGTGTTTTATAAAAGACTTTGTTTTTTTACATTTTACGAAGGAAGTTGTAGTTGTATTATGAAAATTAAATTAATTATATCAATGTGTTGTGTTTTTTTAAGCTCTTGTGTGGTTAATATCTCTGATAGCTCTAAAGTAAGTGAAGAGAAAAAAGAGAAAAAGCTGGATGAAAAAACAGTTTCAGATGAATGCGATAATGGTAATAAGACGGCCTGTGAGCTTGATGAATGGATTCAAAAAAACAAAGCAGATAAAAATAAGAAAGTTCTTGAAGAAAGTGGTATTCGTGATAGAGGAAAGAAATAATTTTGATTGATTTATTATTTCTTTTGGATTAAAAAGTCCTCTGAATATATGGATATTTAGGGGATTAAATGCAAAAAAGTAAGATTTTTATATTTTATTTTAGTATCTTATTAACAACTTTATTGTTGACTTCTTGTAATTCTAATCCTTCTAATTCCTCAAAAAATAGCTCTAATATATCTAAAAAAATGTTGGTTTTGTATGCTTCAGATGACCCATTATGGTTGCCATATTTTTCTAATGTTATTACTAGACGTATTCAACGCGAAAGTACATATTCTGCATTTGAAGACCTTGAGATAAATAAAGAATGGTTATTAAATAGCATAGGCACTCTTAAAGAAGTACATGTTGAAGATAAATTAAATTCGTTTAGCGAAAAATTAAGAGCAGTTTATTTAGCTGGAAAGTATTTAAAAGCTTACAAGCTTTCTCATCAATATATGCAAGAAGCAGCTTTTTTACTAGCAAATCAACCTGCGTCAGTTGGTCTTGCTTATGCTACTTTAAGCTTTTGGGCTTCTGTTTCAAATATGAAATATGCGAAATATTATGCAATTAAATATGGGATTATTTATGAAAAATATTTGCCACTACGCATTAAAGATGAGCTTGAATATCAAGCTAATACAGAATTAATTGATCAATTAAAAGATCTTACAAAAAGCTATATATCTTCCCAAAAATATGTGCATATTAAGAATATAAAAAATTGTAATGTTTATGTAGATGGGCAAGAATTAAAAACAAATAAAGTTTTACTTCCACCAAAAATGTTCAGTATAGTAACTGCATCTTGTGCTAATGGTCTATTTTCCCAGACAATCACGGCGGAAAAAGTTAAAGAAATAAGAATATCCCCATATTATCCTGCTGCTTTTTATAAAATGCCAGCTACTAATGCACTTCCAAATGAATTATTAGCGCAACTGAAATTGTCATATATTTTGCTTGTATTTTGGTCACATAGTGGAAAGTATTTAGATATTCAAATTATTGATGCAAAATTGCGACTAACTGTTGCTAAAACACGTATAGATCTTTCTTCTAAGAAAAATGTCGATGAGGCGGGAGATCTTTTGCTCTCATTTTTACAATCCAACTCAACCAATCTGACTAAAAAATAGTTTTGCAGCTTGACCTCCCGAATGTTATGACCTATTCCCCTAAGTCTATCTTGTTGTCAAAAGCTTGTCGTTTTTCGTCAATTTTTTTATCTTTTCTATTAAGAATTTCTGCTTATTTCATATGCTTTTAAGATTAATGTGCAATAAATTTAAGGATCTTTCAGAGCAGGAACTTTTATACCCACACTATTGACAGTGTGTTTTCGGATGAGCTAACACTATATATAACAAGTGTCGGCATTTTCATCCTACAAAATGAAATGCCGCAATTCCTCGCTCAGAAGATTTGCGGCTGCGAGTTTTTTGCGGCATGTAACACCATTCATTTGTATGGTTTTATACCACTTGTTTGCGTATTGACTGTAAAATGTGCTGTTCTGATACACCATCTGGAGATTTATTCATGGCAATAACTACTTATAGACCTTATCATCCAAAAGTGAATTTTAATGAGTTAAGTTTTCCAAATGTAGACTTTAATTCATCATTACAAAATATCATTCTTGATGTGCGCCCATTTATTGAACAGGGTAGGGAATATTCATACATTGCCGCTAGCATACTATCTGAACAATTGCGTTTAGAAGTTCTCCAAACGATTGGGTTAGAATCATCACAGTCGCATTTACCTGAAGAAGAAAAACATTACCCAACATTAATGGAATATGTAAAATTTGGTACAGAGTTTGGACAACTTACAAACCGCTTGCGTGAGTTAGACTTAGAATACTTGAACTCTTGCATTAAGCACGAAAGAAATTATTTATTTGACTATCTTGGCGCCCATACTCTTTATGATCGTTATCTTTTGCATAAAAAAGGGATGCGTTATGAAACTTTACAGCATTTCTGGATGAGAGTTGCAATGGGGGTTGCATTAGCAGAAGATAATGCGCAAGAAGCCACAAAACATGCAGCAGAGTTTTATGACGTTATTTCACAAATGCTATATGTACCGAGCACTCCTACTCTATTTAATTCAGGAACAAATCATTCCCAAATGTCGTCTTGTTTTTTAACTACAACTCAAGACGATTTACTCGATATCTATAGACAATATTCAGATAATGCAATGCTTTCTAAATATGCTGGAGGTCTAGGTAATGATTGGAGTAACATTAGAGCAAGTGGGAGTTGGATCAAAGGCACAAATGGACGCTCACAAGGAGTCATCCCTTTTATTAAAGTCCAAGATTCATCAACAATCGCTGTTAATCAAGGTGGAAAAAGAAAAGGTGCTGTTTGTGCATATTTAGAAACATGGCATTTGGATATCGAAGATTTTCTAGAACTCAGAAAAAATACTGGCGATGAACGTCGTCGTACCCACGATATGAATACAGCAAATTGGATACCAGATCTTTTTCTCGAACGAGTTGAAGCAAATAAAGAGTGGACTTTATTTTGCCCTTCTGAAACACCCGATTTACACGATCTATATGGTGATCAGTTTAAAAAGGCTTATTTGGATTATGAATTAAAAGCAGACCAAGGAAAAATACAAAACTTTCGTAAAATATCCGCACTTCAATTGTGGCGAAAAATTTTAACAATGATTTTCGAAACAGGGCATCCATGGGTGACCTTTAAAGATCCTTGTAATTTACGTAGCGCACAACGCCATATTGGTGTTGTACATAGCAGTAATTTGTGTACAGAAATTACATTAAACACAAATGCTGAAGAAACAGCTGTTTGTAATTTAGGTTCAATCAATCTAAAGGCTGTTTTCTTATCAGAAAATCCAGGGAAAACCATAGAATATGCAGTTCGTGTAGGCATGCGTATGTTGGACAATGTAATTTCTGAAAATTTTTATCCCATTAAGTCTGCTGAAAGGGCAAATCATAGACATAGACCAGTTGGTTTAGGGTTTATGGGTTTTCAAGATGTCTTATATTTGAAGAAAATACCGTATTCAAAGCCAGAAGCAATGTGGATGGCTGAAAATATTGCAGAACAAATCAGTTATTACGCAATTAAAGCTTCTGCTTTATTAGCACAGGAAAGAGGAAGTTACTCTACTTTTAATGGATCTTCTTGGTCTAAAGGACTGGTACCAAAAGACACCATAACCGAATTAGGAGATCATGTTACACTTCCAAGAGCACCTCAACATTTTCAAAATGACAATGGAGAATTGTTACCTTGTCAAGAGTTATTAAAAAATGATGGATTTAATCTAAATCTAAATTGGAACGATTTGAAAACTCATGTTTCTCAAGGAATGCGTAACAGTCTTTGTCTTGCAGTAGCACCCACAGCAACTATATCTAATATCTCTAACTGTACTCAGTCTATAGAACCGACATATAAAAATTTATATGTAAAAAGTAACATGGGCGGAGAATATACAATTATTAATGAATATTTAATAGACGACTTAAAAAATTTAGGCATGTGGAATACTGAGTTAGCACGTGAATTAAAAATAAATGATGGGTCTCTTGCAACACTCGAATTACCTGAACATATAAAAGAGCTCTATAAAACAGCTTTTGATATCGAACCTGAACAATTGATTCGTTGTGCAGCATTGAGACAAGTTTATATAGATCAGGCTCAAAGTTTGAACTTATATATGTCTGCTCCAAGTGGAAAGAAAATTGATGAAATGTATCGTTATGCTTGGCATAGTGGTTTGAAAACAACTTACTATCTAAGAACAAAAGCAGCTACAAGTGTTGAGAAATCAAGTATTGTTGCTAAAAAGAAAGATATAAAACCGACTGAAGTAAAAGCTTGTTCTATCGAAAATCCAGATTGCGAATCATGTCAGTAAAAAGAATAAGCTAGGAGAAAAAAATGTTAATCAATGAAATAAGACCACAATTAATGCCTTTTAATTATCCATGGGCGTGGGATGAGTTTAAAAATTTATGTAAAAACCATTGGCTACCACAAGAAATATCAATGGCATCTGATATCTCTCAATGGAAAAATATGGGTTATTTAACGACCGATGAACGACATCTAATCAAGAAAATTTTAAGTTTTTTTGCAAATACTGATGTTCTTGTAGGTGATAATATTATTATGGCTATCTATAAGCACATTACTAATCCTGAATGCCGCCAATATTTAACAGCTCAAGCTTTTCAAGAAAGCATTCATTCTTGGAGTTATTCACACATAGTTGAATCGCTTTCTATGGATCAACAAGAAGTCTTTGGCGAGTTCAAAAAAGTTGGAACAATCAAAGATAAACACGACTTTCAAGCTCAATTTTTTGAGGGTATTTTAAATGAAGGTTTTACTACAAAAACAAAGGAAGGTAGAGCTTTATTTTTAAAAAATTTATGTGCATATTATGTCGGCATGGAAGGAATGCAATTTTATAGCGCTTTTGTTTTGTTACTTAATTTCAAAAGAAGAAATCTTTTAGTTGGAACATCAGAGCAGCTTGAATATATTGTCCGTGATGAGAGTTTGCATTGTCGATTTGGAACAAAACTTATTAATCAATATATCTTAGAAAATGAAGATATTTGGACACCAGAGTTGCAAGCAGAAGTAAGGCAAAATATTGAGCATGTCGTAGAACTAGAAGATGCATTTGTTGCAGATGCCCTGCCAAGAGATATCTTAGGTCTTTCAAAAGCACAATTTGCAAAATATATTCGTTATATAGCGGATAGAAGAATTGAAAGTATTGGTCTAGAACCAATATATGGTGAAGAAGAAACACCGTTCCCATGGATGAATGAAATTATGGATCTTCCAAAAGAAAAAAACTTTTTCGAAACCCGTGTTACAGAATACCAAACAGGTTTTGGTTTGGAATGGTAAGTGACAAAAGTTAACTAATTGAAATGCAAAATAAAAAAAGTTAAGGTAAAGGTAAATATCAGAATTTGAGGTATGCTAATGCAAAAATGCCTTTTGATAATAATTACCTTTATTTTTTTTAATTTCCTGGTTGGTTGTACAAAGGTCGACTCTGTTGACTTAATAGTAGATGTCCCAGAAATGCTAAAAAAAGAAAAATTAGCAACATTTTATGGAAATGATGCTAATAAACACTGTCAGCATTTTAGAAAAATTTATGCTGGATTTTGTGATACTGTTAACCAACCCTATATAAAATGTTTTGATTTAAATGAAAAAAAATATAAACTCACTTCATGTGAATGATTCTTTTAAACCTTCTTAACAATATGATATAGAATAAACGAAAGAATTACTTGGATATTGGAAGAAGGTTAGAGTTATGAATAATAATCAAGAAATAGTTACATGGGACTTAGATTTAAAAAATTATCTGAAAGATTTTTCCTATGATGCTGGACTACCTATCATAATTTTACTGATTTGTTGTATATTTCTATGGTTGTGTGTCGCAAAGAAAATAACTAAAATATTAATAACACTTGCAACATTACTATTTGGAATCTTTTGTTTTCGAAAAACTCCTGATATTCTTATAAAACCTTTGCTAATTTTAAGTGAACAAAAAGAAAATAAAAAAAATAATTTAATAATATCGAAAGATCTTCCACACTGTATTAAACAGGCAAATGCAATAGTTGTTCTTGGTGGTGGTATATTTCAAGAAAACTTACCGGCAACAAATTCGCAAATACGGCTAATGGGTTTATCACAATTACTAATATTAATGAATACTAATGAAACAAAAAGGTTACAAATACCAGTGGTATTAACAGGTGGTTATACGAATAAAGAAATTAAACAAAGCGAAGCCGAAGCAATGAAAGTTTTTTTAAACTATTTTATTAAAAAAAATAATCATTTAAAAGTAATAACTGAAGAAGAAAGCAAAAATACATATCAAAATTCAGCTTATGTAAAAAATATTTTTTCAGAAAATAAAATTGAAAAAAATATTATATTAATTACAAATGATTTTCATATGTTCAGAGCAAGAAAAACTTTTGAAAAACAAGGTTTTAACGTTTGTCCAATATCAGTTCTCGCACAAGATTCCTATGGCTCAGGTATCTTTAACTTCAACAATGCGATAACATCTGTAAGTTTAATGAATGAATACTTTGGAATAATTGGCTATGCATGGAAGGGGTGGCTAAAATTTTAAGATATATTTTAATAAATCTCTAGCAAATTTCCTTGATTGCATTTTTATATTAAAGATGTTAGTTCAGATTCGCATGAAAAGGAGATTTTTATATGAGTAGCATGTATGATACCCGTGATTTTAGAAGAGGTCTCAAAGTTTTAATGAATAATGATCCTTGGGTAATAGTAGATTTTCAGCATGTCAATCCTGGTAAAGGTGCAGCTTTTACAAGAACTAAGGTAAAAAATTTAAGAACTGGGCAAGTTGTCGAGCACAATATTAAAAGTGGTGACAAGCTAGAAAAACCGGATGTCGAAGAAAGAAATATGCAGTTCCTTTACAATGATGCTGATGGCTATAATTTCATGGATACTGCAAACTACGAACAAATTTCTCTAACAAACTTAGAAGTTGGCGACACAAAGAACTATTTAATCGAAAACTCAGTGATAAAAGTAGTATTTTTTAATAATAAACCAATAGGTGTCGAAACTGAAACCTTTGTAGAATTAAAAGTTGTAGAAACAGCCCCTGGTGTAAGAGGAGATACTGCTACAGGAGGCAGCAAACCTGCAAAATTAGAAACAGGACTTGTAGTAAGTGTCCCATTTCATATCAACGAGGGAGATATCCTAAGAATTGACACTCGTGAAGGTGTTTATGTAGATAGGGTAAATAGAAAATAAATAAAGAATACATATATTTTAAGCTGGTAAGGTTAATCTGCCAGCTTTTTTATTGCGAAAAAACAAAGAGAACAGATTCGAGAATTCTTCTCAAGGTATTGACTTTCTTAAAGGAATTATGGAAATCTGAGGTTGTTTTTTATAGAACTTTAAACGTTCGTAATTTAGGTATAAGAATATACTTAAATCTGTAATTTTGAGTTACAGGTTATTTTTAGAGGAAAAAAAAATGGTTGATGTAAATAAAATTGAAAAATTGATGTCATTAATGGCAAAGCATGGGTTTGATGTGGTGCAAGCAGAATCCTCTGGTGAGAAAATTTCTTTAGCAAGAAATGTAACACAGGCATCTCTTTTTAACCCGACAGTGCAGCCAACTTTACAGACAAATTCAATAGCATTGTCTTCAAAAAATGGTAATGTTTCAACAGATAGTACATCTGAGCAAGAAACAACCTTACAACAAAATGCAAATAAAGAAGAAAAAGTAGCGAAAAAACTTCCTGATGGAATAACGATTACAAGCCCTTTTGTGGGAACTTTTTATCGTTCTTCTAACCCTGATGCGGCACCATTTGTTGATTTAGGAGCAAAAATTAGAAAAGGGCAAACTCTTTGTATAGTTGAAGCAATGAAATTAATGAATGAAATAGAGGCTGAAATAGATGGAGAAATAGTAGCTGTTTTAGTTGATAATGCAAAACCCGTAGAATTTGGAACTCCTTTGTTTATTGTTGCTCCTGCTATGTAAATCCAATTGTGAGAAAAATTATTATGAAAAAAATTCTTATTGCGAACAGAGGCGAAATTGCAGTTAGAATCATTCGCGCTTGTAGAGAATTAGGAATAAAAAGTGTGGCCATCTATTCGCAAGCAGACGCACACAGTTTGCATGCAAAATTGGCTGATGAAAGTATTTGTATAGGCCCCGCAGAAAGTAAAAAAAGTTATTTACATATTCCTGCAATTATAGCAGCCGCAGAAGTAAGTGGTGCAGACGCTATCCATCCAGGATATGGATTTTTATCTGAAAATGCGCATTTTGCTGAAGTTTGTGCAAAATGTAATTTTACATTTATTGGTCCCACCCCCGAACAAATGCGGAAGCTTGGTGAAAAAGTTGCAGCAAGAGACGTTGCTAGGAAAGCAGGCTTACCTTTTTTACCCGGATCAAAGTCCGCAATTGAAAATATAGATGTAGCTAAAAAAACAGCAAAAGAAATAGGTTTTCCAGTCATTTTAAAAGCAAGTGGCGGTGGTGGCGGTAGAGGTATGAAAATCGTCCATAAAGAAGCAGATTTAGAAAAAGCCTATTTTACTTGTAGACAAGAGGCAGGTGCTGCATTTGGCAACTCTGAAGTTTATCTTGAAAAATATCTTGAAAACCCAAGACATGTTGAAATTCAAATTATGGCCGACAAACATGGCAATATTGTCCATTTAGGTGAGCGAGATTGCAGTATCCAACGTCGGCACCAAAAAGTAATTGAAGAAGCTCCGTGTAATTTATTATCGGAAAAAGAACGAAACAAAATTGGTAGTTATGCTGTCTCACTTGCAAAAGAAGTTGGTTATCATGGAGCGGGTACTGTAGAATTTTTAATGGATGATGACAAAAACGTTTATTTTATGGAAATGAATACTCGTATTCAAGTTGAGCATCCTGTTACTGAACAAATTACTGGAATAGATTTAGTTAGAACACAAATTTTAGTTGCAATGGGAGAAAAACTTCCCTTTACGCAAAAAGATATTTCTATAAAAGGTCATGCTATCGAATGTAGAATTAATGCAGAAGATCCTAAATCATTTGCACCTTGGCCAGGAAAAATAACAGCTTATTCTAGTCCTGGTGGTTTGGGTGTCAGAGTCGATGGGTTCGTTTATCATGGTTACACTGTGGTACCTTACTATGACTCCATGTTAACTAAACTTATAATTACTGCTGATACACGCGAATTAGCTATTCAAAAAATGGAATGTGCATTAAAAGAATTTATCATCGATGGAATTAGAACAAATATTCCATTTCATCTTGAAGTATTAAAACATCCTGATTTTATTCAAGGCAAACATTCTACTCGCTTTTTAGAGCGTGCGGGATTTGTAAAGTAATTTTTCTGCTAAAAAAGGGCTATATTTTTCAATATAACCCTTTTTTAAAATGATACTATTTTATAAATAAATTAATTATTTACTAAAACCAAACTTTCCCCTCTGGTGCTCATTTTAGTATTAAGCCATTCAGTATAGGGAGCAATTCTTGTATTTATAGATGTATTTAGCTTATTACAGTCATCTTCTTTATTCGCAATAATATCTTTGAATTTTTTTCCTAACCAAAATTCGCTACCTCCTTGTGTTGAAGAAAGTAATAAAGGTTCCCCATTAAAAGATAAATATTGCGGTCCTCCAGAATCTCCATAACAAGTTTGGCCTTGTTGCGCAGTAATTCTGTCAGTAATTATTAAAGTATCTTCTGGTTTATTAGTGCTATATATTTTTGATACATTTCCCAAAGTTACTTGTGTATTAAAGTAATTATTTACTAAACTATATATAGAGTAGGCATCATAAATTTCTACTTTTCCTAAACTAGAAATAGACCATCTTTTTAAACCACCTGATTTAGAATCAAATTTTCCTGTACTACCATATCCTACGTTTAAAATTAATTGAGAAGGATGAGGTAAATTTACGGCAATTTTTGCTGGGGTTAATTGTAAATCTTTCACCAGATCTTCTTCAGTTTCGACAAGAGCTATATCGCCTAATGATGGCTTATAATTAGAAGGTGCAGTATAGTAAGAGTTGGTATAATAATTCTTAACGCTTGCTGTTTTTATATCAAAAACATTATAAGCATTATTGCCAAAAACAACTTTTATATTTTCTTTTTTTTCATAAATACCAGTATTTTTGTCGTATAAACAATGAGATGCTGTAATAATAAAGTGCGGAGAAACGACGGTTCCTGTGCAACCCATCGATAAATAAACAGTTGAATTGTTACCTAAAATGTTTTTTTCATTTACATCACAACCGTTACTTATTTTATTTACAGAAAACTCTCCTGGAAGAGAAGTGCAAACTTCCGAATTTTTAACACCATTTTTTGGAGGCTCTTTGCAAGAGAGAAGTAATAAAGAAGTGCCAGCAAAAGCAGAGCTTAATATTTTTTTCATATTTATTTTGTCCTTAAGTATGGATTAAAAAGTAAACATAGCAATTAAATTTACTGAATATTCATTAAATCCACTGCGCTCAGTAGTGCTTTCAGGGGGTGTTTGCATTTCTAAATCCATAGAATGTCTGTTATAATTAAGACTGCCACCCAAGCTGAAATTTTCTACTAAATTATATGTACTCATCAATGTAGCACCATAAAAGTAATGATTTGTTACTTTAAAGCTATTTTCATTCAATGCTCGTGAAGTATAGCTATTTGGAATATCGCCTGTAAAACTAATGCTATTTGAAGGGGAATATCCTAAATTTAAAAGAACATAAATAGGCAAATTATTAAAATAATTAAGTTTAACCCCACCTAATGCACTTGTTGTAAAATAATTAAAACTGCCTTTTATATTTTCATTGTTCACAGAATTTGAGTTTTTAGTGAAAACACTATTTAAACTTAAACCTAAAACAGGAGAAACAGATGAAACAGTATCGAAGTTATATAGACCAGAAATTCCAATGTTTAGGCCACTAAAAGAATTCATCACTTTACTAGTTTTAGAAAAAGAAAAGCCACTTAAATAAGTGTATCCAAAGTTCCCATAAACATCGAGGTTATTTTGAGCGTGTGTTTCATAAGAAATAAAAAGGGAAGCAATTAAGAGAAGTATTTTCTTTATATTCATTGTATTTCCTTAATAGGTTAGTTTGAATGTTAGAAAGCTTTGAATTAATATACAAAAGATATTAAGTCAAATATTTTTTAGTAAAATTAATGTATAATATGTTATAAATATGTGAATATTTATTAATAAAATTATAAATTATGTTAAGTTTTAAGGAAATAGATAAATTTTATAAAGAATATAATATAACTGTAGCAACCGCGTATTCTTCATGGTGACTTAAAGAAACATCGACAGAAAAAAAACCTTTATCATTAAGTACTTTTGTCAAAGAATCAGAAAAATAAAGAATTGGGCGTCCAGATTCTTCATTTTCTACCCAGATATGGCTCGGAACAATGCCTTGAACGTAAAGACCAGTGCCTAGTGCTTTTGCAAATGCCTCCTTAGCAGCAAAACGTGCAGCATAAGATGCTATCCGAGCTTTCAGTGCTTTCTGTTCACAATATTCAATTTCTTTAACGTGATAAATTTTTTGAATAAAATTACCAGTTGTCAAAGATTTTGCAAATCGAGAGATGCAAACGATATCGGTACCAATCTGTATTTTTTTGCTCATAAGTTGTCTTGTTCCTCTGTTTTATTTAACTTATAATCCCTGTTAGCAAATCATTTCCAAAAATTGAAATGAGAAGGAGCATAAATGGCTAATCATGAAGAGTTAAACCCAAACCTTGAAACGACTACTCAAAAAAAACTCTTTGATCAACGACTTATTGTTTTATCTGAAGGTATTCATGCGGCATCAGCCAAAAAAATTATTGAGCAACTGTTTGCCATGGAAGCTGCTGACCCCACAAAAGAAATATGGCTTTTTCTGAATAGTCCAGGTGGTGAAGTAAATTCTGGCTTTGGAATTTATGACACAATCCGTTTTATACGCCCAGAAGTAAAAATAGTTGTCACGGGCTTGGCTGCAAGTGCTGCCACAGTAGTATTATTAGCTGCACAGGCTAAACATAGATATTCAATGCCTAATTCGAGATTGTTAATACATCAACCATTAATTGGAGGAAGTATTCAAGGCCAGGCTTCTGATATTGAAATTCATGCAAAAGAAATTTTAAAAACACGAGAAAAAATTGCTGAATTATATACCAAAGAAACCAAGCAACCTATTGAAAGAGTTAGAAAAGATATTGAACGTGATTACTGGATGACATCCCAAGAAGCTTTGGAATATGGTTTAATAAGTAGAGTCATATCTTCATGGAACGAAGTAAAGTAGTAAAAATATTAAGGTAATTGGATTTGATTCATATCTTGATCTACAGAAAACTGGGATGGACTTTCATCTTTCAAAATAACTCCAGTTGCATTAAGTTGTTTAGCTCTCTGTAGAATCCAAAATATTTTGTATGCAGCGAGTTTATAACTTAACCCTTCTTGTCGTATGTTAGAAATACAATTTCGCTCTGATTCCAATCTTCCAACTTTAGGAAGCCATGTGATGTAAACTCCTAAACTATCTGGAGATGATAATCCTGGTCTTTCTCCAATAAAAATTAGACTCGCAAGGCAATTTAAATTTTCTCCTATTTCATCACCTAATGCAACTCTTGAATATTTTGCTAGTAAAATAGGAGAAAAAGAAAAAAAGGAATGTTCTTTAAAATAACGATCTAATTCTAATAAAAGGGAAATGGCATGATTATGTATTGCTGTAGCAGAAAGTCCATCCGCAAATATCAAAGCTATTGAGTTTTCTTGTAAAGATTGTCCTTGAAGAAGTTTTTTACTCTTCTCATTTAGTCTTCTACCTAAATTTGGATTCATTAAATAATCTTTTTTTGAATCAGCTAAAGATTTAAGTTCTAAAGAGGAATAACCAATTTCAGTTAATTTGTTTGAAATACTATCAATATCTAATTCAGTATAAATAGCATCTTTTGCAAGAGCATGTGACAAACCAAAATTAAGCACTTCTTGAGTTGGTATACTTTGTCCAACTCTTCCTAAGGCAATTCTTGCTGTAGTATGATTTTTTAAATGTTGCCATGAATCTTTTTTAATTAGTATATTCTGTGCCATAATTTTCCTAACAATATTCTAGTAAAATGGGGTTATTTTGAATTGGAGGAATAACTTTATTAAGATTTTTATCAAGTAAATTATTTCTAACCAACCATTCTTCAAACTCAGGTGCTCTGCGTAAATTTAATAATTGACGAATAAACAAAGAATCATGAAAGGAAGTACTTTGATAATTCAACATAATATCATCCGCACCAGGAATTCCCATAATAAAAGTTACACCCGCAGTTCCAAGTAAAGTTAACAAAGTATCCATGTCATCTTGATCTGCTTCAGCATGATTTGTGTAGCAAATATCACATCCAATAGGTAATCCTAGTAATTTACCACAAAAATGATCTTCAAGTCCTGCGCGAATAATTTGTTTTCCATCATATAAATATTCTGGTCCAATAAAACCAACTACTGTATTAATTAATAGAGGAGAAAATTCTCTGGCAATAGCATAAGCACGCGCTTCACAAGTTTGTTGATCAACATTATAGTGGGTATAAGATGATAAACAACTTCCTTGACCTGTTTCAAAGTACATGACATTATTTCCAACGCTACCTCTTTTTAAAGATAATGCTGCATCTTGAGCTTCTCTTATCATAGCAAGATTAACACCAAATTGAGCATTTGCTTTTTCTGTACCAGCGATGGATTGAAAAACTAAGTCAACTGGTACCTTGTTATTTATCATTTTTATAGTATTAGTTATATGTGTAAGAATGCAGGATTGTGTGGGAATATTAAATTTATAAATAATATCATTCAGTAAATTATTGAGTAGCGAAAGAAGTTCTATATTATCGCTTGCAGGATTAATTCCTATTACAGCATCTCCGCAGCCATAAAAAAGACCATCAATTAGTGAAGCAGAAATTCCTTTTAAGTCATCTGTGGGATGATTGGGTTGCAAGCGAACAGATAGAGTATTTGGTAAACCTATAGTATTTCTGAATTGAGTTATAATTTTACATTTTTTAGCAACTAAAATTAAATCCTGATTGCGCATTATTTTGCTAACTGCTGCAACCATTTCAGGTGTTAATCCTTTTGATAAAGCAAGTAAAGAATCAGAATCTGCTTCATCTGAAAGGAGCCATTCTCTAAAATCACCAATAGTTAAATGAGAAATTTTTTGAAAAGCTAAATTATCATGTTTATCAATAATAAGTCTAGTTACTTCATCTTCTTCATAAGGAATTAAAACTTCTGTTAAAAATTGCTTTAATGGAACTCCTGCCAAAACTATTTTAGCGGCCATTCTTTCTTCATAACTATTTGCAGCAATTTGAGCCAATAAGTCCCCAGAACGTTCAGGTGAAGCTTTTGCCATAACCTCTTTAAGTGAACTGAAATTATAAATTTTATTTTGAATAACTGTGGTGTATTTCATGTTTAATCCTATTAATTTCTAAACTTATATCTAATATTTTATATATTAGGAAAATAAAAATTTCAACTGGCAGAAGTGAAATATTTAAATTTAATCAATAAGTTAAATGTATTAAAGATTTTTAAATATTTTAAGCATTGATTACTTATACTTACTAAAGTAACTAGTAACTTTAGTAAAATAAGTTAAATATATTTTTTAAAGTAACTAATACTTAAAATTAGCTTATTTTATAAATACTTAATTATATTGTTCTATGTTTTTAAAAGTTTAAAATATATCTTTCTCACATACATAGTTATAGCTAACTTAACAGAAAATTGTAAAAAAATGTAAATTTTAACATATTGATAATGTTGGTTTATTATGTATAATTTATGGTTTGTCACAAATTAATATAAATAAATAATTCATTAAAATAATCTAAAATAAAGGAAAACTTTGATATTAAATTTCGACAATTAATTTCGTTGTAATGAGATTGCAACCCTCATTGCTGTAAAAATGAGACAGACAAAAAATGCTGAATCGTTCAGGGTTTTTGTATCACACCCATAATAGGAAAGGTCAGTGTGTTATGTCTACATTTTATAAAGTTTCTTTAGCGTTGACATCAATCGCTTTTGCTGCAGTAGGATGTAAAAAATCTTCTTCAGGTGAGAGTGCAAGTCAATCAAGTGATGTGCAAGCATCAAAACCACAGGCTGAAACAAAGCCAACAACACAAGATTATTTATTAGTTGGTGCGCCAAATGCTTTTAAAGGCAAAGGTGCAGTTTTAATATGTAATCCAGATGGAAGTTCTTGTAAAACATTTTTAGGTGGAGAAGACGAAGCGTCCGTAGCATCAGCTAAAAGTTTAAAGTTACAAGAAGGCGATAAGTTTGGATCAAGCATAGTTGTGACTGCAAATAATATATTTGTAAGTGCAGCAAATAAACAAAGCGGATCTGGAGCGGTTTATAAATTTGACCTTTCTGGTAAAAATGGATCTGCATTAGATATCACTGATTTATATCAAGCAAAACAATATTTAGGTAAAAGCATGTTTGCAACAGCAAAAAATCTTTATATTGGAGCTCCTGAGAGAAAAGGTGACGATAAAAAAATTAAAGGTGCATTGATAAAATGTGAATTAGACGGAACAAATTGTGCAGTATCTTTAGGTGGAGAAAGTACAAATTCCTCAACACAAGTTTTAGCAAATACATCATTACTTGGAACTTATGGTTTAGGTGCAAGTATATTTGCAAATGAAAAGAATTTATTTGTTGGTGCTCAAGGTGGATTAGGTAAAGTAACTAAATGTGAAGCAGATGGAAGCAACTGTTTACCATTAAATCTTTCTTCTTCTTTAGTATCATTAATTACAAATGATAACTTTGCAGAAAGCATGACTGGAGATAGCAAATATTTATACATTGGCGTTCCAGGTAGAGATCAAAGCGCATTAAAACCTTCAACATATGACATCGGTGGATTAATCAGATGTGATATCGATGGTGGAAACTGTGGAGATTACATTGGTGGAACTTCTAAAGTAACTGGTGGATTAGCATTTGAGAAAAATGATAAATTTGGATCAAGTGTAGCTTTATCTAAAGATGGTAAATCTATCTATGTTGGTTCTATCGGAAGAAAAACTGTAAAAGGTGTTACTTTTGGTGCTATCATCAAGTGTGACATTGAAGGTAAAGAATGTGCTGATATCGTTGCAGGGAAATACGCTAAACCAGCTGTTGTAACTCCTGTTGCGCCTGCAGCTCCTACAGTTTCTGCAATAGTAGCAGCTAACCCTATCGCTCCAGCAGCACAACCAGCTAAACCAGTAGCTCCTCTAGCAGGAACAGAAGCTTCTGAATTAAAACTTGGTGAATTTCCATCTAAAGATGAAGAATACCTAGGTTCTGATTTAGATTCTATTCAAGGTCCATTAGTTGGTGCCAGCGTAGCAGTTGCTACTTTACCAATTCAGTCTCAAGTTGCGGCTCCAGCGGCTAGCAGCCAATCAGAAGCAAAACCTGATTCTACAAATGCTAAACCAGAAGCAAAACCTGATTCTTCTACTACTAAGCCTGCTGCAACTCCTGCTTCTTCAAGCAGCCAAGCAACAGCAAATGCTGATTCTTCTAAAAAACCATCTATTGTTCCAACTTTAATTACAAGTGGAGCTTTAGTTGCAGGACCAGTATTAGCTAAACAAGGAATTACTGATTCAATCAAGACTGCTTTTGCAAAAGTAGGAACATTCTTTGGGAAAATCGGTAGCTCAATTGTAAGTTTTGCGAAAGTTGCAGGACCTAAGATTTTAGCATTCGCTAAAACTGCTATAGGTGTTGGTGAGCGAGTAGCTCCATTAGCTTTAGCAGCACTGTAAGGTGAGTTAGTTAAGTTAAAGTAAAGTAACAAACATAACTGAAGGTTTTGAGAAATCAAAACCTTCTTTTTTATTTTAAAACAAAAAAGAAAATATTCTGTTACATTAAATGTAATTTTTTTTGTTTTAAATATATTCAAAAATATCCATATATATAAAGAATAAATAGTAATAAAAATAATGATATTAATGAGATTTTAATGATTATGTTATCAATTTTTTGATAAATATATTTTGTATTTTAATGAATATTTTTTCTTTAAAATATTTTATATCACACCCATAATAGGAAAGGTCAGTGTGTTATGTCTACATTTTATAAAGTTTCTTTAGCGTTGACATCAATCGCTTTTGCTGCAGTAGGATGTAAAAAATCTTCTTCAGGTGAGAGTGCAAGTCAATCAAGTGATGTGCAAGCATCAAAACCACAGGCTGAAACAAAGCCAACAACACAAGATTATTTATTAGTTGGTGCGCCAAATGCTTTTAAAGGCAAAGGTGCAGTTTTAATATGTAATCCAGATGGAAGTTCTTGTAAAACATTTTTAGGTGGAGAAGACGAAGCGTCCGTAGCATCAGCTAAAAGTTTAAAGTTACAAGAAGGCGATAAGTTTGGATCAAGCATAGTTGTGACTGCAAATAATATATTTGTAAGTGCAGCAAATAAACAAAGCGGATCTGGAGCGGTTTATAAATTTGACCTTTCTGGTAAAAATGGATCTGCATTAGATATCACTGATTTATATCAAGCAAAACAATATTTAGGTAAAAGCATGTTTGCAACAGCAAAAAATCTTTATATTGGAGCTCCTGAGAGAAAAGGTGACGATAAAAAAATTAAAGGTGCATTGATAAAATGTGAATTAGACGGAACAAATTGTGCAGTATCTTTAGGTGGAGAAAGTACAAATTCCTCAACACAAGTTTTAGCAAATACATCATTACTTGGAACTTATGGTTTAGGTGCAAGTATATTTGCAAATGAAAAGAATTTATTTGTTGGTGCTCAAGGTGGATTAGGTAAAGTAACTAAATGTGAAGCAGATGGAAGCAACTGTTTACCATTAAATCTTTCTTCTTCTTTAGTATCATTAATTACAAATGATAACTTTGCAGAAAGCATGACTGGAGATAGCAAATATTTATACATTGGCGTTCCAGGTAGAGATCAAAGCGCATTAAAACCTTCAACATATGACATCGGTGGATTAATCAGATGTGATATCGATGGTGGAAACTGTGGAGATTACATTGGTGGAACTTCTAAAGTAACTGGTGGATTAGCATTTGAGAAAAATGATAAATTTGGATCAAGTGTAGCTTTATCTAAAGATGGTAAATCTATCTATGTTGGTTCTATCGGAAGAAAAACTGTAAAAGGTGTTACTTTTGGTGCTATCATCAAGTGTGACATTGAAGGTAAAGAATGTGCTGATATCGTTGCAGGGAAATACGCTAAACCAGCTGTTGTAACTCCTGTTGCGCCTGCAGCTCCTACAGTAACTCCTAAAATCTTAGTAGAAAATAACGTAACTACTGAAGCTACTAAAGTAAAAGCTCCTCTAGCAGGAACAGAAGCTTCTGAATTAAAACTTGGTGAATTTCCATCTAAAGATGAAGAATACCTAGGTTCTGATTTAGATTCTATTCAAGGTCCATTAGTTGGTGCTAGCGTAGCAGTTGCTACTTTACCAATTCAGTCTCAAGTTGCGGCTCCAGCTGCACCAGCGGCTAGCAGCCAATCAGAAGCAAAACCTGATTCTTCTACAAATGCTAAACCAGAAGCAAAACCTGATTCTACAAATGCTAAACCAGAAGCAAAACCTGATTCTTCTAAGAATCCATCTATTGTTCCAACTTTAGTTTCAGCTGGAGCTCTAGTAGCTGCTCCTACTTTATTTCAAAAAATCAAAGGATTTTTTGCAAATATTAAGAATAAGTTATTTCCAGCAAAAGTTGCTGCTGTAGAAACTGCTGCAACTCCAGTAGCTAAAGAAAATCTTTCTTTGCTTGAGAAAGCAAAAAATGCTTTTAGAAACGGAACTTCAGTTGCTGAAAGTGTTGTAGCGAAACAAGGTGCTCTTGCAAAAGAAGCCGCTTTAGTTGCTGCAAAAAGATTATAAAATGGTGATGTAAGACTGTTTCTGGAAGTTAGGATGCTAATAGTTTATCATTCTTTGATGAAGAATTAGCTTCAGTAAAATAATTTATCAGAGTAACACTCATTTTGATAGAAGGTTTTGAGAAATTAAAACCTTCTATTTTTATTTTTTAAGATAATTTAATAAAATAATATTCTAATAATTTTTTCATATGTTTAAAATATAGAAAATTGATACATCACAATATTTTAAGATTGTAGTTTTGAAAATAATACGATAAAATTATTAAAATATTTATGTTGGAGAGGGTGTGGTAAAAAAAATATTATTCCTCTGTGTTGCGAACTCTGCACGTAGCCAAATGGCCGAAGGATTAGCTAAAAATATACTTCAAAAGGCTTTTATTATAAATAGTGCAGGCTCTAAGCCGAGTGAAATAAATCCTTATGCAATCAAAGTTATGAATGAAATTGGGATTGATATTTCAAATCAGAGTTCAAAATCTGTTGATGAATTCAATTTAAATGAATTTAATTACATTGTTACCCTTTGTGCAGAAGAAATTTGTCCCTATATTAACTCTTCAAAAGCATACTTTTTACATTGGCCTTTTTTCGACCCAGCAAATAAATCAGATAGTCCAGAAGAATCGATCAATAAATTTAGAAATGTTAGAGACGAAATAGGAAAAAAAATTAAGAATTTTAAATGGGAATAAAATATTTAATGTAATTAAATACAGAACATTAGTTTTTGCCTGTGTTTTTTACTAAGCAAAGTTGTTAATCATTTTTTCCTTTTCCATCCAAAAAAAGTGTAACGTTTTTACAAGTTATTGCCGCTTGTTCAAGACAGTCAGAAACAGAGGGGCCTTTTAAGTAATTTCCAACAAAGAAAAGCCCAGGCATAATAGCTTCTATTTTCCAAATCGATTCAAGAATTCTGTCCTGATTTACAGTAGCTAATGGTATATAATTTTCCCAAACTATTACTTTTTCAAAGGAATAGTTTGTATTGCTTGGAACTATATTTGTTTCTTCTAATCTTTGCTTTGCAAGATCAATGAGTTCAAGTTCGCTTTTTTGTGAAATGTTTATTTCTCTATCACCACCAATGAGGACCCTAAATAATTTTGAATTTTTAGGTGTATGTTGAGGATATGTTGAATGAACAAATATGACTCCTAATAAGTCTTTTGACCATTCTCCAGCTAATGCTCCAAATCCATTTGGTGAATTCAAGTTTTCATTGTTTGTTCCTAAACCTACAACAGCAACACTATGTGCTTCCATAGATCTTAGGTTTTGGTAAGATTTTTGCAATTCTTCAAAGTTAATATTATCGATTATAAGTGATAAATTACTATCTCTCCATGGCTGTCCTGAATATACGACACAATCAAATGATTGTTTCTTTATTTTATTTTCTAATGTGGACTCAAGTGAAAAGTAATTAGAAATTTTAATAATTTTACAAATTTTATGATTCAAATTTAATTCAACAGTTATTGATTTTTGCGAACAAATTGTTAAAAATTGTTCATATAATTCATGAACTAAATATTCCATTCCTTGAGCAAAACTTCCTAACCCTTTTTGTTTTATATTTGTATCTTTCTTTAATTTATTTTTAAAAGAAAGAATCAAAAAAGCTTTTAATAAACTACCATAACCGTTTTCTAATTTTAGTAAATTAGGAAAAGCATATCGAACTAAAATTTTTTTCGCTCCACCACCCCAAATACCGAAAGTTAGGGACACTAAAAAAGTTTCTGTAAATTTTTTACCAAAATGACGGAAAAAAAATTGATACAAAGTATCATTAAAATTTTTATTTTGCGGTTTTTTTATAAATACTTCAGTAAAAATTTTAAATAAATCTCGAAAGCGGAGAAATCCATTTTTTTTTAAAACAAACACATTTGGAGTAATGGGAACAAATTTATTTGGCGTTAAAAGATATCTTCTTTTTGCACTTTTAGGAGGAATTAACAACATATCTGTTAACTTTAAATCACTTAAACAATCCCAAAATGCCTTTCTAGAAAGCAATATGCCCTGTGCTCCATGTTCTAATTTAAATTCATTTTTTGTGGTATTTTTTAAAACTCCACCAATAGAATCGCTAGATTCATAAATTGTAATTTTAGCTATGTTATCTTTTGCTTCTTTTGCAATCAGATAAGCGGATCTTATTCCAGAAATTCCTGCTCCAACAATGGCAACTTCTTTTTTTGTCTGTTTCATATTTTTACCTTTATGACAGTGAATATCTATTTCTGTCACTAATCATTTACATATAGCAAAAAATTATAATCAAGTTTTATATTGAAAAGAATTAATTAGTTGAGAACTGTTATCAACTGAACTTGAGAATTTGGCTCTTGGGCATTTTCATAGGTAGTAGATGGAACTCGTCACCTCAAAAAATAGCTATTCTGGCAGTAAAAGGATACGGAGTTGGAGCCGTAGTTGTCGCACAGTTAGATAACGCTCCCGTGACACTTTCAAGATTACACAAAATTACTGCATTACTGCGTTCAGTCAAATATAGAAAACCATTGGCGACGGCTATTCCATCGTGACCGTTAGATCCTACAGCTTTAATCACGCAGTTACTGAATTGTCCCGTGCTACTATCTATTTTACAAAAACCTACATTCTTACCATTCATAGTCATATATGCAAAGCCGTTAGCAGTAGCTATATCAACTGGATTACTAATCCCAGAAGGTGTTATCGTAGTGCAACCGCTTAATGCTCCAGTATTACTATCCATATTACATAAGCTTACAGTACTTACATTATTGTTAGTCACATATACAAATCCATTTGAAATAGCTATTCCAGCAGGTCCATTAAAACCAGATCCAGTTATCGTGCAGCCAGATAATGCACCTGTGCCACTATCGACCTTACACAAACTTACTGTGTTACCACCAATGTTAGTCACATAAGCATAACCATTGAAAATTGCTATTCCTTCTGGACCATTAAACCCAGAAGCTGTAGTGGCACAGCCAGAAAATGCCCCTGTGCCACTATCTACCTTACACAGACTTACTGTGTTACCACTAATGTTGGTCACATAAGCATAACCATTTGAAATAGCTATACTTAATGCACCATTAAACCCAGAAGCCGTAGTGGCACAGCCAGATAATGCCCCTGTGCCACTATCTACCTTACACAGACTTACTGTGTTAGCAGCAGTATCACCAATTACATAAGCAAAACGGTAGCCACCATCAGTAATTTCAGGAATATTTGAACAAGAATAAAACAGAAAAGTAAAAAATATGAAACAGCCTAAAAAGATTGCTTTTTTCAATGAAAAAAAATTCATAAAAAAGCTCCTATTGTGAAGTTCAAATCATAATTATAATAGTTTCCTGAAGTAGAAGGCATAGTGGCCCCTCTGCTATCTGTATAATTTTGAGTTTCAAGATAACCTTGAGAGAAGCAAGTAGAAGGCCCTAAATAAATATTTTCTATTTTGAATAATATATAAATTCCAAACCCATATATTAAATTTTTTGAAACGTTTGGCGAACCTGTTACTGTAATAGTGTTATTCATTTGGTTAAATGTGCTTTCACGTTGCCAGCTATTATTAATCCCATAATATACATAGGGGTTTACTAAAAGATTTATAAGATCGGTTTTATAAATATAAGCTAGATCTAGTCCAGCAAGAATACTTTTAAAATTATTTTTCTGATTTCCGTTTACCTGATCATAATGTGAAGCAATATTGTCGGAGACGGATATATACTTACCACCAAAACCTAAGCTTAGGCTTGGAATTATTGGGAAAAATAATTTAGCAGAAGCGTTATAGCCATTATATTTATTTCCATCTATATTAAGAGCAGAATAGCCACCACTTACTAAAATATCTATATTTATTTCTTCACTAGCGAATGACGTACTGTAAATATTAAATAGCATTAAGCAGAAAATAATTTTTAAAAGCATTTTCTAATTTTCTCTCTTGCATTACTAAACACGCATAAATTTAAGTTAATGAGTTCTGTTGCAAATACTGTACTACATAGTAAACCGTCGTACAATGCGTTCACTTCAATAAGAACTAAATTTTGCGTTCTAAGTCGGCAATGGTATTTGGTTCTGGGTTATTGGAGTTACTTTATATAAATTAATTTCCTTAAAAAAATCTTTGTTACCTTCTGAACGAAAAAAAGATGATTATGGCTGAAACGAAATTATGAATGATTTAAATGGGCGTTGTATCTTAAATGAATGTTAGAATGCCAAACTGGATAACTTAAAATCATTATTACGTAAATGAGAATTGTTATCAACTGAACTTGAGAATTACTCTCAACTATGCTATTTTTTTTCCGAGAAAGAGTGCGTAGGTTCAAAGGGGTTGATAATGTTGATGTGTTTATGCTACGGAGTTTCTTGTAAGGATATAAAAACCCTTGTAAATCAAGGGTTTGATTCAAAAGAAAGCGTCCAAGAACAGTGCTTTGCCGGAACTGGTTGTGGATGTTGTCTTGAAGCATTAGAAAAATTAGTCGAAAGCGAAAAAAATTTAGCCAAATTTTCTAATCTTACGACTTCTCATGCATCTGTTGAGCAAGATAATTCTCTAATCCAATATCCTTAATTAGGCTTAATTGTGTTTCAAGCCAATCAACATGCTCTTCTTCATCTTCCAAAATTTCTTCTAATAGTTCAGCACTGGTATGATCTTTAGCATTCTTACAAATATCAATTCCATTTTTTAACCGATCAAGAGCGGTATGTTCTAAAGCTAAATCAGACTCAAGCTGTTCCTTCACGGTTTCACCAATGTTCAATTTATCTAATTTTTGTAAATTTGGGATCCCATCTAAAAACAAAACTCTATCTAATAACTCTTGCGCATGTTTCATTTCTTCAATGGATTCTTTGTAAGTTTTTTCTGCAATTCTATGATAACCCCAATTTTTACACATTCTGGCGTGTAAAAAATATTGATTAATTGCAGTAAGTTCGCCAGTTAATACCTCATTCAAGGCTTTTATAACATTAGCATCACCTTTCATTTGTTCTCCTTTGTGTAATTTTGCAAATGCATGAAATTGAACAATTAGTTCCTTTGTTGCATTTGCAGATTATCAACCTAGAAAACATAAGTCCATTGCTTGCGAGATGCAATTTCCTAGAAGATATAAATAATTATAATTATTACTAAATTGTTACAAAAATGGGATGCTTTTATGTTTTATTAGACAAGCTAGAGTTTTTCAGTTAAACCATATGTTGATTTTACACTAGTAGAACTTTTTGCTTCGGAGACTATGTATGCAATTTAAAAGACAAATAGGTGCTGGGGGGGTCATGTTCGCTTCAATTGGAGCGATGGTTGGTTCTGGTTGGCTTTTTAGTTCCTTATATGCTTCCCAATTAGCAGGACCCGCAGCAATTATATCTTGGATCATTGCTACATTTTTTATAATTATTATTGCCCTTACTTTTGCTGAATTAGGAACATTATTTCCGATAGCCGGTGGAATTGCTAATTATCCATTTTTCACCCATGGAAAACTAGCAGGGTTTCTTTTAGGTTGGATTTCTTGGTTATCTTTTTTAGTTCTAACTCCTATTGAAGTACAAGCTACTATTCAATACATGACAAACTTCTTCCCCTCTTTAACAAGAGTAGAAAACAATATTCATCACCTAACTGTTGGTGGTTATATTACAGCTACTGTTCTTATGCTTCTTCTTGTTTTTATAAATACAAGAGGCGTTAAATTCATGTCAGATACAAACAAAGTGTTTAGTATTTGGAAATTAGCAGTTCCAGCATTGGCCATACTTATCTTTTTTTTAAGTGCTAAAGGAACTACTAATTTAACTTTAGAATCAGCAGGAGGTTTTGCACCTTACGGCTGGCAAGGAATATTCTCTGCACTGGCAGTGGCTGGTATTGTATTTTCATTTAATGGGTTTCAAATTGGAATTATGATGGCGGCTGAAACAAAAGATCCGCAAAAAAATATTCCGAAAGCTATCATAGGCTCAGTATTACTTGGTGCTTTACTTTATATTCTTCTACAAACATCTTTCTTAATGGCTGTTCCCGAAGAAGCTTTAAAACATGGATGGTCACATCTATCTTTTACAGGTGATGCTGGTCCATTAGCTGGTTTAGCTCTTACATTAGGTGTCGTCTGGCTTGCTTACTTACTTTATGTCGATGCCGTTATTTCGCCACTTGGAGCTGGTATTGTTTATGCAGCTTCAAGCTCAAGAGTGTTGTATGCATTGAGTGCAAATGGATATATTCCACAGCAAATTAAAAAAATAGATAAAAGAGGAATACCAATTACAAGTGTATGGGTAAATTTTGCACTAGGAATGCTTGCCTTTTTACCTTTTCCAGGATGGCAGGGAATGGTTGCTTTTTTATCATCGACTATGATCGCAGGATATGCTATTGTTCCTATTTGTATTGTAGCTTTAAGAGAACAACAACCAAATTTACATAGACCTTTTCGCTTACCGATGTACAAAATGTTTTGTCTATTAGCATTTTTCATTTGTAATTTAATGCTTTATTGGTCTGGTTGGGACATTATTAGCAAATTATTTGTTGCTGTTTTAGTCGGCTTCTTCATTTATTTTTCGATGTTAGTATACAAAAAAGAATTGCGTGAAAATATTCCTACTTGGCGTAATGCTTTATGGATCTTTGTTTATTTAGCAGGTCTCTGTTTATTTACTAAATTTGGTTCTTTTGACCAAGGTTTAAAAATAATTCCAGAAGGAGTAGACTACTTATTATTAGCTATTTTTTCTTATGGAATAATGCTACTATCTAAAGCAACAATGTTACCAAAAGAAATTGCCGAAAAAAATATAAATTTAATACTTTCTGGGCACAGCGGCATTGCTGAAATTGAAACTGAGACTAAAGAAAAAATACTTTCAAATGGATAAATTAAAAGTAGTATCCTGCTGTAATTCCTAAATCTGGTTGGAAATTATTTTCTTGCTTATTTAATTCATCTGTTGCCTTAATCCAATCAGAATTACTAGATTTATTATTGGGCAAATTATTTTTATCAATATAATTTGTCCCCGATTTAATTCCTCCACCGATATAACCTGAAAGAGTAAAACCATTTTCCGATACAAAACGATACCCAACTGAAAAAACAAAAGAAAAATAATCTTTTTTAGAGTTATAACTATCTTGGTAGTCTGCTAAATTAATCTCTGAATGGGTATAATTAATTTTTCCTTGAATAAATGGACCCAATAATTTTTCTGCAAATAAATAATAACGCATAAAGTAAGATAAATTGTAAATATCTCTCTTAGCATTTAATGTATTATTTGCATATAATTTTTGTTGATATCCTTCCAACCCGATTCCACTTGAAATATTCTGGCTCAATCCTACTTCTGTGTTCAAACCAAATCCTTGCTTG
Source organism: Pigmentibacter sp. JX0631 (assembly GCF_029873255.1). Lineage (NCBI taxonomy): Bacteria > Pseudomonadati > Bdellovibrionota > Oligoflexia > Silvanigrellales > Silvanigrellaceae > Pigmentibacter > Pigmentibacter sp. JX0631. Next base: position 3,482,489 of record NZ_CP123622.1, on the reverse strand, counting down.
ATAAGTAACAAGGGATTTGCTTCTACTATTAATCCTTCTAAGCTATGTGCTTGAAATTGATATATGCTTACAAGAAAGCAAACTAAAGACTTTTTTGATATTTTCATAATATGTATTATTCCTTCAACCATTGAACATTGTCCAAGAGAATAATAGGTGTTATAACAAAAATTGAAAGCATGAAAATGAATTTTATGCAAAAATTAGAGGCTTTATGAGTAATATAAAAAATATTCAGAAATTCTACTATAATTTAACTATTAAAGAACACCATTTAGATACATTTGGACATGTTAATAACGCTGTGTATTTAGAGCTTTTTGAAGAAGCGCGCTGGGAATTTATTACTGAAAATGGATATGGATTAAAAAAAATACAGCAAGAAAAAAAGGGACCAATAATATTAGAAACTAATATTAAATTTTTAAAGGAACTAAAGTTAAGAGAAAAAATTATAATTGAAACATTTTGTACAGAAGTTTCAAAAAAAATTATAAAAATTAAACATTTTATTAGAAATACTGAGGATATCATTTGTTCAGAAGCAGACTTTACTATGGCATTTTTTGATCTTGAAAAAAGAAAAATAATTGAACAACCCAAAGAATGGTTAAATGCTATAGGAATTCATTTTGCTGATGAAATGAGTAACTGATGCAAAACGAACTATTTTCAGTGAAAAATAAAAAAATATTAATAACGGGCGCTTCTTCGGGTTTAGGTGCTCACTATGCAGAAGTTCTAGCTAAGGCTGGTGCGCATTTATTTTTAATTGCTAGAAGGGAAGAACAATTAAAAAATCTTGTTAAAAGTTTAAATAAAGAAAATGCAAATGTAATGTATTTATCGCTTGATTTAACAAATTTAAATTTATTGCAAAAAAGTATTTCTGAATTACTAAATAAAATAAATGGTGTAGATGTTCTTATTAATAATGCTGGTTATTCACCTAAAATAAAAAAAAGTGTTTTTGAGCTAGAAAATTCTGATTGGAATGATATTTTTGATATTAACTTAAAAAGCATGTGGTATCTTACAACAATTGTAGCAAATAATATGCAGTTAAATAAAATAAATGGTAGTATCATAAATATTTCATCAACTGTTGCAAATAGAACAAGAATTGGAAATCCACTTTATGGTATTTCTAAATCAGCAGTTATTTCTTTGACAAAGAAATATGCTGTTGAATTTGCTAAATATAACATAAGAGTAAATTCAATTGCCCCAGGTTTTTTTGAAACAGACATGAATAGACATTTTATTCAAACCCAGCAAGGTAAAGATTTTCTAGAAAAAACTATTCCCCTTGGAAGAAAAGGTAATTACGATGAACTAAATGGAGCACTATTTTTATTTGCATCAAATGCTTCAACTTATATTACAGGTGAAAGTATTTTTGTGGATGGTGGTTATATAGCAAATTCAATTTCTAATTAATCAAAAGGTTAAAAAATGAATAAATTAATTTCTTTATCGTTAAGTTCTTTAGTACTTTTATCATGTATAAATCTTTATGCCTCTGAGATGGGGCATCATTCACCTAATAATAAAACAATTAGCACCGAAGAAAGATTCAGTGAATCTATAAATAATTTAAATTTTGTAAAAAAATCTCAAATCATTAAATTAAAAGATGGAGATAGTTTTACTTTAACAGCAGCTATTGTTAAGCAAAAAATTGGAAATAAAACTATTAGAAGATATGCTTATAATGGTAGTATTCCAGGGCCATTAATCGTTGTTCCAAAAAATGCAAAAATTAAATTAAAATTTGTTAATCAAACAGATACCGATCAAACATTACATTCACATGGACTACGCTTGGATTATCGCTTTGATGGAGTAGTGGGAATTGGACAAAAGACACCTGTAAAACCTGGTGAATCATTTGATTATGAATTATTTTTTCCTGACGCAGGAGTATATTGGTATCATCCGCATGTTCGTGAAGACTACTCACAAGATATGGGATTGTATGGAAATTATTTAGTCAAAGATGGGTTAAAAGAAGAACCATTTAACAAGCAAATTTCTTTAGTTCTTGATGATGTTTTACTTAGTAAAGATGCAAAACCTTATTTTAAAGACTTCACAAATTATGCTGCTATGGGACGTTTTGGAAATATAATGTTAATTAACGGAATACCAAATTACGTAACAGAAGTAAACAAAGGAGATGTAGTTAGATTATATCTAACAAATACTTCAAATACAAGAACATTTCAATTTAAAATTCCAAATGTGAAGATAAAACTTATTGCTGGGGACGCAAGTAACTATGAAAAACAATCTTGGGTAGATAGCGTCACAATAGCACCTTCTGAGCGATATACAATTGATGTTTTATTTGAGAAAGAAGGTTCTTTTAATATTGAAAGTATCAATCCGCAAAAAAATTTAAAGCTTGGAACTATAAAAGTAATAAAAGGGAAATCTCAAAAAGATTATACTAAAGAGTTCGGAATTTTAAGTGAAGATTCTGAAGTTATAAAAGATATAGATAAAGTAAGACCTTTTTTAGATAAAAAAGTTGATAAAAATATAGCATTAAGAGTCAAAATGGATATGAGTCATGCTGAAGAAAATCCCCCAGAAATTGAATGGGAAGATACCATGCCTGAAATGAATTCCATGATGACTTCGAAGGAAGTAACATGGCAAATTGAGGACCTCGATACAAAAAAAATGAACATGGATATATTATGGAAATTTAAAAAAGGAAATTATTATAAAATAAAAATATTTAATGATCCGAAATCGAACCATCCTATGCAACACCCTATTCATTTTCATGGACAAAGATTTTTAATTGTTACTCGCAATGGTGTAAAAACAACAAACTATACTTGGAAAGATACTGCTCTAGTGAAAACAGGTGAAACAGTAGAAATATTATTAGAAGCATCAAATCCTGGCAAATGGATGTCACATTGTCATATTGCTGAACATCTATCAGCTGGAATGATGATCGGTTTTGACGTGGAAGAATAATAATCATTAAAACTACTATTGAAGCCAAACAATAATTTTTCTATCTTGTTCTTCCAATTTAAAAATATCCGTTGCATATAGAATTTCTTGCTTTGCTAAATTGTCTTGAATTTCTTTTAAAGGAATCCCTTCGGCATAAATTTTGGCAATAACATCATCAGGAATGAGTTCTATGAGCCAGCGAGCACTATGCGCTGGCAAAGAGACATCTACAACTGTTTCATTGTTTCTTTGCACTAAGACTCTTAAGTTTGCTGCTTTGTTATCAGATGATTTTTTCTGAAAAAAACTTCTAAAATAAGTGTAAGGGCATTTGCTCATAATTCACCTGTTTTATTGTTCAAGTATTAACATTTATAAAATTATACTACATTTAATTCAGAAAGATCTTTCTTTTTTGTTGTAGTGATTTTTTTAGGATAAATCTTGAATATCGTTTTTAGAATTTGCAAATACACTTGCTTAAATTCGTCTAAATTAATATATCCATATAATCAGAAAAATATTCTGATAAAACCTTATTCAGAAAAGAGCTAATTATGAAAATAACTGATACTGCATTAGAAGAGTTCAAACTAGTTGGCATTTTTGTCAGAACAAATAATAAAAACGAGTTCACCCCAAACTTAGGAAAAATACCTGGAAATTTTAATAGATATTTTGGCGAAAAAATATTTGAGAAAATTCAACACAGAGTGAAACCTTTTGTTACTTATGCAGTCTATACCGAGTACGAAAGCGATGAAAATGGGGAGTATACTCATTTCCTTGGTGAAGAAGTTTCTTCATTTGAAAATCAGGATACTAGTTTATTTAAAACAATAACAATTTCTAAAAATAGTTATCTAAAATTTACATCTGCAAAAGGAAAAATGCCTGATATCGTAATAAATGTTTGGCAAAAAATTTGGAGCATGCAGCATTCTGAGTTTCACGGAAAAAGAAACTTTCTTGCTGATTTTGAGCTCTATGATTCTAGAGCTATTGATCCAGAGAATTCTGAAGTAGATATTTATATTGGAAAATCAAGCTATTAGGCATTACTCTGATAATTGGATAGATTCTTTAAATCTTTCAAATAGCTTAATGCATCTTTAATTTTTAAAGGATAAAATGGACAACCATTGGAATATGCATTTCTTGAAGAAAGAGTTTGACTGCCTATTTCATCTAAATATTGAATTTTGTTTAGTAAAGATAAATTTATAAAATCGTTATTGCAGTCGATTTCAAAACAACTCATAGAAATGTCATTTTCACCTAAAGTCATTCTCTCATAAACCGCATGACCAAATAAAAATGGAATTTTAAAGCCATCTGTTTTTACTAACAAACAACCTCCTTCGTCAAAAATGGTAAGAAAATCCTGCTCTCTTGTTCGTGACTTAGGTGGATATTTCCAAGGAAATTCAGCGTTTTCATCAAACGCAAAGAACTGGCGCATATTCAAAGAAGCTTTAATTTTTGGAAAAGTAAACCAAATAAGAGCATTATAAAAATCGTGCCAATTTTCATACCTAGTTCTTATTTCTCCTTGCAAAAAAATTCTTGGTTCATAGAGGCTGTTAAAACCTTCATAACATCTTTTCCCTTTTTGTAGGACAAATTTTAAATCAAACCCGGTCCAAGTTTTTGTTTCTTGTGGCTTAGAAAGATTTAGCTGTTCCAATGTTGGCCAATTTGAGTGGTTGGAAAAAATTTGTCCATATGGCATAATAGGGAAGAACAACTCAGAGCAACTTAAAAATTCTGCGTCCCAACATCTGCTTGTTGTTAGGATAGAATTTTCTGCTCTTTTTTTCTCAACCCTTGTAATTTCAGGGTGTACCATGTACTTAGCCTCTCTTTATATCGTTTTAGATCTGGATCCCGAAATAATGGTTAACGATCGTGATAGGGTTTTACGCTCTCTGCGTGAAAAATTAAAGCAAAAATTTAATCATAGAATAACTGTTCGCGCAGATGAAAAAGAAACATCCCTTGCAATAGCATTATTTGACGATAACTATGAACGCATAAAATCTCGGCTTGATGAAATTCATGAAAAAGTAGAAGCCGCTGGCGAAGCAAGAATTCGTTTTCAACAAGGTCAAATATTCTATTGGTTTAATGGTAAATTTGTTGAGACAAATGACAGTTTAGCCTATAGTGAGAAAAATTTGAGCGAGTTTAAAAACAGTGGTGCAAATATTACTCGGTCATTTCGTGTACAAGAAAAAACTATTGTATATACAGACAAGGACGATGATTTGTCTTCTATTCCATCTAGGTTTTCAAGAAGGAATTTAAGAATTCCAACCCGAAAGTGAGAATGTTTCAATGATTTTTAATAAAACACGAGTATTTTTAACTATTGCAGCTGTTACGATCGCAGTTCCTTTAGGACAATATCTTAAAATTATTCCATCTTTTCAAAATGCTAATTCAGAAGAAAGCATTAAAAAGAACCCTAAAATAGTATCGTCTTATTTAAGCTGTGCTACCTTATCTGAAAGAATGAAAGATTTTCTAAAAAATCATTATGTTTTTAGAACGTTTGAGCCTGAATTAGCAAAAAGAACATTTGATACTTTCATAAAACTTTTAGATCCAGGAAAATTATATTTTACTCGAGATGATATTAATGAATTTCAAAAACAACAACCTGATTTATTTAAAAATATTAATAATTATGATTGCCGTTTGATTACAGGTGAGAACGGAATTTATGAAAGATATCGGAAAAGAATTTCCGAAGCAACTCAATTAGCTAAGGAAGCTTTAAAACAAAACCAAGATTTTACTAAAGATGAATATTTAGAAACTGATAGGAAAAAAATTGAATGGGCAAAATCTACAGATGAATTAAAGGAACGTTGGCGAAAAACTATTAAGTTTATAGTTTTAAATATGAAAGATTCTGATGATATTGAAAAAGTTAGAACTCGATTAATGAAACGTTATGACCTAATTAAGAAAGATATTGATTCAAAAACATCTGATGAAAGATTTTCTTTATTTTTAAATTCCTTTGCTTTTTCTTTAGACCCGCATTCAAGTTTTCTAACTCCGATAGATAATGCTCAATTTCAAGCAGATTTTAGTTTAAAATTTGTTGGAATAGGCGCTACCTTAAAATCTGTTGATGGGTATACCGTTATTGATTCTGTGGTACCTGGTGGTGCTGCTGCCAAAGATGGAAGACTTAAAAAGAATGATAAAATTGTTGCCGTAGATTCGGGCGACAATTCAGGAATTCAAGATGTAATTGAAATGGATCTTAGTAAAGTAGTTCAATTAATACGAGGAAAAGAAGGTACTACAGTAAAGCTAGTTATCCTTAGAAAAGAAATAGATGGTAAAATGAATCGATTTACTATCGCTTTGAAAAGAGCTGTAGTTCAAATTAAAGATAATGAAGCTAAAAGTGATATCATGACAATTAATAATAAGAAAATCGGTGTTCTTAATTTGCCGAGTTTCTATATTGATTACAAAGGATGCCAAGACAGTCCTTCAACATGTCGTAGCTCTTTCAACGATATGTATCGAGAAATTAAAAAACTTAAGCAATTAAAAGTCGATGGTATTGTATTAGATTTACGCAGAAATGGCGGCGGAGATTTAAATGAAACTCAAAAAATTGTCAGTTTATTTATTAAAAATCCAATCGTAACTCAAGTTGAAGATAAAGATAAAAATGTAAGAATACTTCCTGGCGGAGAATTAAAAGAGGATCCTTATTTAGGGCCATTAGGAATTCTTGTAAGTAAATACACTGCATCTGCCTCAGAAATTGTTTCAGGTGCTGTCCAAGATTACGGACGTGGTATAATTATGGGTAACAGTCGTACTTTCGGAAAAGGAACAGTGCAAACAGTTATTGAAGTACCTGGTACAGGAGGAAGAGTAACTGACGGTGCCATTCATGTTACGATTGCAAAGTTTTTTAGACCAAGCGGTAAAAGTAACCAAGAAAAGGGAATATTATCTGATATTGTGATACCAGATATTATTGAAGCAACTGATATTGGTGAAAAAGAAAATGATTACGCTTTACCATATACAATAATAAAAGCTTCCCGAGATTTCAAACCTGAAAAAGATTTATCTAACTTAATAGTAGATTTACAAAAATTAAGTAAAGAAAGAGTTGAAAAATCAGATGAATTTAAAAAAATAAATGAAGCTATTGAAAAGGCTAAAAAAGAGAAAAACACTTTAGTTTCATTAAAAGAAAGTAAAACTAATTTAGCAAAGGGGACACAAGCAAAACAAAGTAAAGATAAAACCGCTAGCAATAAAGAAAATAGCAATCTTGATAAAGTAGCTAATAAAGATAGTAGTAGTAAAAACAAGAAAAATACCATTTCTAGTAACGATCCTGTAGTTGAGGATGAAGAAAATTTTGAATTTTCACCAAAAGTTATTAGAAAAAATGACATTCAATTGAAAGAAGCAGTAAATATTTTGATAGATAGCATTCGACTTTCAAGTAATAATAAAAATTAGTTTTAATTTATTATTATTACTTTTATTAAAATATTAAATTAAATAAAGAGAATAACAATGAATAATGAAATTTATGATATTACTATATTAGGTGGTGGGCCTACTGGATTATTCGCAGCTTTCTATGCAGGAATGCGAAATGCAAAATGTAAAATAATTGATTCCATGCCAGCGTTAGGGGGAAGGCTTACCGCTGTCTATCCAGAAAAATATATTTATGATGTTGCCGGTTTTCCTAAAATTCTAGCAAGAGATTTAATAGATAATTTAGTAGAACAAATAAAACCTTATAATACAACAATATGTTTAAATGAAAATACTTTATCAATTCAACAATTAGAAGATCAAATCTGGGAAATTAAAACAAATTTAACTACTCATTATTCAAAAACAATAATTATAGCTGCTGGAGTTGGATCATATAGTCCTAAAAAACATCAAGGAATAGGAGCAGATCTTTTTGAAGGAAAAGGAATTGAATATGCGGTTATTGAAAAAAATATATATAAAGATAAAAATGTAATTATTGCCGGTGGCGGTGATTCAGCTCTTGATTGGGCCAATGAATTGGTATCTATTTCTAAATCAGTTACTTTAATACATAGGTCAGATAAATTTAGAGCGCATGATGATTCAATTTCAAAACTCAAAAAAACAAACGCGAAAATAATACTTAATTCAGAAATTTCTGGTTTTTATGGTAACGATACTAAATTGCAAGAAGTTTTAATAAAAGGATTAGATGATCATCATGAAGAAATAATCAAAGTTGATGCTGCTTTAATAATGTTTGGTTTTAATAGTTCGCTTGGTAAGATAAAAGAGTGGGGCTTAAATTTGGTTGGTAATGGTATTTGTGTTAATGAAAAAATGGAAACTAATTTGCCTGGTATATTTGCTGCCGGAGATATTGCAAAATATTCAGCAAAACTTGATTTAATTGTTACAGGTTTTTCAGAAGCAGCTATAGCTGTCGCTTTTGCGAAGGTTTACTTAAATCCCAAAGAAAAAGCGCAGCCCTTGCATTCTACAACTGTAATGGAAATTAAAGAAAAGAAAGAAAAACGTTTAAACGCTGCAGTTAAGGAGACATAAATGAACTTTCGCTTGGCTCTTCTTTTTTCTATAGGTGGATTATTCTTTGTCTCATGTGAATCTAGTAAAAGTAACGATACAAAAAGTTATCAAATTAATTTATTACCAAAAAATGATACCAAAGCAACAGGACAAATATTAGTTGAATCTAATATTCAAAATAAAATTCATATTACTGGAAAAATTATTGGTTTAACCCCAAATTCTGTGCACGGATTCCATATTCACGAAAAAGGTGACTGTTCTGACCCCGCAGCAATGAATGCCGGAGGACATTTCAATCCAGATAGTCATCATCAGCATGGTGAGTCTATTGTAACTTCTGGATACAAACATCAACATGCCGGTGATTTAGGAAATATCAAGGCTAATACAAATGGCATAGCAGTCATTGATGTTTATATTGAAAAACCTGTAAACTTAATTACTGATGATAAATTTTCTATTTTAGGAAAATCAATTATTATTCATGCAGATGAAGATGACGAAAAAACTGCACCAGCAGGAAATGCAGGCAAAAGAATTTTATGCGGGGTCATCAAATAAACGGATAGGAATATAATGGAACATTTAAAAGAAAATGTCCGACCTTACTGTTTCTTTAATAAAAGCAATTTAAATGCTGCATTAGAAAATGAATGGTTAATTTCTAATGCACATGGAAGTTATGCATCTAGTACAGTTTCAGGTATTCTAACTAGAAAATATCATGGTTTATTTGTTTTAGCAGAGCAGCCACCTCTAAATCGAAATTTATTTATTACAAAAATCGAAGAAACTCTCGAAAAAGATGGATTAGAATATCTGCTTTATTCCAATTGTTGGAATGATGCTGCAACAATAATTCCTAATGGAAATATTTATTTGGATGTTTTTTATCTCGATGAAAATATGCCTGTTTGGATTTATAAATGTAGTGATATTTTAATTGAAAAACGTATAATTTTGCATTACAATAAAAATATTCTAGCGATAAAGTATTCTATTTTAAATAGTGATGATGCCTCAATTAATTTGTCATGTAATTTATTTGGAAATAATAGAAATTTTCATTCGCTGCAAAAAAATAACAAAATAGATTTAGACATAACACAAACAGAAGATATTATAGTTTTAAGTAATTCGATAAAACAAAATTTTATAAAAATTAGAGCAAATTTTAATAGTATTGAACTTAAAAATATAACATATTACAATTATTTTTTAAAAGAAGAAAATAATAGAGGTTTTGAAGCATTAGAAAATCATCTGCTATTAGGCAAATTAAGTTTTAAATTAGCAAAAAATAATAGTGCAGAAATTTTAATTGCTTGTAGTAATGAAAATATTGATACTGTCTCATTTGAAAGTATTACTAATGAAATTAAACTTTATAATAATATTGTTGTTGATCTTTGGAAAAAAGAAGTTAAAAATTCCCCTGATTGGGTGAATCAACTTATCCTCAGTAGTACTTTTTTTATTATAAAAAAATACAATGTTCAAAAAGAGTATTTATACTCAATCTTAGCTGGATATCATTGGTTTGGTGATTGGGGAAGAGATACCATGATCAGTCTTCCTGGAATTTGTCTTGTTACAGGTAGATTTAACATAGCAGCTTCTATTCTAACTAATTACTCGTATTATCTTAATGATGGCTTATTACCAAATCGTTTTCCTGATGATTCAGAAATACCAGATTACAATACAGTAGATGCCAGTCTTTGGTACTTTAATGCTGTTTTTCAGTACTATAAATTTACTAATAACATTACACTTATTGAAGAACTTTATCCTGTTTTAAAAGACATTATCCTTTGGCATATTAAAGGAACTAAATATAATATTAAAATAGATCCTGCAGATGGATTAATTTATGCTGGTCAAGAAGGATCTCAATTAACATGGATGGATGCAAAAATTGGTGACTATGTTGTCACTCCAAGAATAGGAAAACCAATTGAAATAAACGCTCTTTGGTATAATGCCTTATGTATTATAAGACAATTTTCTAGTATATTAAACAAACATGACGAATCTTTCTTCAGCGAATACATAAAATTAACAGAAGACGGATTCCAAAAATATTGGGATGAAAAATTACAGTATTGTTCTGATGTTTTAACTTTAGATGATCAGCCTGATAATTCCTTAAGACCAAATCAAATTCTTGCTTTGTCTCTTGAATATTCTCCGTTAACTATCTATCAAAAACGCTGTATTTTAGATAATTGTGGAAGGTTATTGTTAAACTATTTTGGCATGAAATCTTTAGCGAAAGGGTCTAAAAATTATTATGGAAAATACTTAGGAAATCCATTTGAAAGAGATTCCGCTTATCACCAAGGTACAGTTTGGGGATGGCTTCTTGGGCATTACGCTATTGCATATTACAAAGTGACAAAGAATAAATCTGTTGCATATGGATTTTTAGAAACCATGGAAAAACATATTAACGAAGCAGGAATAGGTTTTATTAGTGAAATTTTTGATGCAGATTATCCGCATGCCCCGAGAGGTTGCATTGCACAAGCATGGAGTGTTGGCGAATTTCTTTTTGCTTGGCATTATCTTTCAAAATATTAACTTCTAAGCAGTAACAATATCGTTTTTAAATCCGCCAATTGCGGTCAAAATTGAATTGATGTCATTACCTTCAATTTTAACTTCTTCTAGTGTTTCTTTCAGTAATTTTACAACTTCAGAAAAATCAGCTTCATTAATTTTTAAATTTTGATGCGCAGCTTTTATTTTCTTTACATCATAACCTTGTGGGCCACCTAAAGCCGTAGAAAAAAATTGTGTTTGATGCTCTATTAGTCTTGTCATATCTGTATTTTCAAAAAAACGATATAAATTATCAGACGCTAAAACTTTTTTGTAGAATAAGCTAACAACCTGTTGAATGGCATCGAATCCACCATATTTAGAATATAAAGTATTACTCATATTATCTCCTGATTTTTATCTATACAGTTAAAATAATACTTTATTTATTTTAGTTTTTAAATTAAATGTCATTTTTCTGCTATGAAATTTAATTTTTTTAAAAATTCAAAGGTATTATTTTTGGCGATTAAATGGTTAAATTTACCATTTGAATTTTTATCTTTAATTTGGCTAATGAAAATATACTGGTTATTATTTTTTTCAATCCAACCAACAAACCATCCATGTGCAATTCTATTTTCAAGATAACCTGCGCCAGTTTTCCCATAAACTTTATTTATATCAGATTTATCTGCTAAAAATAAATTTTTCTTAGTCTTTAGCAATGCTTCTTTGCTAACTGGTAATTCATTTTTAATAAATTTTTTCATAAATTGTAGTTGTTCAACAGCAGTTATTTTCAAAGATGAATCAATCCAAGGTATCAAAAGTTTTTCTTTATCAGAAGAAATTCCTTTAAAGTCTTTATTTCCATAATTAAATTTTTCTAAATAAACATTAATATCTTTTTCACCAATTTCATGCACTAATTTTTCACTATACCAAACTACAGAATATTGTAACCAAATCGTAGGATTTACTGGACTTACCCACTGCTTTGGCATCCAGTCTTTTACACCATCTCTCAGATATTCTTTTTTAAATTCCCAAGTTGGTAACGATGCGGTTTTAAGTATTTTTTTATCATATCCCATTATACTTAAAGGTATTTTAAAAGTTGAATTGGGTGGAGTAGGGGTTGTACAAAGCTCTGTTTTATATTCTATAACATACTTATCACTTTGCACATCATAGAGGAAAAAGCATCCTTCTGCATCTTTATAGTATTGAGAAAAATTGATTTCTTCTGCATAACTACAAGTTGAAAAAAAAATAGAAGATATAAGTAACTTAGTACGCATTAAAACCTCGCTTAAAAAAATTTTATTCTAGGTAAAATGAAGAAAAATGCAATTTCTTTTTAGATTTAATTCATAGCTTCTAATATTAAGTTTAATTTAATGAATTTATTTGAAAAATATAGTAATGAAAAATGTTATCGATAACATTAAGTGAAGGATTTAAAATGAATGACTTTAACCACAATAAATCAAAAAGTATGAATGATTTATTTAGCATCATTTTTCTATTATTGCTTTCCTTTGTAGCATTATACCCAGTTTGGAAAATTGATGGCTGGCCAGGAAATCATGATGGAATGCATTTATTTGATAGGGTAGCAGCATTTCATTTTGAATTTCAGAAAGGAAATTTTTTTCCATTATGGACTTCCTACGGTCAAAATGGTTATGGCTCTGCATTCCCATTTTTATACCATAGGTTTTTTAATACTCTTGCAGCTCTTTTAGCATTTCCATTAGGTTCTATTTATTTGGGAGTTAAATTAGCAATACCAATTTTACTATTTACAGGTGGAGTTGGAATGTATAAACTTATAAGCAAAATTGGATTAAATTATCAATATGCATTATGTGCATCCTTACTTTTTATATTTTCAAATTATACAATCTCAAATTGGCTAATAAGGGGAGCTGTAGCAGAATTGACAGCAATGATTTTTATTCCTTGGTTACTTTACTACTGTATTCAGTTACTTTTAAATAAAAATACTGGTATAAAAATTGGTTTAGTTTTAAGTTGCATGTTTTATTCTCACATTGTAATTTGTTACTATGCTTTTTTTATTGTAATTACTTTTTACTCTATATTTTTATTTGAAAATAATAGATATTTAAAATTAAAAAATTATTTTCCTATTTTAGTAACATTTTTTGTTGTAATTCTTTTTTGTAGTATATATGCAATAGGAATAATAAATTATAAAAAAATATATAGCTTCTCAGTTCTTGTTCAAGAATCTTTAAATCCATTAAATAACTTTCCTTTATTTGAAAGATACTTAATAAATACGAGATACATTTGGGGAAAATCATCCATTGGTGTAACTGCGGAAATTGGAAGAGTATTTAATTTACTTTCGATTCTATTTACAACTTCTACAATTTTTCTTTTATTTTTTAAGAAAATATCTTTTAATAATATAGAAAATAAAAGAAATATATACTTTGCATCTTTAATTTGTATTTTTATTTATATATTTTTACAAACACCATTTTCGGCATTGTTTTATGAAAATATTCCTGGTGCTAATTTTATTCAATTCCCATGGAGATTGTTATCTTTTTCTACAGTTTTATCTATTTTTTCATTTTGCATGTCCATTTTTATTTTAACATACAATTCTAAAACAAAATGGTTAAAAAATATATCATTTACTTCATTAATATTATCTTCTATTTATCAAGTTATTTTTGGTCTTTCTATTCCAATAAATTATGAAATTATGAATCGTAGATACATTGAAAATTATTTACTGAAAGAAAATTTGATATTTTCTGAACAACCTTCTGAGTATTTACCAAATAATAAAAAATTACCCTTACGAGCAAAGGCTTTAATAGAATATAATAATGATTGTAAATTAGTTAATGAACATCCGGAAGGAATTACAAAAAAAGTTTTCGATGCCTCAGAAATTGAAATTATAGTTGAAGGAAAATGCCAAATTATTTATAATCAATTTATAAATCCTTTTACTAAAATTTCTTTTAGCTCCTCCGGTGTTATTGAATCATCAAAAGATAGAACATATATATTAACTTCCAACTCTGAATTAAACAGAATTTCTATTAAGAGAATTGGTCTTTTTTTCTCTTTAATAAATTTTTTCAATGACAAAGAAAATATCTATAAAAAATAAAGTCTTATAACAATAAAAATGAATCTTAAAATTATCTTTTTTATTTGCTGATAATTAAAATTAGTAATTTAAACTTGATAACAATAATTCTGCCTCTTCATCATCTAAAATTTTAAATCTTCCTAAAGATTCATTAAATGAATAAACATCAGCAGTTGCTATATCAAACCACCAACAATATATCTTCAATTTATTCTGCTTAATAAGCTCGGCAACAATAGGGTATGATTCCATATTTTTCTTTTGTTCAATGACATTTACTTGTGATAATTGATTGTGCAACTTTAAACTCTTATCAAGACTAAACCCTTCATGTAACTTTTTCAAAGATTTTTCTCCGTACTGCAACCAAGAACGAAGATTTGGAGACGAAATGTTATTTCTTCCTGCTAGAATACCTTGCATAGCGCCACATTCAGAGTGTCCACAAATAATGATGCTTGATACTTTCAAAGTTAACAATGAGAACTCTATCGCTGCAGCTTCTGATTCATCTCCAACAGATTGACCATCTTCTTGACAGGGAGGAATCAGGTTTCCAACATTTCTTACAACAAATAAATCTCCAGGATCTGTAGAAGCAAATAAATTGGGAACAACTCTGCTATCTGAGCAGGCTATAAATAAAACATCAGGAGATTGACCTAAAGCAAGACGCGCAAAAGTTTCACGATAACCCTCAAGCACATTTTTTCTAAAATCAGTAATACCTCTAATTAATTTTTTCATTCTATTTCCTCTAAAATTTACCAATAATTAGATAAGTGCTTAGTTGAATAGCTCCTATTCAAAAGCAAGAATGATAGTATATTTTAATTTTTGATAGAATTTCAATCGATGGAAAGATATTCTGTTATTTTTTTTAAATACTGGATTATAAATGAAAAAGGAGTCTTTTTTTAAAGACTCCTTTAACTGTAGTTTTAGTTTTTAGATATTTCTATTAATCCCTTAAGAATCCCTGTTAATCTAACTATATCATGAATTTTTGTTCTTTGAACCCCGACTTGAACTGCATGTTGTTCATGCGCAAGAACGCATTTTTCACAGCTATTTAATATACTAATAGCAATAAAAATTAGTTCAAAATGAGATTGAGGCATTTTGCTTTTACCTAATATGCCCATTCTTAATCCAACAGCACCATACTCTTTGCTAGCTTCTTTATCGCTGATGTCAATAAAATGCCTAAATTTATGGTAAGTATTTAGCATACCATTTATTCCTGGAATTTCTTGTGCTTCTTCAATTTCATCTGGTCTAATATCTAAAAAAGTAGCATATTCTAAAGCTAAATTTACAAGAATTTTACTTTCAAGTGTTTTACTAAGTGATATAAGATATAAAGCAATTTCTTTATCTGTTAAATTTTCAGAGTAAATATATTTTTCAAAATTACCCTTTAAATCTCTCACAATAATTCCATCATATTTTGAATCAATAGTTGCTAAAAACTTTTCTGTTAAAACTTTTCTATTCATAAATAAATCCTTCTATTTAATATTATTTTTTTAGTATTTATTTCTACCAGCCATAACTCCGCCATCTACATCCCAGATTGCTCCAGTTACCCATGAAGATTTATCTGAAAGCAAGAAGGCAACTACTTCTGCAACGTCATTTGGACGCCCAACTCTACCGATTGGATGGAAGGTATTAAAACCCTCTAAAGCAGCATGTACTTGTTCTTTAGGGATAAATCCTTCATATATTGGAGTTTGAACTACAGCAGGAGAAACTGCATTGACTCTAATTTTATGCGGAGCCAATTCCATTGCTAAATGTTGTGTTAAAGAATGCAATCCTGATTTCGCCATTGAGTATGCCGACGAGGGGGTTGCCGCAACTGCTTGTTTAGCCCACATAGAACCTATATTTACAATAGAACCCATTTTATTATTTTTTACCATATTTTGAGCAACTTTTTGAGTAATAAAGAAAAATGACTTATTAATTTTGTGATAAATGTCATAGTCATTATCTAGATGCTCTAAAAATGGTTTAGGAAAGAAAACTCCAGCTGCATTCACAAGATAGTCAATGTCACTGTGCTCTTGAGATAACACTTCAAGAAATTGATTTACTTCATTTTCTTTAGTTAAATCAATAGTATATCCTTTGGCTTCACCTATACTATTCAAAACCTCTAAAGCTTCTTTAGTTTTGTCTACAGAAGAGCCAGTCACTATGACCTTAGCACCGCCTTTTGCTAAAATTTTAGCTGTTTCAAGCCCCATACCGCTTGTTCCACCAACTACAAGTAATTTTTTTGAAAAAAATGTTGAATTCATATCAGCCCTACCTTTCATTTAGGATGTTTAAAGCTAGGCAAACTTGCCTACCGATTAGTTGGTTTGTATATGTTTTTTTTCTTTAAGTCAATACAGAAATCAAAAAAAAAATTTAAATTTTTTTACTCTTAAATATCAAACACTTATAAATGAAAAATCATTTAAGTAACAAATAAAAAAGAATTTAATTTAATTTAATTTAAAAAAATGCACAAAATATATAGTTGACTTTTAAAATTAATCAGTTTATTAAATAAGCATGAAAATTTTATTAATTTTTTTGTAATGAAATTTCATATTCTAGAATTAAACCCCTTGTATTTATAATTTTAATTACTAACTTAAATCTACTTAAATACTTTATTTTACTAATATATTTTTAATTATTTAGAGGAAAATATGTCAATAATCAAAAATTCAATCGTATCTTTAATTTCAGCTATAACTATCATTTCTTGTGGTAAAAGTGGTGATAATAAAAAATCCGAAAGCAAGCCAAAAAATACTTCCATACTCTCAGTTTGGGAAGGAACTCTTGATTTATCTGGAACAAGTGACAAAGCTCAATTGCAAATTGATTTAACAAAAGCAATTGTGGGTTCTACTGGTACTGGTTCAATAAAACTTTCTAAAGATGCTAATTATATTAAATGTATAGGAAATATTGAGTTAAAAGGATCAAATATTACTGGAAACATGAAGTTTTCCTCTATGTCCGCTTCTTCTTACTATTCTTCTTCTAAAACAGTAACAAAAATTGAAGCTGATACAACTTGTATTACTATGTCAACTAATTTAAATATTGAAAACGCAGGGAAAGGTTTACAATATACTTTTAAAGATGGCACATTAGAAATATGCGATGGAACTGGTTGTAAAAATTTTAATTAATTAAATTAAAATAAATATAAATTACGAAGAGGGGTTAATGAAATATTAACCCCTCTTTTTTTAGTGTCTTAGATTTTAAACATCCTTCATGGTAAATAAAGTAGGTCAAATATATTATAAATATAGTTAACTAAATTTAATATAATACACAAAATTAATAATTGACTTTGAATATTAATCAAATTAACAATAAAAACTACATTTTTATTAATGATTATGTAATAAAATGTCGTATGATAGGAATGATTTTTTGTATTTTTAATTTTTTAATAAATTCTTAATTATATCAATATTTTATTTCTTAAATAATTTCTTTTAGTTAGAGGGAACCATGTCTGTTTTCAAAAAAACAATTATTTCATTAATTTCAGCTTCCGCATTAATCTCTTGTGGCAAAAGCAATGGCAATAAAACTGAAAGTAAGCCTGCTGAAAACAAGTCTGATAACAAACCAGATGGAAAAATTAAAAATATTTCCTTACTTTCTGTTTGGGAAGGATTTGTGGACCCAAATGGCACAGAAGGATTAGCAGATCCAGATGCCACAGATGATTTGGTAGATCCAGATGCCACAGATGATTTGGTAGATCCAGATGCCACAGATGATTTGGTAGATCCAGATGCCACAGATGATTTGGCAGATCCAGATGCCACAGATGATTTGGCAGATCCAGATGCCACAAGAAAAAAAGTAAAATTAAAATTAGACTTAACAAAAGCTGTTGTGAATTCTATAGGGAAAGTTCTAATATCAGTAACTAAAGAGAAAGGAACTACGATTTGTGCCGGAGATATTAACCTAAATGGCTCAAATACTAAGGGTAATATGATTTTTAGTTCCTTAAAATCAACTTCTGGTTTAAGTGCTGCAGATACTTTTTGTAGTGAAGCAGAAAATACATTTAATAGTACTAATTCTGATGCTGGATTTGAATATACTTTTGGAGATGGAACTTTAAAATTATGCGCTAATGGAAGTTGTGAAAATTTTAATTAATTTCAATGAATTAAAATATAAGTGAGGGGGGTTAATGAATGTTAACCCCTCTTTTACTTTATATGAACTTATTTCGACATTTTTTCCATTGAAAAAGTTAGTCAAATAAATTTCCTAACTAAATTCGAAAAAAAATGCCTTATGTTTTAAAATTTAACTAGTCTATTCTATAAATAAGATTAAATGTTTAAAACAGGGTAACATGTTAAATATATTAAAATTTTATATCGTTTGTATTTTTTTTGGAATAAACTTTAACAGTTATTCTATGGGAGTGATAAAACTTGCTACTTCAGAATGGAGTCCCTATATAGGTGAAGACTTATATTCTCAAGGCTTAATTGCAAAAATAGTTCAAAGAGCCTTAGAAATGGAAGGATACAAATTAAATCTCGTCTTCTTACCTTGGGCTAGAGCTGTAAAAGAAGCTGAAACCGGAAAAGATAATCTTGATGGATACTTGCCAGAATACTTTGATAAAAGTAAAGAAGAATACTTTGAATTTTCAGATCCTTTTTTAGATAGTGAAGTTGGATTTTTAATTAATGAAAAAAATAAGTTAAAATTTAATATAACAATTGATAAAAACAACTTACAAAAATCATATGAAAAATTAAAAAATTATCGTTTTGGTATTGTTAGAGGTTATGTAAATGAAGAGTACTTTGATAAAAATACAGAACTTAATAAAATTGATTCTACATCTGATGAAAAAAATTTAATACTACTTGATGAAAATAAAGTAGATATTGTTGTGATAGATAAAAATGTAGCCCATTACTATAAAAGAAATTCACCAGAACTCTTACTATCAAAAAATTCATTCTTTTTTATATCACCTGCAATTAAAAGCCATAAACTTTATATTGCTTGGTCAAAAAGTATAAAAAATTATAAAGATAAGAATATACTTTTTAACAATGGTTTAAAAAAACTAATAGAATCTGGTGAATATTCTAAAATAATTAAATTTTATCAAAATATACATTAAATTTAATTAAGAAATGTAGCAAGAAAGTAAAATTATGACTTGCAGAATTTTCTCTACTTTACTTATGAGTTTTATTTTTTTTAATACTTATGCTGTAACAATTAAACTTTGTTACCCGGACAATGATGCGCCTCCTTGGCAAATTGGAAATGGAGAAAATATTTTTCATCCTCCAGGATTGTCAATAGATATTATTACTGCAGCAGCAAAGAAAATTAAGGCTGACATAAATATAATTCGAGTACCTACAAATAGGGTTTTTCAACTTCTTGCCAAAGGAGAAGTTGATGGAGTTTTTATTTTCTCTTTTTTACCTGAAAGACAAGAAAGTGGAGTTTATCCTCTTTTAAAAAATGGAGAACTAAATCATAAAAATCGTGTTGCTTCTTTAGACTATCATTTTTATAAAAATAAGAAAAGTAAGTTGACATGGGATGGAAAAACCCTAAGTAATTTAAACTCAGAAATTGGTGTAAACCGAGGTTATGCCGTAATAGATATTTTAAAAAAACTTTCTATTCCATATGAAGAGAGTAAAGGCTCAGAAATTTTAGTTAAAAAAGTTGATTCAGGCAGATTAGATGGATTAGTTTCACAAAGTATGACTGTTGATTTATTTATTAGAAAATTAAAAGCCAAAAATTTAATTAAACTATCCCCTCCAGTAATATCGAAGGACTATTTTCTAGTATTTGGAAAAAGTTTTTATGAAAAAAATAAAATATTATGTGAGAAATTTTGGGATAGCATTGGAAATTTGAGAGACTTAGTTATAAAGAAAAATATAGTTAAATATGCTAACTAAAGTAGAGTAAATTTTCAAAGAAAATAATAGCATATTCAGTAGCATACTTAAATTTTTTTCTATTTTTTAATTATAGAAAAGTTTATTTTAATATTTTTGACATGCTCAAGATTTTTATTAGTAATCTTAGTCATCGCAACGATTACTGAATCATTTAAAACATCACATTGTTTGTTAATAATAAATCTAAATAATCCATCATCTCTTACATAGCTTTGAGTATGACAATTTGGTTTGTTAACTATAGTGTAATTATATTTAACACCCTCCTCAACGGCACTAATATGATCATATATGAAAAAGTCTAAGTAGCGTTCGCTATTACTAATAGAAAAGTTAATTTCTTCCGCAAAACTTGAACTATTATTCTTAATCTCATCTAGATATGAACTATCTAGAGAGCTATCTACTTTTAACAATAATTCACCCTCTAATTTTCCATGTTTATAAACTTTAAAACCAACTTCGTCTTTATCAGTAGGGTTTTTATTCACATAATATAGCATGTATCTGTTATATATTTCTGCAATTGCTCCTTTAGGAACCTTTGCTTTATCAATTACAAAATCATAATCATTTACTTCATCATAACGAAATTTAGCATCAAATATTCTAAATCCATCATCAACATTTTCTATGCTTCCTTCATTTCTATATAGAGAATGCGATGCTAAATCATATTTATCATCATTTCCATTAACAATTTTTCTTACTGTTATCTTTTTTGCAAACATTCTTTTATCAAAACCTAGAAATTTAAAAAATGATAAATGAAATTCACTACCATTAATTAACACTGTTTTAGTAACTTTTTCATAATTATCTAGATTTTTTAGAGAGTATTCACCATCACTATCTACTTTAAAATCAAGATTACTATCATTAACATAGTAATTGTAATACCAACCTTCCTCTTTGTTTCCTTTTGCTAGATAAGAAGAATAAATATCATTTTTATAAAAAATAAAATTATCATTAATTACTGGAAATATTCTATCAAACTGTTCTTTATTAACTGCATCTATATTTTTAAGCATTTGAGATGAAATTTCATTTCTTTTTGCTAACAATACTGGAGTTTCACAAGAAAATATTTTTAACGAATTATTATATGTGCAGTTTGTTTGATCATTTTTAATGTCACTAGATAATAATTGATATAAATCTCTTTCCCTTTCTTTTGGATAATCAAAACTACAACTAACTCTTGCAATTGTATTTCCACCTTCAGAACTACTTATAGTTTCACATTTAGGATTAAATGATAAATTTTTCAAGCTATTTTCAAAAGATATTCTATCTGCAAATAAGGTTTCCGTATTACTTTTTAAATTTGCTACACTACTTTCATCAAAGGATAAATTATATACATAATTTTTAAATTCTTCATTTAATTCTTTACTAGTCAAAAGTTCTATTATAATTTTCTTAAAATTATTTAAATTATTATTTTTAATACTTAATATAATATCATCAAAAATGCTTCTTTTATTAAAAAACAAAAAATGATTTAATAAAAATCTGTTTGTATAACTTGCATCATATTTTGAATCTACAATTTCATAAATATTTGGAATTTTATTTTTATTATATTCCTTCATATAATTGTATTCGAGTGATGAAATTCCAATTCCATCTTGTTTTGATCCTGAGAATAATTCTGCACTGCCTTCTACAAACCAGTCCATATATTTCCAAATATCCTTACTACTATTTGTTTTAGCAAAATATTTATATAAGTACCTGCTATTTAAATAATGAACATATTCATGTTTTATCAAGTCTTGGAAATATGGACTTTCTGCATAGGTATAAAAAGCACCTCTTGAATCAATATATACACCACCATCCTCTTGTTTATCTAGATCACTTGCATACGGTTTATAATCTTGATAATCCTTTTTTGTTGGATAGATATATACATATAATCTCTTATTTTTATCTTTTTTAATAGGTTCAAATAATTGCATTTCTTGTTTAAATTTACTTTCTACTTGTTTCATAGCATAGTATACTTTATTAGTGTCTATTTTATTCAATGCCGAATGAATAACTATGGCACCTTCATCATATACAAATCTATTTTTAAATAGTGACTTACCTAAATTAGTTTTAGCTTTACAAGCATTAAAGTTATTTTTGTCAACAAATGATATACAATTTTCTGTATTAATCAACCCATAGTATTCCAAAGCAGAAACTGCTTCAAACCAGAAAGTACTTGGTTTTTCTTTTGCATCTTTATAGTTTCCACCTGTGGTTTTTCGAATGACTTCTTTCATTGTATTAACTATACTATTTTGAAAATCTTTATATCTTAAAAATTTTCCTAATTGCAAAATATAGTTCTCATAAAATGTTTTAGATTCTGGAATATAATCAGTTGACAATATTTTTTGTATATTCTTTACTACTTTTTCAATTTTTATTTTATTTTCTTCGTTTTTATAAAATATTCCTCCTGCATCATGTGACGCTGATAATGCAATTTGGATTGGAATAATTGAAAATATTAAAAGTGTGTTATTCTTTGTTATATAGTCGTGATTTTCTGTCACATATTCAATTAAACTTAACGATTCTTCATATGATTTTGAAGACCCTATTAATGAATAAATTTCTTTAGCTAGCTCTTTGAATTCAATATAGTCTTTATTTTTTTTATCTGTACTTTCTTCTTTTTGAGAATGAGTAATTATTGCAAATTTATAAGTTATATCAGCAATATTGTTTCTTATTTTTTTTCCAATTTCTGTATCCATTACATATTTATTATCAAGAGAGTTAATATAGTAAGCGTTATTTAGTATTGCTGCTAACTTAAGAAGGTTTTGTTTTTTTTCACTATTTATTATACCTGTCCCTAAATTACCCTCAGATAGATTGGGTTTTATTTCAGCATAGATGTTAGATATATTTTCCTTTAGATTATCTGAAACTTTAAGCATATTTTCATCGCTTACTAAAAACTTAATTGAGTCATTATGAAAAAATGACAACCTATTAAAGCATTTAGAATCAATATTTTTTATTCCATTAAATATATTTTCAGTAGATTTTAATTCACTAACTTTCAACATGCAATTATTCAAAAATTTATCATAGTTTTGATTAGATGGAATTTCTTTGGCGTTCACCAAATGAGTATAATTAATTCCAGCTATAACCATACAACTACTTGTTAATAAATATTTTTTACCAAAATTAAGTAATGTATTTTTAATCATAAAATACTCCTTGTTTAGATTCCCATTCTTTTTGAATGATAAAAAATTATTATTTTATGGCATGATTAAAATCAAATTTAATTTATACATTTTAACTAATAAATAAATCATGATATTTAACTCGCAAAATATAATTATATTAAATAAGTTAATTTCGTAATAGTTCACTTATTTTATAATTCTTTTTTTTATCTTGTAATTATGGTAACCTA
Organism: Pigmentibacter sp. JX0631; assembly: GCF_029873255.1. NCBI lineage: Bacteria > Pseudomonadati > Bdellovibrionota > Oligoflexia > Silvanigrellales > Silvanigrellaceae > Pigmentibacter > Pigmentibacter sp. JX0631. Next base: position 3,458,803 of record NZ_CP123622.1, on the reverse strand, counting down.
ATTTTTTTAGTTAGAAATAATTTAATTTTTTCAAATTTCATTCATTAATATTTTGTTTATATTGAATATTTACATTTAATTTAAAATATTGGAGTTATTTTTAAATTAACAAGGCAAGAATTTATTTAATCGCTTTAATTATAAATATTATAAGATAAAAAAATATTTTACTTTTTGTAAGCAGTATTATAACCAAAATACACTTTTTTATTTAATAATATCAATATATTAAAAATTATATATAGTGTTAAAGTAATTATTTCAAACTCGCTCTTAATTACTTTAATTAAAGTAATTTAAGAAAATATAAATAATTTATTCTGTAATCATTTTCTTTTTTAATATATTATTTTTATCTTAAATATTTCATTGAGATAGTTAAAGAGTGTCTTCAAGTGTTTTAAATACATTTATAGCTACTCATGGTTGCTAATATTTTAATATTCTCCTACAACTTTGAAATTTTAGGGAAAAATAAAGAAAATTTATCTTTACAAAGGGATATTTATGAACTACTCTATAGTACCGAACATTTGGTACAGCAAAGAAATCTTTTTGAATATTTGCGATAGTGAAGAAGGACTTGCATAAATGACAAAAATCGAAATAATACAAATACTTATAAATGAATTTAGAAAATTTGGATATGAAGGACTAAGTCTTAGACAAATATCGCAAGCAACTGGACTCGGTAAGGCTAGTCTTTATCACTACTTTCCAGGTGGAAAGAAAGAAATGGCATTCGAAGTTATGAAAGCTGCAAATTCTTGGATAGAAAAAGATTTACAAGCGTTAGTAACTTCACAATTAACACCAGAAGAAAGATTAAAAAGTTTGGAAGTAATTTTAAAAGAATTTTATCAAAATGGAAAAAATGCGTGCCTCCTAGATGTAATGACGATAGATAATTGCGCTAATGATGACTTTTATCTTGAATCAAAAAATATTCTAAAAAACTTAACAAATATTTTCTTTATACTAGCTAAAGATTTTGGACAAAATGAGTCAAAAGCACAAATAACAGCACAAACTGCTTTAAGTTTACTTCAAGGCTCCTTAATACAATCCAGAATTCTACAAAATACCAATATTTTTGAGCAGCAATTTAACTACGTTGTAAATTTATTAAAAAATAATCTGTGAATAAATGATCACTACTTTATAAATTTTTTCTAGAAACTATTTTCAAGTGAGATTTTTCCTTTTTCAATTGCGATCTTAGAAAATTTCCACTAGATTTTCTAAGATCATAATTGGGAAATTTGTATGAAATATTCTTTACTTCTAAATGGTGATAAAAAAAATTGGCTTGTAGTATTATTAGGCTGTCTAACGGCTTTTGATCCGCTTACGATAGACATGTATTTACCTGCATTTAGTAACATTCAAAATGATTTAAAAACCTCAATGCCGCTCGTTGAACTATCTGTTTCTTTATTTTTCATTGGAATGGCAGTTGGGCAACTTGTATATGGACCTTTATCAGATAAATTTGGGAGAAAAAAACCTTTAATAGCAGGAATGATACTTTACTTTTTTGCAACATTGGGTTGTGCTTTTGCAAATAATATTTATTTATTTCTGTTTTTCAGAGTGGCACAAGCTTTTGGTGGCTGTGCAAGCATGGTTATAAGTAGAGCAATAGTGAGAGATCTTTTTGAAAAGAAACAAGTGGCTATTTTTTTATCGAATATGGCAATTGTCATGGGAATCGCCCCAATAATCGCTCCTTCTATTGGGGCTTTTATTAATCAATATTTTGGTTGGCGTGCAATATTTTATTTTCTATCATCTGCTAATTTAATAAGCATACTTTTAATTTTATTTTTCTTGCCTGAAACGAATAAAAGCATTCAAAGAAAACTGAATATTTCTACAGTACTTAAAAATTATTTATATTTTTTAAAGGATAGAAATTTTATTGCCTATTTAATTCCTGACGTTTCAATCAGAGCAGGAATGTTTGCATATATAGCAGGGTCTCCCTTTGTTTTTATTCAATTATTTCATTTAACACCAAAAGAATACGGCATATTTTTTGGAATAAATGGTTTAGGACTTCTTCTTGCAGCTCAAATTAATAAGAAATTATTAAATTTTATGACACCTGAATCTATTTGTCGACTAGGGATTAAAATTGCTTTTTTTGCCTCATTTATTTTATTTTTATTAACCTCATTCGTACCAATTTTAATTGGAATATACGCAACTCTTTTTATATTTATTGCATCTTTAAATTTTATAAGCCCCAATTCTATCTCGATCGTTTTAAATAATCAAGAAAGAAAAGCTGGATCAGCTTCAGCATTCTATGGCTGTTTTCAATGGAGTATTGCATTCATAAGTTCATTCTTTGTAAGTTTTTTTCATAATAATACTCCATTGCCACTAATGAATACTATTTTTATATGTGGCTTAATTTCCCTAATAGGATTCCACTTTTTAGTTTTAGACAATGAATTACAGCAAAAAAATTAATTTATTTTAGAAAAGACTTGCCATAAGCTTTTTGGAGAGCCTCTTTATCTAATTGACTTAAAGACTTTCCGTTACCTATGTAATTCCAATATAATCCTCGATACAAAGGAACTATAGTTAATTTTCTTGGATCTTTACTAAAAGCATTAAGTGCATAATGCATAATGGAATAGTAATCATATGCCCCAAATTGAAGGGTAGAGTGATGGCCAATATCAAAGTTACTTTCCTTACCAGGTAAGATATTTTCTTTATTAATTTTTACATAGAAATTTCTATCTGCACGACTTTGTTCATGTAAAAATCCTAGGGAATGCATAAGCTCATGTTGTATAATTTCAGAATAAAGACAACCATACCCTAATGAAACAGTTTGAGGATAATCAGCGCCAATTCCTGAATAGCATCCATCGTCATCAATAATTTCAAGATAATTGTAACGAACTTTTTCAAAAACTTCTACAAATCTTATATTAGCTATTTTTTCAAGTTCATTCATTGCATATCTAATTATTGATTTTTCGCTAAAAGTAAAATTTCTTTTATGAATATATCTATTCTTCTGTTCAAAAGGAATAAATGAATAGTAAATAATTCCATTGTTCCAATAATATTTCGAATAATTATATGGAGCACTTAAGTTATCTTTTATATTTTTCAATCCTCTTTTTTCTAGAATATCTCCTTCAACTATAGAATAACTATATTCTTGTTTATTTAAATCATTTTCAAAATAATTGACATGATAAGAATTACTATTTAAATGAAGCATATTTGCAGAAAATACTGCTTTATTAATTATCAAAGAACTTAAAAGTAAAATAATTTTTTTCAATTTCATGTACCTCACTGCTAGTATTTGAATATTTAGGTTTATAAATACATTTTAGAATTAAAGCAATATTTTTTTGTTTTGATTATTTATATTTAAATAAAAATTATTATTAATTATTTATTTAAAATTAGTTGTTAGTAATTAAATAGTAATTACTTATTTTTTTGAAGAAGTTTTTTCAACAGATTCTGCGAAATTTTTATGAAATGATGAATTTGTTAAGTCTCTATTTACTGATTGCAATCTCCCATGTAAATTTGGATTTTTTTGTTTTAATTCATATGAATCTCTTAAGTGTTGTCCAACATGCATGCCAATTAAATAAGTTCCAACTATTAAAGATAAAACTGGATTACCATATAGCTTAGCCATTCTTTTTGTAACTAAAAATTTAACTGGAAAACTTTGCGCAAAGCTTCCATAGTAGGTTGACTTAGGAAATAAATGATTCATTGCTATATTAGTTTTTCTTCGAAAGGGAGAGATATTAAACAAACCGAAAACTGACAAAAATATTCCAAGCTTTTCAGCAACAAAATTATTTGAAAGATCATAAATAATTTCGCAAGAATGAGTAATTTTTCGAGTTGGATTCATTATAGAACCTTCTATTTTTGAAAAATTTTCGTAAGTATTTTGAAAGCTATAATTTAAAGTATTTGAACGTCTATTCCATGTACCTCCAAAATCTTGATAGTATTGAATAGGAGTCGTTATTTGATCAAATCTTTGCATAAAATATTTCTTAACATCTCCTGTATTTAAAGCACAAATCATGAAATTATAAGGATCAAGAGCATTACGTGTTTGAGTCGGAATTTGATAAAAAAGGTTACTAATTCCTCTTTCTAATAAATTGAAATTTGCTTCAACTAAGTCAACAACTTTATTATAAGCTAGCATATTTAAATACCAGTACAAAGAATCATCTTTTCGATGATTATATTTGAAAGTCGTAAAAATATTTTTTTTCAAAGTATTACCATTTGAATTAAAAAAATCAGATGACTTATTTACTATAAAATTATATTTCTCCATGCAATAATTGTTAACCAATTTTAAAGCTTCAGCGCTTTGTTCATGAGTTAAAAGTATTTTATCTTCACTAGAAGAAATTGCATCATCATGAAAATCACCTATTACTCTTGGCATAATTTTTCCTCGAAGAACTGTATTATTAATAATTTTAAAATAATTTGAATTTATTCATAAGTAAACTGTATTTTTTACCTAATTCAGCAAAAAATAAATTTTTATCACTTCCTATTGACTAAAACTTTAAAATCATTAAATATCAATAAAAATTTTAAATGCTTTTTACTGAAAGCTAATTATAACAATTTTTTTCAAATTTAGTTACAAAATTTACCTACTATGGAGAAGTTATGAATTATAAGGTTGTTTTATGTTTATTACTATTAATTTTTAAAAATTCTATTTTTGCTAAATTCTATAAATGCCCTGATATAACTCCAAATACTTATCACTCTATTTTTAGTGAAATTGATGAATGGCAAATATATGCAGTAAGTGCCACAAATAAAACTATCCATAAATTCATTACTAAAGAAACTATAAATGATTGGACAGATTACAATATTGAAATTACCTTTAATAAAGACATGTCAATCTTATTTTGTTCTTCAGTCCCAAAAAATATACAAGCAAGCAAAGGAAATACTTCTGTTATTGTTTGGGGAGAAATAAGAGCGTTAAAATTTATAGATGAAGTTAATTGTTCTATTGATAGCAAAAATAAAGGATTTATGTGCTATTAATTTTTAATTTTTTGGTTTTAACGCATTCATAATCGCTTTTGAAATTGCTTGAATTGCTTTAATATTTCTGTTTTCAACACGATAAAGTAAACAAATTTCATCATGAAATGCTGGAAAGTTTTCCAATTTAAATAATTTTCTACCCTCGACTAAATTAGCAACATTTGTTGGTAAAATTCCTATTCCACATCCTTGGCTAACAAGAGAGCCTATAACTTCCAAGCTACTTGATGATATTATTCTTTTAAATTTAATACCTTTTTTGCTCGCATTTTTTAAAACACTTTGAACTTGAATTAAATCAGGATCACATAACAGTATACATTCATCTTTTTCTAATTTATGTAAATCTTTAGCGGGATTTGAACTCCAAAAAGTAACCTCATCATCACAAATTTTATGAATGATTAAATCTGGATGATAAAATGGATTTACTGCTATTCCAATGTCAATATTAGAACTAATTACTCCTTCAACTATTTTTCTAGACAACGAATGAAAAAGATTTACTTCAAGTTTCTGATGATTAAGTAAAAGAGTTGGCAAAAATTCAGAAAGAGTAAATAAGCCAACTGATGGATGACAACCAATAGTATAAGAACCCTGAATTTCATTGATCGATGCAAGAGCTTGAACCTTCAATTGCTCCCAACTTTTAATTAAAAATTTTGATTGAGCCAAAAGCTGTTTACCAGCTTGCGTCAACATAACCCCTGATTTATTCCGAATGAGTAAAGAAGTTCCTATTGATTCTTCAAGCCTTTTCATAGCTTGTGTCAATGACGGCTGGCTAACTCCAGCTCTTTTAGCTGCTTTTGATAAATTTAGGACATTAGAAACTTCTATAAAGTAAAGTAGATCTGCTGGTGACGCTATCATTGAAACTCCTGAGAAAAAATTTTTTACAACGATATGAATATAAAAATAATTACTCTTTTTGATGAAGCATTCTATTTTATATTTGTTAAAAAAAGCAATATGAAATTTATTTTCCCTAAATTTTGTGGAATTTACTTTGCTTGAAACAAAAATGTAAATTTAAATAAAAAATAATTCTTTATATCAAGTAACAGCATTATTTTATTTGTATCTAACTAATAAGATAATTAGTATAAATTATAAGTCATTATTTTCCATTAAATTAAGAATTTTTTCTGCTCGCAATATAATGGTTTTTTTCTTGTCATCAGAGAAATTTTCCCAGCTTTTTATAATTAATGACATTCTAGGATTTTCTTGAAATTTATTTTTATTTTTATTTATGAAATTCCAATATAAAGAATTAAAAGGACAAGAATTAACCCCAACAGTTTCTTTTGAATTATAAAAACAGTTCATACAAAAATTACTCATTTTACTAATATAATTAGCGCTTGCTGCATAAGGTTTACTTGCGACAATACCTCCATCAGCAAATAATGCCATTCCAATAGTATTTGGCATTTCTACCCATTCAAAAGCATCACTATACACCGATAAATACCATTTGTGTACTTCTTTAACATCTAGACCTGCGATAAGAGCAAAATTTCCGGTAATCATCAAACGCTGAATATGGTGTGAATAAGAATGTTCCTTGGTTTGTGCTACTACATTATTAATACAATTCATTTTTGTTTTTCCACCCCAGAAAAAAAAGGGAAGGGGATTTTTGGCATTAAAAAAATTCAGATCAACATAAGATGGCATTTTTAACCAATATATTCCTCGGACATATTCTCTCCACCCAAGAATTTGACGAATAAACCCCTCAGCAGAATTAAGAGAGACTTTTCCTTCTTTATATGCCTTTTCAACAAGAGAACAAATTTCTTTTGGTAGTAATAATCCAACATTTATGTAAGATGAGAGCAAAGAATGATGTAAATATGCTTCGTCTTTTAACATAGCATCTTGATAATCACCAAATAGATTAAGAATTCTCTCGATAAAATCATTAAGTTCAATTAATGCTTGCTTACGAGTAATTGCATAATAAAAAGGTTCTAGGGTGCCAAAATTTTGCGAAAAATTTTGCTTTACATAATTTATTACATCAAGAAGAATCAAAGATTTTTTATGAGAAATTCTTTTCAAAGATTTTAAACTTTTAGAAGGTGGTTTTCTATTTTCTTTATCATAATTCCATAAACCACCAGTTGGACTGCCATCTTTCTCAAGTAATATTTTATTTTGTTTCCTCAATTCTCTATAAAAAAATTCCATTCTTAAACTTTTCTTGCCTACAGACCATTTTTTAAAATTTACTATAGAACAAAAAAATCTATCATCTTCTAAAATTTGTATAGTTATGTTATTTTGCTTAGATATTTCTTCAATTATTAATTTATTTTTAAATTCACTAGGTTCAGTAATAATCATATTTTTAATTGCAAATTTATGAATAGCTTTTTTAAGTTCAGCCCGAATAGAACCTGAATTTAGTTGATCATCGAGTTTAATATAAAAAACATTTAAACCTTTTTCTTTTAATTCCTCTGCAAAATGTCTTCTAGTAGCTAATAAAAAGGCAATTTTTTTTGGATGATGAGGAAGATCAGTAAATTCATCTGAAGTTTCACAAAAAAAAATAATATCTTCTTTTTTTAAAGACCGCAAAGAAGAAATAGATTCAGATAATTGATCGCCCATTATATAAACAAGGTTAGTCATATTTTCCTTTTTTAAAATTTAAAATCCAGCGCCTTCTCTTTCCAGAAATTCTAACTCACTTTTAGTTGATATTCTACCTAATATCTTATTCCTATTTGGAAATCTTCCAAATAATTCAATTACTCTTTTATGTTTTAATGCATAATCTAAATTAATTTTACAAAACTGTCTTTCTGCAGGCGAAGAATTTTCATATTCTTTTGAGTATAATTCAACAGATAAATTTTGCAAATTTATATCTTCAGCATGTTCAAGAGGTAAATAAATAAAACTTTTTTTTTGCTGCGACAGAAGTTTATCATATCCAAGTTTTATAGCAGTCAGAGCATACGGAAGTGCCATATGACAAACTGTAAATGATCTAGCTTGATTTCTAAAAATATTTAAAGGAAATTGATCTAGTAATATAATTAATGCTAAACAACCTTCAGGAGTTTTCATCCATATATCAAAGTGACCAAGAATTGCTTTTTCAATTAATTTTCTGAATTTATTATCAATTAATTGATCAATTTCAGGATATCCTGAAAACCAAAGCATCATGGATGAGTTTACATTGTTTAATTTCAATTTCTGAACGTCACCAAACCAAAAATCTAAAATTTTATTAATATTTTGATTTACTTTATTTTCTTGCATATTTCAACTCACAAATAAAAACTGAAAAAAATTTATTGATCTTGTTAACCAGTTACCCAAAGAAATATAACTTAGCAGAAAGATTTTCAACTTTCTAAGTAGAAAATAAATTTTTTGCTTTGATTATTTTATTGTGAAAGATACATTCCCATTGATATCAATTATAGCCTCTACATTACTATTCTTGTTAATTTTTCCACCAAACCCTTCATAAATTAGAGTTGAATCAACTGATAAAGGAAATTTAGGAATTTCAATACTGCTTACTTCTGGGTAGGTCGTAAATATTTTTTGGGATGCGTTAACTAATTTAGCATAATATTCCAATTTACTTTCTTTCTTTGAATATCTGTAAGGTATAAATGAGATGATAACAGTAAGAATAATTGTTTGAAAAAATAAACTGTACTTCTTGTTTTTAATATTTTCATTAAAAAGAAAAATAATAGGTAGTATTGCTATAATAAATAAATGTTCATTCAATAAGTAAGTTTGTCTATCATATGAAGGAATACAAGAAAACCCATAGTAAGTAATTAATATATATAAAAGGAAAAATTGTACTAAACAATCTTTATATAGTTTGGAGTATATAATTTTAATAACTGTTAATAAATAAATTATTAGTAAAGGATAAATTTTATAGACTTGAAATAAAATTAATGATGGATCATTCATTAAAAACAAAAAACCTCTTCCAAAACCACCTTGTAAAAGAAGAAATTTATGTAAAAATGTTGCAGTTCCTGTATTTCCCACATAATTATTTAATTGACTATTAATTGTGAAAGTGTGAATTAAAAAGGGGATTTGTAATATAAAAACAATAATTATTGAAGTAATTAGAAATTCGATTTTTTGTCTAATAGTTTTAGTTTTTATTAATAAAAAAAGCATAGTTGAAATAAAATAAAATAGAGCTGGTGAGTGACATTGGACAGAAAACCAAGAAAGAGTTACAAATATAAAAATATTACCTATATTAGCTCTTTCATAACCATTATTTAAAATATTTTTAAATAATGCATATGCTAATGAGAAATTTATAAATGTAGCTGCATAATTAGGATTCCATGAGGTACCTGCCATGGAAGCAAGAATTGGACTGGTAATATATAATATAAATAATGAAAAAATAAGAACAATTGATTTATCATATTTTTTTACTAGGCAAAAAAACAAAAAAGAATTTGCTATTGCAAAAAAGAAAGATTGAGAATATACTGCTATATGCGGAAGATAGTTAAAAAAAGGTCCTAAAACATGATAAGTTAATTGGAGTATCCAATAAAAAATAGGTCCTAATGAATTTCCGCCAGAAGAAATAGATGTACCTATAAGTTGAATACTATTTGAACTTGCAATTCTCCAATCTCTAGATTGATCGCCTAATAAGCTATAAGAATCTTGAACATCATAAATAAAATATAAGTAATTAAATAAAAATAAAATTAGAACTAAAATAAATATTTTTAAATCTAGCTTTTTTTCAAACATCGGAAATTTCCTTTCCTAAAAAAAGCAGACTATATTCATATATTTTTTTTGTCAAAAATAGATTTCAAAAAAGAAATGACTAAGTGCTAAAAATTATATCCAAAAATGAGATACATTCCTGTATCATATAAGTTAAGATTACTGGTACTTTGAATTGTATTATTATAAAGTCCATAAATATTGTAGTAGTCATAAGAAGTAGTAGTTATGAAATGTCTATAAATTGATGCTCCTAAACCTAAAGTTATCCCAGTATCAAATTGATAATTACCAATGAAATCAAATCCTACATAGTAATCTTTTTTTACATTTAGTTCAAAAGTACCTAAGCTATAATTTCCATTTGATGTCTTTAAATATAATTTAAATAATTCACGATATGCATTCCCAATAGTTAAAAAGCTAAAAAAATTTAATTTATCAAAATATTTAAATTTAGCTCCAATATTGAAAAAATAGTATTTACTATCTATTTCATATTTTGATAAATCAACTCCTACGTCACTATCTTTTGATGACCCATTAGCATTAACAAAGGTAGCATTTAAACCAAAACCAACAGCCGGTAAAATATTCTTACTAAAGATATCAGTTGATAGAATAACCGACATTTTAGCAGAACCACCATATTCAAAGCTAGAATCATTTAATAATTTATTATCATCAAATTTATAACTATTATAGCCAAGACTTGTAAGCGTATCAATTCCTATTAAATTGTTTTCTTCAGCCATAACTGAAAAACTGTAAAAATTCATTAATATTGCTGATATTATTCCTATTTTTTTCATTTTTCACTACCTCTGTAATTGTTAATATTATTCAAAATATGTCTCTTTTTAAATTCACTATCTAAATTTATCGTACCAATATATTAACAAAAAATTTAATAAATGTTATTATTCTGACACGTTACTGAATTTAAAATGTGATTATCCGAATTATTGAATACATTAATTACAAAAAAGGATTTTAAAATGTTCTTTAAAAATTTAGTTAAGGTTGTATTAATTCTTTTGATTTTATCATCCATCTGTAGATTTAATGCTAATGCATTTACTGGTCCTGGAATAGTTTTCAGCCCTATGATTGGTTATTATAATTACAATGATGACTACTCGAACACAACAGCCAGTCCAAAACAAGATCAACGCTCACATTTTTTATATGATATTCGGTTAGGTTACCTTATCAATACTAAAGTAAAGTTATATTTAGGTTTAATCTATTCTGGAATGAAACGTGATTATACACCAGGTACAATACAACGGGTTTCAGCTGGGGCATCAGCTGGTTTTGCAGCAAATAATTTTGCAATTGTAGTGCATTTTTTTCCTTGGTCACAATATAATCATCCAAATTTTACTGCTTCTGATGGTGTTGGTTTTCAATTTGATGCTGGTTATTATGCTCCATTATCTAAAGCTTTCTCACTAGGTTTACAGTTTACTTACAGAAATATAACTTATAATTCTTATACTCCGGTAGGGTCAACTACAAGCCAATCCAAAGTAATAACAGAAGAAGAGTATTTACCTATGATTGGCTGCGCTATTGTATTTTAAATTTTTAATTAGTTGAGCTTTTTTCGTTTCTTAACTTAGTTTTAATACTTTGCTATTCAATACAATTATATAATTTACCTTGTTTTAGAAATAATTCTACAGCAATATCAAATATTTTTTTTTGAAATAAAATGCTTTTAACTTGCAGCGGTAAATTTTTCCTGCCAACAATTTCTGCAACTACTTCTGTAATTTTATTTTCAAACTGCTTAATATCATTGTTAATTCTATGAATTAACTTAGATTTTTTAAACAAGTTAAAAATATCTTGTGTTAATTCATCTTCTGAATTTCCAAAATTAAAGTGACAAATACCTTTTGCAGTTAACGCAAGGCTAAATAATCTAAAGTTATTTTTTAATACAAGGAAGTAAATAGTTGTGTTAATTCCGTAATTACAAAATTCTTTTGGTTTCATTCCTAATTTAAGATCTACATTTTCATAGAATCTGTTACTCGAATTATATCCGGTGTCATAGATTGCATTCGTAATTGATACACCTAACTTTAAGTTATAGCGCATTCTATTTTCTAATATTACCAAAGCATATTTTTTATAAGTTAGTCCTATTTCCTGTTTAAATATTCTATGAAAGTGAAAAAGACTAATACTTAATTGATCTGAAATTTCTTTAGCTGATAATACATTTTCACTTACATTTAGTATTCTACAAGCCTCTAGTGCTAAATTTAAATGATTATTAGTAAAATTAATATGATCAGGTTTGCAACGCAGGCATGGCCTATAACCTGCTTTTATTGCTTGTTGTATACTAGCAATAAAAATAATATTTTCTCTTCTTGGGATTTTTGCAGGACACCCTATTCTACAAAAAATGCCCGTTGTTTTTACTGCATAAAAAAACTCTTCACCTTTTAATTTTGTCTTATTTTGCAGGCAATCCCATCTAAATTTTTCCAGATTAAAACTTTCGTACATTCTACAACTTCTTAACCAAATCTAATTGTTCAAACATAGTCCAAGCCCCTTCTTCAGTTATTTCTTCTATAATTTTATTATCCTTAAATTTCCAAATGGTAATACCGGAAAAATATACTTTTTTATTTGTTGCCGCAGGTAATGGACCACCTACAAAATCTGGCATCGCAATTCCAGAATGAGTGCCTCCGCCTTTCCAATAGCCAACTACATAATCATCTTCTGAAATAAGAGGCAATACCAATTCAAAATCCATATCAGGAAAAGCCAATCGAACACCTCTTATAAAGCCCTGTAATTGCTCAACTCCATTTAAACTACCCTGAAGAGGTGCGTTTATCTTGACTTTACTATCATAAAATAATTCAAGACTAGTTACATTCCCATTTTTTCCCCAGCATGCAGAGAAGCATTTTCTTACTATTTCTTTCTTTAAATTGCAATTATTCATATTATTTCTTTCAAAAGTCTGCATATATAACTCCAAATATTAATTTACTTTTCTCTTTAAAACTAGCTTGTCTTAAAGCAAGGCCTTTATATTTTATGACTAATGGATAAACATCCTGAAAATTGCTTTCAAATTTAAATAATTATTTTTAATTTTTGAAGTATAGAATTCTTAATTTTTTAAATGGATTAGCCCAGAAAAAAGCCAATAAAATATAAATTATTAATGAAATATAAGGGGAATAAAATGTTGAAATAATTCCAATGAAATAAAAAAGTAGTGAAAATTTACCGACTTTATTTTCACCTATTTCTTTTACTAAATTTGAATTCTTATCATGTGAAACTTTTAATGCGTGTGTAAGCAAAAAAAATGAGCTAGATGAGAGAAATAATACAATCCCATATAAAAAAACGGGAGTTTTAGCAAATGAATTTTCACCTGACCAAGCCGTAACAAAAGGGAGCAGAGAAATCCAAAATAGAAAATTGATATTTAACCAGACTACTTTCATGTTAATTTGTGATGCTAAATGTAAAATATAGTGATGACTTATCCAATATATACCTACATAGATGAAACTAAGAAAGTAGCTTAAAAAAATTGGAAGCAATGGGAGTAATTCGTATAAGTCATCAGTATGCGGAATTTTTAACTCAAGCACCATGATAGTTATAATAATGGCTAATACACCATCACTAAAAGCTTCTAATCTAGCTTTACTCATACAATGCATGATTTTCTTTCTATACTTAATAAAAAATAATTTTAACTTAAATGCTATTTCGGAGAAAAAATATTTTATATTATAGGAATAAATTACCTATTACTTGGAAGTAACTATTATTTACAAAATAATTGATAATACATAATTAATTCATATAGTAATAATAATATAAATCAAAAGTTGCTAACTATATTGATAATTTTTATGCTTATTTACTATTTTATAAAATTTAAATAAAAATATACTACTAAATTAGATTTTTCTAATTTAGAAATCACTAACGAATATGTAAGGAGATTTTATGAAAAAATTATTAGTTCATTCTTTCCTGATTCTAACATCTAGTAGTATGATATCTACTCAAGTGCTAGCAAATTATAGTAACATTAATGAAAATAATATAGTAAATCAGACTACAAGTAGTAATAAAAAATTTAATCGCACGAAAAGTGTAGAAAATATGATGCAATGGTTTAATTATATTGCAGACAAAAGAAACCCTTTTATAAAAAGCGATTTAGAAAAATACTTTACCCCAAATTTTATTATGCGTATGAATGGGAATATAAAAGTTACAGGTTATGATGAATTATATAATCATTTTCAAGGATTTCGTGATTCAGAATTATTAATTCAAGTTTCGTTACCATTTGAGCAAGTTGTTATTCCTAAAAATCCAAAAAAATTAGTTACAAAATATACATTAAATGCATATAAAAAAGGAGAACTTGATCAGATCATATGGGATTTGGCAATTTGGACATTTTCCAATGATAATAGAATAGAATATATGGATGAAGTCGCATTTGTACAAGTAATTAAACCAGAAATTAAAATACCAGTAACTCAAATTATTCAATCAGAGGAATAATTTAAAATATATTGAATAATTACTTTAAAATACGAGATTTTTCATTTTCTGAAAATTTTTCTAATGCATAGCGCAGCATAATTTTTGGCATTACTTCAAAATTTTCTTTCAAAAAATTTTCTAGCAGAAATTTATTCCTTTTTCCAGCTTCACGCAGCATCCAGCCACAAGCTTTATGTATTAAATCATGTTTATCATTAAAAAATCTTGGAATTATGGAATATATAAAATTTAGTTCAGATTTCTTGATATAAGCAAAACATGAAACTATTGAAATTCTTCTTTCCCAAAGTATTGAAGAATATGTCAATTTGCTTAAAATGTCTTCTAATTTATATTGATAACAGTATTCTCCTAAAATTTTGTAACAACTTGCATCTACTAAATCCCAATTATTTATATATTTCGTATTAGATAAATAAAAGTTAACGATATTTTTTTGTTCTATTTCATTATTAATATTAACCATATTCGCATACTGATAAGTTAAAATAATTAATCCTAGCAATCTAACTTCATGATATTTACTAATTAATAGAATTTGTACTTGATCAAGTTGCAGTGATATATTTTTCTTTGCTATCTTTCTGACTTCAGGAACGATAACACCTAAAAAAATATCTCCTTCAGCGTATTCTCCTTTTCCAGTTTTAAAAAATTTTTGTTGTATTCTTGCTTTTTCTTTATTTTGAAGTTTTTTTAAATTTTGAATTAATTGATTCGCCATATATTCACCTTTTTTCAGTAATTTAAAATTTATAGTTGGATTTACTTGATAAATATTCCTTCGTAAAAACTAATCTAATGTTTCTATTAATATATTACTAATTATAAAACTTAAATAAATTTTTAGAAGGAGTTATCAATACTCTGAAAATGAGAAAGTTTTTTAAAACAATCTTTTATAATGTCATTTTCATTTTTTGTTAGTGTATTAAAAAAATCATTATCAACTTTTTCAACCATAGGAATTAGTAATTTAATTAGCTTTTCACCTTCATCAGTTAGAATAATATTTTTAAATCGACTATCACTCTGATTTTCTGATCGTTGAATTAAATTTAAGGAGGCAAGTGACTTGAGAGATTTTGAAACCGTCATTTTTTCCAGCTTTGAAAGTGTAATAATATCCGTTTGTTTAGCTATATTATCTTTTGTTGAGAACCAATAAGCAATTGCTAATATAACAAATTGCGTATGATTTAATCTATACTCTTCTAATTGCCTTTTTATAAGTCTTTGCCAAATAGTCAATGTTTGCCATAGTAAGAAACCTGGACTACTTTCTGGCTTTTCAAATCCAAATGGGCTCTTCTTTTGTGTCACTATTTTTACCTTATATTCAATAGGTTAACTAAAAATTGGTACTTTTTAATTCCTTAAGTTATTCATACTAGCAATAGATTTATAGATTAATTGCTAAAGATGTTTCACTATAGTTTTTTTCTTAGCCATATACAATTTATTTTAATTCATTTATTTAAATATAGTAATGATATTACTAAGTAATTTTTATTCGCACTTAAATAAATTAATAATTAAGAAAAAGAATCACGTTAATTATTAACTTTTAATTAACAATATTTTTTCTTTTAATAGATTGTAAGAAAAAAAAATAATGGTAAGTTTTAATTAATGAAAAACCTTGTTAGGAAAGTTTTTCAGGTATTTACTTAGAAAAGGATTGTAAAATGACAAAATTTAACGAAACTTATAATGTAGGAAAACCAAACAAAGAAATTTTAGCCGTATTTGCTGTTGTAAAAGTAATTCCTGGGAAGGAAGATTTTTTCAAAAAAGAGATGGAAAAAATAATTCCTTTAACATTGAATGAAGAGGGTGCATATTGCTATTTGCTACACGAATCTACAAATGATAATTGTGAATTTACACTTTATGAACAATGGGAGTCTCAAGAACATTTACATGCACATCTAAATTCAGAACATATGAGCAAATTTTTTAATGCGGTAAAAGATATTATGCAATCCGGATATCCTCAAATAAAAACCTATAAAAATATTATTTAATATTTTTAACCTCAAAGAAATGATTCCAAAATTTATAAATCTTTATCAGGGTCATAAACTTCTTTTAATGTTGTTTTTACTTTAGAAATTATTTTATCATCCATTTCTTTATTAAATGCAACATAATTATTTATATCAATATCTTTAAATTCTATTAATTTTTCGATCTCATTAATCGTCATATTATTTTGGTTCAAATACTTAAGCATTGAATTTTCACTTAATAATATTATATCTTCTCTACCTCCAATGAATTTTTTAAAATTTAAATCCATTGTGGTTGCTACTTCTAATTTTGATAATCCCTTTTTTTCTAATATAACTTGCCTATAATCATCACGAACAACTCCAACAGAATATTTTTTTACATCAGTAATATTTTTAACATTTATATCTTTTCTTGCTTTTAATTTAAAAAAAAACTGCCTAGATTTAGAAATTATACAACAATACTTCAACTCTTTTTCTCTTTCTTCTGTTTTCGCAATTGGAAAAATAACATAATTTTTATTTTTAATCGTTTCATAATAAGCTCTAGACCAAGGCATAATTTCTACTTTATTTTTTAATTCTAATTTTTTGATTAAATATTGAATTCTTTCACCAACAATTCCTTTCAATTCAATATTTTTTTTATCATAATATATAACTCCAGAAGGTTCGGTTACAAAATGGAGTTCATTTAAATCTGTTGCATATAGATTTAATGATAAAAAAAATGGAAAAAGTATAGTTTTATTTCTTAAAAACTTCATAATTATATCTTTTAGTTAAGGGTTATCAAAAAATATTACAAAAAATAAAAATTATTTTCAATCGTCAACTAAAGAGAATGTGGCATCTAAAACTCCAATTACAGAAGTCCATTCGCCTGCACCAATCTTTACTGGATGTGACGTAATACAACTATCAGGGGTAAATATAAAAGCTTTTTTCAATTCGACAATGTGATCATTTAAGCCTTTTGTTATGTGCCTATCTGGATAGTGAACAATAATATCCTTTGCATG
This sequence comes from Pigmentibacter sp. JX0631, assembly GCF_029873255.1. Classification (NCBI taxonomy): domain Bacteria; kingdom Pseudomonadati; phylum Bdellovibrionota; class Oligoflexia; order Silvanigrellales; family Silvanigrellaceae; genus Pigmentibacter; species Pigmentibacter sp. JX0631. Next base: position 3,441,330 of record NZ_CP123622.1, on the reverse strand, counting down.
GCTTTTCTTTAATTCATCCCACTTTTGATTAGAATAAACATTAAAATCAAGATCATCAAAGATTTCTAAATGTTTTGATACCGTATTAGCTCCAGTACAAGCATTATGAGCACTGACAGCTTTTGCATTTAAAGTTACAGAACATAAACCTATTTTAAAGACAATCAAACTTATGAATTTACTTTTCATATAAAACTCCTTTAAATCAAAAAATTTTAACAAGATGTTAATTCCAGAATAAACTACTAAACAAAAAATTGAAATGTTATAGAAATAATTTTTATTTTAAAATATAAATATTTCATTTAATTATTTCATATATTTTTATTTTTTAAAATTGAAAGTATAAAAAATTATAATAGGATAATATATTTATTTAAAAGTTTTTATTCTCTATTGCATAATTTTATTTTGAAGGTGTAAGTTCTCTGGGGAGAAACTTTAGTTGCTTAATATTTAAAGCAAAAAATTATTCGATTTGTAATTAATTATAAAAAATATTTTTATTTTACATAGATTATAACTATTAAGTAATTTAGATAATAATTTGTTAATTTAGGAAAATTAGACCATGGAAAATTCAAATAAATCCTTGCTTATTCTGACATTAGTTGTTTTTATTGGCTTTCTTACGATAGGAATTCCGTTACCAGTTTTGCCATTATTTGTTACTAAAGAATTACTATATAGTTCTGCAATAGCTGGAATCGTCATAGCTGCTCAATCCATTTCTACAATGTTAACAAGAAAATATTCAGGAAAATTATCTGATATTAAAGGAAGCAAAAAAATAGTTCTTTTAGGATTACTTTTATGTGCATTTGCTAGTTTAACATATTATTCCTCTTATCTTGTTTCTTCTACCTCTAATTTATCACTAGCAATACTTTTAATAGGTCGAGTTGTTTTAGGATTAGGAGAAAGTATGGTCATGACGGGTGCTCTTTCTTGGGGAATTGGATTAGCTGGAACAAGCAACTCAGCAAAAGTCATGTCTTGGATGGGTCTTGCATTATACGGAGCCTTCGCATTTGGCGCTCCAATTGGTATGGAACTTTATAAAATAGGTGGACTACAAATTATTTCCCTAGTAATAACTTCCCTTCCAGTAATTGCTTTTTTAATAGCGCTAAAATTACCCAATACTGTAGTAACAACAATTATTCCAAACAATCAAAGAATTCAATTTTTAATTTTACTAAAAGATATTTGGTTACCTGGAGCAGGAATGGCTTTAGGTGCAATTGGATTCGGAATTATCGCAACCTTTATGACGTTATACTATGCAAGTAAACAATGGAATGGAGCATCGCTTTGTCTAACAGTTTTTGCATCAGCTTACATTCTTGTAAGAATACTATTCCCAAATATGATACAAAAATATGGTGGAACAAGAATACTTGTATTTCTTCTGCTAGTTGAAACAATTGGACAGTCAACGATTTTGCTTTTCAACAATCCAATTATAGCTATTTTAGGTTCAGCTCTGACAGGGATTGGTTATTCTCTTGTATTTCCCGCATTTGGCGTAGAAGTTGTGAAAAAAATTCCTGAACAAAGTCGCGGAGAAGCTTTAGGAATATATACAGCCTTTTTTGATTTAGCTTTAGGGATTACTGGACCAATTTTTGGATTTATTATTTATTTAGTTGGTTATCAATATGCATTTCTAGGAGGTACTGTTACAAGTATTTTAGCCCTATTTATAGCTATTTTCTTAAATAGAAAAACAATGCAAAAAGTCATTAACTAATTTTAGTACCAACAATATAATCTGCTAATAGTAGAGGAACTTCTTCGCTTACAATCTCATAAGGATTTAGTACCCCTGAAAGAAATAAATTATTGAGTTTTTCATATTCTAGAAATTCTTTCGCATGGTCAAAGTAACAAGAACCTAACAAATGCCTAAATTCGTGTTGAAAAATTACAGATCCTATACCATCTAATCTTCCACTTTTAAAATTACCATTTTCATCAAAAGCTTCAAAATCAAGCCATTTATAAGTTGCTACAAGACCTCTTGGTTTTCCGATTGCGCTTAAACATCCATGCCAAAAAGAAACTCTTTCTTTTGAAGTATTCACTATTCTAGGATTAATGTACACTTGATTAGGTATTGATTCGAAATTTAAATGCTTATAACGTTCATTTTCATTATTAAACTCAATCATAAATATTTGCAAAGGAAAACCAATTTGATTTGCTGCTAATCCAATTCCTTTTCCATTTAATTGAATCCTCATTTTTTGGAGAATTTCTTGTATATTTGGATCTAATATATTTTTCACTTCCAAAGATGGTTTATATAATATTTCTTTTCCTAATGAACTTGAGTATTGTACAAATTCATTTTCCAAACTATTAATACTATTTGTCATAAATTACCTTTCGAAATAATTATTAAACTTACTTTAACAACAAATATTTATCAAAATAAATTTTTAGCAAAGAAAAATTAATTATGTAATATAATTAATTTAATGGGAATATGTAAATTTTAGCATTCGTTAAACCTAGAGAAATTTAACTTTAAAAGTAATGTTATCTTCATTTTTTAAGTCTTCCTTTCTTAGAAATTTTAAAAAATACTGATTTTCTAATTTCCCTTTTTCATTTAAAAATAAAAGTTATGAAAATATTGAAAATATCTAAATTAAATTTATAAATAATTTAGTATTTCATTAATTACATTGGTTAGAAAGTTTTGTAAACGCATATAAAAATTATAATTCTTTAAAATTAATCCACTTTGTATCTTTTTTACTATATAATTTTATTAAATAAAATATATAATTTTTAATAATTAATTTATAAATATAAAATATTTCATTAAAATTAAATTTATTCTTTAGATAATTATAATTACAAGGATTTTAGTTATGCAACATTCATTAACAAAAAAATTGTAATACATAAAATATTTATAATTTTTTATTATTAGAAATAATATTGAGCATGTTAAATAATTATCAATTTATCAATAAATACTTTTCAAATACACACTATTAGCAATAAGCATTTGGATATCCCCAATTGCTATTTAGATAATTGAACAAGAGCACAAGTTTTGGATTGTAATAATAATCAGCAACTATAATTCTTTTTCCAATACAACCAAATTGGAGGATTTGGCTGTAATATATTGCCAATTTTCAAAAAAGTTAAATTTTTAAAGAACATTTAAGAATATCTCCTTCTTCAACTCCTTCTTTTTTTCGTACTGCAATTTTAATAGGCAATAAATATGCTTCAAATTTACTATCGTACCATATTGCAGTTGACCAAACAGATCTTCCCATATTACAGGTTACTCTAAGTCTTCCCCAGCCTTCTTCAGAGGAAAAATGATTTTTTTTAATTAATCTAGACAATTCTTTTGATAATGTTAAAAAGTACCAACCTTTTTCTCCTTTATATTTCCATAGTTTTGATTCAAATGAATATTGTAAAACCTTCTTGCTACTCATTTTTTTATTTATAATTACCATTATATAAAATCTTTATGTTGAAATTTAAATAAAAATTAATCTAATCAAATTTAATAACATCTATATTATTCTCCATTCATTGCAGAAAGAATATTATTCATTACTGTATCATGATTCATCTCCGAAACTTCAATCGGTTCACCAATTTCTACTTCCAATTTTCCAAATGGAATAGGGAATTTTTTTTTGTCCCAACTCCTAATTTGGAAACTTGGATTTGTTCTAAAGTAAAGTGGGACAATTGGAACTTTACTTTTAGCTGCGATATAAAGAACTCCTTTTTTAAAAACATAAGGAGGACCAGATGGTCCATCAGGACAAATCATAGTTGAATATCCAGCTGTTAGATCTGCAATAAGCTCTTTTGTTGCTTTAATTCCTGAATTTCCTGCAGAGCCCGGAATTATCTTTTGAACTCCAAGAAGTCTAACAAGTATCCACATATGTGCCATATATAATAGTGGATGCACCATCCAAATATGTTTTTTAAATTTAAAAAAAGCGGAAAAATAGCATGGAAAATAGCGATGCCAAAACACAAAAATATAATTTTTATCGGGAGAAAGATTTTCAATACCTACCCATGAAATCTGTATTGTTTTATTATTTAGCCAGTATTGAATATATTGCAGGTAACCTAAAACATACCCATATACTAAAATTAGTGGTTTTAAATACCAAGGTACTGAATCTAATCTTAAATGCATAAAATTTTTTATCATATTTTAAATCACTTTTTTTCCCTAAGCAAAAAGTTATCGATAGTTAAATCACAAGATTTTCTAAAATCTATATTTTTTTCATACTAATTTATTTAATTTATAACGATTTCTTTCTATCCATTCATCTCCTATTTCAATAGATTTATTATGTATATTCTCACTATAAATATTTTATCTTTATAGAGTATTAGCAAGCATAATTTTACAATGTTTAAATTTATACGTATTTAAATCACCTAATTTATTCTGGAATAAAAAATATTATATCAGTAGAAGATTTTTTATTCAATATTTCATGAATATATTTTTATTCTTAGTAATATTTGAATGATATTTTTAAAGCAAGTAGTAATTTATTATTGATTTATTAAAAAAATATAAAAATACTTCAAAATTCAAAAGTGGTAGTCTTTTTTATTAGTTTTTTATTCTAATTTAATAAGGAAGAGGAAAAATAAATTTATAATTCTTGATAATACTTTTAAGAATAAAAAAAATTGGATAAAATAAAAATCTAAATTTACAGAGGAGAATTAAATTGGAAAAAATAATTCAAAATACTCCGACATATAAAATAGCGTTAGAATTAGCTAAAAAATTTGAAGAAGAAACGAAAAATTGTTTAGGCATACAGCTCAATCAAAAGACATCAGAGTGCGAGGGTTTTTGGCCACTTCTCGGTCATACTATCAATAATTTAGGCGACCCATTTACTGGTTTGGGTGGTCATTTGGTTTCTTTTGAAGCAGAAAAGGAATTAATTTATTTTGTATCTAATTTGCTTAAATTACCAGAAAATGATGTTTGGGGATACACAAATCCAGGCTCTTCATTTTCAAATTTACATGGTATTCATATTGGCATGCGAAGATTTCTTGATCCTATCCTAGTATTTGCTGATGATGCTCACTATAGCATATTAAAAGCTGCTTTAATCACTCGATGCAAACAAATTTTAAAAGTAAAAACAGAACCTAATGGTTCAATGTCAGCTGAAGATCTTTTCTCCAAATTAAAAAAGCAGAAAAAAAATGAAAATTATATATTTATTTTTTGTTCTGGTTCAGTAGCGAAAGGAGCCTATGATAATATTTTAGAATTAATAAATTGTATTAATTTAGCAAATATTAAATCAGAAAATTATCACATTCATCTTGATGCTGCTTTAGGTGGATTGATTACACCATTTTTAGAAAATCAACCTTTGTCTCTTGATTTTAGGATTGAAGAAATTGATACATTATCTGTAAGTTTACATAAAAGAGTAGGGATTCCAATGCCAGGGTCTTTATTTTTGGCGCGAAAAAAAGTGATTAGCAATCTTCCATGTTCTCCTTTTGCAGAATGTGTTGCTTCATATGATACAACAATTGGTGGTTCAAGAGATGGAACAGTACCAATCATTGCCTTAAATATTATAAAAAAAGTAGGTGTAGAAGGTTTTAAAAAACGTACTCAAACAATTTTGGAAAGAACAAAAATATTAACAGAAATTTTAAATAGTAAAAATATTGAAGCATGGCATAATAAATTCTCACCTTGCGTTGTATTACCAGCTCCTTCTCAAATTCTTGCAAAAAAATACCATTTACCTATTTTTGTTGATCAAAATTCAAATAATTCACAAGGCAACTTTACGCATATTTTCACTATGGAGCATGTTACAGAAGAAGTTATTTATCGGTTTGTAGATGATTACATTAAAGATCCACTTATAAACAGAAAATACTTTAAAATTAAAGAAGATAATTCAGAAATTTCCTCTAAATATCAAAAAATACCTGCTAAAGAAATAGTAAAAAAAACTTTTGTCCCAATGATTGGATTAGGAACTTATAGAATTCCACCTGGGATTAGAACATATAATGCAGTTTTAAATGCCCTAAAATTAGGATATAGACATATTGATACTGCAAGTGTTTATGAAAATGAAGAAGATATTGGTAAAGCTATTAAAGATTCAAATATTCCGCGGGAAGAATTATTCATTAGTACTAAACTTGCTTCTTCAAAAGTTGATCCAAAATTTGTAAAAACTGAATTTAGTAATAGTCTAAAAAAATTAGGTTTGGAATATATTGATTTGTATATGATACATTCACCAAAAAATGTTGAAAATAGATTGGCTGCATGGAAGGAAATTGAAAAAATTTCTGAATTAGGACATATAAAAGCAATAGGAGTATCAAATTATGGAATTTCACATTTAGAGGAACTATTAAAAATATGTTCAATTAAACCAGCAATAAATCAATTATAAATTACACCATTTAATCAAAAGCAAGACATAGTAAAATATTGTTTTGAAAATAGCATTACAATATGTGCTTGGGCTCCATTAACTAATGCTCATTTTCTTGCAGATCCTATAGTTTTAAAGATTGCGCTAAAATATGATGTAAATCCAGCACAAGTTTTACTAAGATGGAGTTATCAAAATGGTTTTTGTGCTATACCAAAATCTGAAAATATAGAGCATATGAAAGAAAACTTAAATATTTTTAATTTTGATCTCACATACAAAGATATTGCAGAATTAAATTCATTAGAAATAAATTTTAAAACTTCATGGGATCCAACTATTGTAAAATAAATTTATGATTGGAAGTTACATTCCTTAAATAAATACAAAATTAAATCCAAATATGAAGAATATTTTTTTTACAACATTACTACTAGTGAATATAAATTAAATGATCTTTTAGCTTTGGTTTTGCAAATTCTAAAAATGACCTCAATTTATTAGGTATAATTCTTCCCGAAGCAAAAACAAGATGGACAGGCCAAGGTTTAGGTTCATAATTTTCTAATATAATTTCTAGTTTATTATTTTTTAAGTAATAATTGATTTGGTAGGAAAGAGCTCGAGTAATACCAACACCTAAAGCAGCAGCTTCAATACCAGCTTCCACTGTAGTTACTTCTAATCGAGGTTGAATTTTAATATTCATTTTTCCTTTGTTTGAATAATAGACCCAATTTTTCGCTGTTCCAAAAGCAGAAATATTTATACAATTGTGTAAATTTAGTTCTTGTGGAATTTTGGGCTTTCCATGTTTATTAAAATAAAAAGAACTTCCACAAGTTATATGTCGAATTTCACCTATTTTAGAAGCAATTAAAGTGCTATTTGCAAGATCTCCAATTCTCACTGCCAGATCGATCTTTTCTTCTATGAGGTCTAAATCACTATCTGTCAATAATAACTGTATATTAACTTCTGGGAAGTTATTTAAAAATTCTGCAATTATTGGAATAACATGTAATTTTCCGAAAACAACTGGCGCAGTAATCGTGAGTAATCCTCTGGGAGCTGAATATTCTCCAATAACCATACGTTCAGCTTCTTCAATATCATCTAATATACGCCGACAATGTCCAACATACGATCTACCATAATCAGTAAGTTCTAGTGATCTTGTTGATCTTATTAATAGCTTCACATTCAAATGTGCTTCTAGTTCCGATATTTTTCGACTTATGCTGGCTAATGGAATTTTAAGTTTACGAGAAGCTTGAGAAAGACTACCTCCATCTGCAACTGCCACCATAATTAACATAGCTTCTAAACGATCCATAAATTATCCTTCCAATTTTGGAAAAGTGTATCACAAATTTCAATCTTCTAAATATATTTGGAAGGATTTATTCTTTTTTTATTGAATGGCAATCATGCTTCAATAAAAAAAGGAGAAATTCTATGTCACGAATTTTTACACCAGAATCAATCGAATTAGCTCTTCCTGAAGCAAAAGATATGCTTCTATCAGTCAAAAAAAACTTAGGTGTTGTACCAAACTTATTTCTGATGGTTAGTTCAAGTCCTACAGCCTTGGAAGGATATTTAAACCTTTCTGAAGCTCTTGGTAAAGGCAAAATAGCAGCTGCGACCCGTGAAAGAATAGCTCTTGCAGTTGCAGAAATAAATGGATGTAGTTATTGCCTATCTGCACATACTTACTTAGGAAAAAAATTAGCAAAACTTTCAGATGATGAAATTGCAGCAAACAGAAAAGGAAAATCAAATGATCCCAAAGCGGATGCAGCGGTTCGATTTGCAGTAACAGTAGTTAACAAGCGAGGACATATTCAAACAAGTGACTTAGATGCCATCAAAAATGCTGGTTATGATGATGGTCAAATTCTTGAAATTGTGTTACATGTAGCGTTAAATACATGGACGAATTATATTAATGAAATTGCACAAACAGAAATAGATTTTCCAGTAGTTCAACCAAATAAAAATTAGTAGAATAAATAACGTTACGTTGACTTGATAGTTACTTTAAATAGAGCGTCAAGTCTTCTTCTTTAAAGAAAGAGGATTGACATGATTATTAAAAAAAATGGTAAACCTTTTGCATTGCCTCCTTTCAACTTAGAATCTGCTAAATTAAAAGTGAAAAGTGCTGAAGATGCTTGGAATTCAAAAGATCCTATACGTGTTGCTAATTCTTATACAGAAGATTCTGTATGGAGAAATCGAACAGAATTTTTTTCAGGTCGTGCTGCAATTATAGAATTTTTAACTAGGAAATGGAAAAAAGAAGTAGAGTATAAACTTCAAAAAGAACTATGGTGTTATACAGAAAACCGAATTTCTGTTCGATTTGAATACGAGTGGTTTGATAATGAAAATTTAAGTTGGATGCGAACTCATGGCAACGAACATTGGGAATTTAATTCAGACGGTCTTATGCAAAAACGTGATATGAGTGCAAATGATTATCAAATAAATGAATTGGATAGAAAACTTTAATTTACTAAGCTTTATTTCTTTTCATCAATGAAGTGAAAAGATAAATTAATTTACTTTAATTTATCTTTACATCTCCAGAAACACTTTCGGAATTTATAGAAAATTTTGAACTTTCATTAATATAGATATTATTTACCTTAAACTCACCTGAAATAGATTGAAATTTGTAATCTAATTGAGAATCCTTTGGTATTTCAATTTTTACATTCCCACTTACTGTACTAGTTTTTAAAAGACCAATGACAGGAAGAGAGTTATAAATAAGATTGACATTTCCACTTACATTTTTTACATCAAGATCTTTTACCAAACCTTTTAAATAAATATCTCCTGATACAGAATTAATCCTCGCCTCTGGAGTATCTATATTAACATTTATATTTCCATTTACAGAAGTCATTTTTATTTCCTTATAGTGACCTTCTACATCAATATTCCCCGAAACTGTAGATATTTTTAGTTTTGAATTTTTTGGGGTGGAAATTATTATTTCTGCCAAGCAAGTGTCTTTTAATCTTCCAAATTTGAAAAAAGAAAAAGAATCAATATATTCTATATCAATTGTTCCCGAATTATTTTTGATATTTAAATCACAATTAGGAGATTTTTTTTCTACAGAAATAGATACATCTTTTCCTTCAATAGTTGTTACTTTAGCATTAATTGTTGGTCCAGAAATTTCAAGCTCTGGTTCAGACAACCCTTGATATATTTTATGGACTTTTTCACTACTAAAATCTTTACTAAACTTTCTATTACTATCTTTATCTAATGCAAATGCAGTTACATAACAAAGTATCATACCGATAAATGAAGGAATTACAATTTTACTTTGAGTTAATTTCATAACCTTTTTTCTCCATCCAATCCTGCAACTTTTAAACTCAATTGCACATGTTTTATAAATAATTTTAATAACCAATTAGTAACTAAGTAAGCAATATTTAATAATAATATCCCTAGAAAAACTCCTCCCAAAGAATAAAATATAGCTGAACCTTTATTCAAATCGAAATTCAACACACTGGAAACAATATTATTTCCAAAATTATATAAATTACTTAAAGTTAATAGAACAGAAGATAACCAAATTGATAATGTTATAACAAATGCAAGGAAATAAGGTATACCAAAAACAATTACATTAAAGAAACCTAGACTAGCAACTAAGAAGTATGACTGAGCAAGTGGAACTACTTTTTTTTGAAATGGTTTTTTAGATTCAAGTTGTTTTATAATTTTTTCAGATGAATAAGATTTTGCTATAATTAAAGGATCGCCAAGGGCATTAATTATTTCTTGCTCTGATTTACCAGATTCAGCCGCCGCTAAAAAATGTTCTTCATAATCACTTAAAATTTCATTTTTTTCTTGTTCATCCATCTGCGCAAGTGCATTTTTTAATTTTTGTAAAAATATTTTTTTATTCATTTTTGATTTCCTATATTATCTCTTTCAATAATCATATTGACGCCCTGCGAAAACTCTCTCCATTCTTGCAGCATTTCATGCATCGTTTTTCTTCCTAATTCAGTTAGTTTGTAATATTTTCGAGAAGGCCCCTCTCCCGATTCTTGTAAATATGTCTCAAAATATCCTTCCTTTAATAAACGCCGTAAGAGTGGATAAATTGTTCCCTCAACTACTGATATATGTTCTGATAGGGTTTCAACGAGTTCATAACCATAGCAATCTTTTTTATTTAATATGACCATGACACATAGTTCTAAAACCCCCTTTTTCAACTGCGAATTCAATATAACAACCTCCAGTGCTTAATATTGTGCCATCCAAGATATTATGTATCACACAGTACTGTGCAATGCAAGTATTTACTGTTATCAACAATTACATCCAAGGTGTGAGCTTCTTCTTAGAAGAGAAGAGCAAAAATCAGTAAATAGAAAAAATGAACACAGCAATATTTTCTTAAAAGTAAAAACTATGGCATCCCTATAGCTATCAATATTCAAAATTTCAGATTGAAAAGGTATTGTAAAATGCTGAAAATTTTCATCACTGAAAATCAGTCAATCATATGGATTCAAATTTTTTTCATAAACTAGAGTAATTTTATCATTGTTAAAAATCTGTGTAGTTGCACCAATTACATTTTTTAATGCAATTCAACAAATGGCAAGAAATTTGAACCCATCTTGCTGAATTCCTTCTGCCGTAGGTAATCCTAAATGATGATCACTACAAAAAACCATTATTTGATGAATTCCAATTTGATACTCAAAAGTAGGTATTTCAACCAGAATATTTGGCAGAATTAACTTCTCAAATTCCCAATTGAATAACCTCTCATTCTGAAGTAATAACTCTCTTTTATATATAAATAGATTGGTAGTTTTTGAAAAGATAAAATTAAATCTGTACTCATATTACTAATTTTCTTTAATTTAAATATTTTTCCCATAATATTCCTTTCATCTTTTTATTTTACTGTAATTTGATAATTTATGTCTATTAATTTTTTTACATCACTTGCACTACGAAATTAATTATAATATATAATTATAGTTATTAACAATAAATGATGGATATTTATATGAAAGTTGCTTTACTAGATTCCGATAATAAAGATTTTTTTTTAAATAACTGCTCTGATTTTTTAGATGAATATAAATTATTGAAACCATTTATGAAAGAATTTGGAGCAGAGTTAGAACTTGTAAATTGGAAAAATATTACTAAAAGCCAAAATAAATATGACATAATAGTCCCAAAACGATGCTGGGATTATTCATTAAATTATTCTGATTTTATAGACATGTTACTAGAATTAAAGAAAAATAATAAAAAAACAGTTAACAACATTGATATTATAACATGGAATTCTCATAAAAAATATCTTTTAGATTTAAAAAATATGAATTTAGATGTAGGTGATATTTTAATTGTTAATAAAAATTCTAAAAACTTTTTAGAACAAATAAAAATTTTTATCTCGAAATATAATTTTAAAACTAGTTTTATTGCTAAACCAGCGATTGGTCTCGGTGGAAAAAATGTATTTAAATTTTCTATTTCAGATTTAGATAAAAAAGTGTCTCTCTTTAAGGAAATTATATCACAATGGGATTTAGTTATTCAAACTTTTTTTCCAGAAATTAAAGTAGATGGAGAACTATCTTTTTTCTTTTTTAATAATAAATTCTCCCATGCTGTTCAGAAAAAGCCAGCAATAAATTCCATACTAGCGCATCAATTGTATGGAGCTAAAAATCTTTCTTATCAACCATCTAACGAAGAAATTAAGAGTGCTAAGAAATTTTTAGAACATATAAATCCAAATTATGCTAGAGTGGATTTAGTCAAACATAAAGGTAAAATGTATTTGATTGAACTTGAATTGATTGAGCCATATTTATATCTAAATGAAGATATGAGCGAAAATATTTCAGCTTTTTGTAAAGCAATTTTAAACTAATTTTCAATTTTATTTAGATATAATTTTGAGATATTAAAAAAATTAAACAATTTGTTTTTTTGTCGTTGGAAACTAAATATTAACTAACCATTTACCTTCTAGTATAGTAACTGCTTTACCATTTAATATAACTCTTTCATCATTAACAAAAATTTTAATTATTCCTCCCCTTTCACTTGCTTGATAAGCAAGTAATTCTTTTTTATTTAATTTTTTACTCCAATAGTCTGCAAGTTTGCAATGCGCTGAACCAGTAACAGGATCTTCATTTACTCCAGATTTGGGGGCAAAAAATCTGGAAATAAAATCATAATTTGAAGAATGCGCTGTAACAATAACTCCTCTGGCATCTATCTCTAATAATTTTGAAAAATCTGGGGTTAATTCTTTCAAAATATCTTCATTATTCACAAGAACTAAAACATCATCAAATGCTTTTACTACTTCAGTGATTTCATCTTTCAATTGAAAAGCTTTTTTATATGGCTCTATAGATAGGTTTTGACCAACTTTTTGTAAAGGAAAGTCTAACGAATATGAATCTGATTTTTTTATCACCGAAAGTTCACCTGATAGTGAGTCAAATATAATATTGTCACTTAATATAAAATTTTCAGTAGTTAAAATATGGGCTGTAGCAAGAGTCGCATGGCCACAAAGTTTTACTTCATTTTTTGGCGTAAACCACCGTATATGAAATCGATTACCCCCTAGAGGCTTAACAAAGACTGTTTCTGATAAATTCATTTCTTTTGCAATTTGCAGCATTGTTAGTGGAAATTCGTCTACAATCATCACTGCAGCAGGATTTCCTCTATAAGCAATGTCTGTAAAAGCATCGACAATCCAAATTTTTGTCATTTTAAACTCCTTTCAAAATTATTTTGGATATTTTATCAGTTATCTGAACTGTATATTTTTATAATACATTTTATAAGGTAAAGAACAAGATTAATACGGAAGGTAATTTTAACTTCAATGCGGATGAAACTTTCTATTCAAATATTTTTAATTAAATATCGCTTTTGAATTGCATTATATAATTTTTTGAGATAAATGAATTCTTATGCTTGGCGTAAATTTTGAGTAAAAACGACAAGAATTAAAAATAAAGAATTATAGTTACAAAATAAATCTTTCAGATTCTTTTATAAAATAATTAATAGATTTATTGCACTAAAAACAAATCAATAAGATAATCTAAAAATAGAATATATCTAATATAAGAATAGAACAGATAAAATAATATATATGTAATTTCAGTAAATTAAAATATTTTAACTTCAGCAGAATATTATGCTATAAAATTTAACATTTTTTATAGAGTATTTGTTACTAAAATATTTTAATTTCTTACATTCAGAATTAAAATTTGATTTTTATACAAGCGCTTTTACAGCAATTTAACTTCTTGGTACTTTACTGTTAACATTTTATTCTAGGACTAACTAAATCGTTTCTAATTTTAAAATAATATTTAATAATTTCAAATATTTAAATTTAAGTAACATATTTTATCTTAAAAATATGTTATTTTTTTTTATTATGATAAAGAATTTTTCCGGATAGATTCCCACTATCTAAAATAGTGGTGTTTATAACGATTTAGATCAGAAACCTTATACTTCTAAAATAAAAATGGCTATTTTATTTTCTTATCTATTTTAATGCTATTTCACAATCAAATTAAGTAACAAATAATTTTAAATATTTTGCTAATTCTATTTAAAAATAGATCAATTAACTTTTAATTAACTTAAAGAGAGTATTTTATGAGTATAATAAACAAATATAATTATGAATATTGTGAAAGATTAGATGTTAATCTTACTAATATTATTCAATCTGATTCAATTTTAATAGGAATTAATCTATCAAATAATAAAATTATTTTTACTTCTGAAAATTTTCATGATTTATTTAGTTATGAATTATACAATAACAATATTGAAAATGTTTTCAGTCAAAGATCTTTGCATAAAATTTTAAATTACTCTTCTAAATTAAAATTATACAATAATAAATCAAGGGTGCTTGCAAATTTAGAAATATATTTAAAAAACTTTTTGGTCAATATTCCTTCTTTTATGTTTTTTTCAGGTTCTGTCCTATGTATAGAATTTCAAAGTAATTTTGATAAATTAAATTACTACTTTGATGAAATACACTTTCAAGAAATATATGAATATATAACAGAAACAAAAGATAGCATAAATTCTTTAAGTAATATACTTTGTAAATATATTTCAGAAGTAACGGGGTTTAAAAGAACTTATTTTTGTGAGTTTTTACAAAATAACCATGGAATTGTTAAAGCAAACTATTTTTCTAATGGTTTAGAAAATATTTTGAGTCATCACTATCCTGCCACAGATTTGTCTATGTCTGTGAGAGAAATATACATAAAAAATAAATTTAGGATAATCTACAATGTTGATTATACTCAGATACCAATTAAAGGATGCAATAAAAAAATTGATTTAACTTATTCAATATTTAGAGATATATCATCTTTTCATTTGCATTATTTAAGAAATATGAGTCTAAAATCAGCTGCATCTTTCTCAATCGTTATTGATGGAAAACTTAAAGGTTTGATTGGCTGCCACTCAAAACATAAAAATTATACTCCAATTGAAGTATTACCAAAAATTCAAACTTTAATAGATGCATTTGCAATAAAAATTAACCAACTTAGAAGCAATATAATAAAAAAAGTACAATTAGAATATAACTCGCATATTGATAAATTTGTATCTTCTTATGAAAAATCTGAGTGTAATCTAGAAAAAGTACCTAATAAAAGCTTTAGTGTATTGAAGGAAATATTTAAATCACACCTAATATTTTTCAGATTTAATAATAAAATAGATACTCATTCTATAATTCCATCAGATTTTATTGATGAAGTATTAAAAAAACTAAAGAAATATCCAATAAAAAATATTTACATATTTGATAGTCTAGTTTCGTTTAATCCAATTTTTTATAAATGGTCAAAAACAATAGGGGCAGGTATTCTTGTTATTAATTTAAGTAATGATTTATCAAATTTCATTGTTCTAATAAGAAAAGAGGAAAGTCAGACTATAAAGTGGAGTGGAAAACCTGAAGAATTAGATCTTTTTATAAATGATGAAAAGATTTTAAATCCAAAAAGATCTTTTGACACATGGCAGCAAGATATAAGCCATAAATGTAAACAATGGACTATGAAGGATTATGAAATTGCTTTACATCTTTATAATCGACTTATTTTAACTCGTTCAAATTTTTTAAATAATATTCAAATGAATAGTGAAATTAAATTTTGCAGCATTATAAACTAAATATTTTTCATATAAATTATTTATTAAATAGAGGTTTTTCATATGATAAATAGCGAATTATCGATTCGTTTTCATGAATTAATAAAATTAAAAACCAAAAACATTCACAATGAACTAGATAATTTAATAAAAATAAATTCTACTAATGAGTATATAGATTATTTAATAGTAATGTATAGAGTTATGACTCCTCTTGAAAAAGATATTTTAAATTTTAATGAATTTGAAATATCTTTTTCAAAGACTATTTTAAAAAATAAAAGTAATAAATTAATATTAGATTTAAAAAATCTTGATATTGATATTGCGAAAATTAATTTTTCTAAATTTGTTCCTCATATTAATTGTTTTGATGAAGCTTTAGGGTGCTTTTATGTGCTTGAAGGATCTTCTTTAGGAACACAATTTCTTTTTAAGAAACTTTGTTCACTTTTTGGTGAAAATTTTATAAATAATATGAATTATTTAAATGGAATTGGAAGGAATACTTTTCAACATTGGGCCCAATTTATTGAATCTTTAGAAAATTATACGATTTCTTTTCCTGAAAAGAAAGATATCATTTTAAAATCTGCAATTGACACATTTAAATGCTTTAAGTTAGAACTAGAAAGTAAAAATAAGCAATAATTTTAATATTCTATTAAGCCCATTTAACCTGCTATGATATTCTTTAAATATTCATCAAATATTTTTTAATAACCATTCCATGAAAAATAAAATTATTCATAATTTAAAAATTAATCTTATTATTAACTAGTATTAATAAAATCGAAATAAAAATTGATTTTTATAAAATAAACTAATTAAAATTAATCAATTTTAATTTATAATTATTTCTTTATTATCAATAGTATTTAATCATAGAAGCAAATATTATTGTATATTTTTTATAAATTACAAAAAATTCTAAATATTATTGGTATATTTAAAATTTTCAGTATCATTATACTCTCTGCAAATAAATTCTTGATAAAGATAATCAAATTTCCTTTTTTTGTCATCAGGATAAATAAAAGCATCATGGATACCAAAGTATTTTCTAAGTTCATAAATAATTTTTGACTTATCCTCTTTTCTAAGTAGTATTTTTGCTACAAGTAAGTTAGATCCATTCCAATGATCTAATTGAAAATCAGTTTTATTAACTTTATTTTCTAATCTTTTATTTTCTTCAAAAAGATCATAAGGAATTATAATTTTATTATCTATAATTTTCCCAAAATGCATGGTAAAAATTGAAGATTGATTTTTACCACGGTCGGTTTCTCTATACTTAATAATACTTGCCTCATTTAACTTATATATAAAAGATATTCTCTTCTGAATTTCTTTTAATATTTCACAATCATCTTCTAATGAAAAAACAGAACCTTGATCAGTTACAAATTCAGTTAATGGCGTTGTTAAATTTCTATTTAATGACCTAATTCCAACCTTTTTAAATCTCATTACTTCTTTTGAAAATTTGAAAATATCATTATTTTGATTACTATTTTCTTCTTTATTAAATTTCTCAATATCAATATTATTGTATTTGAATAATTCTTTAAATTTATTATATTCATTATTCAACTCTTTTAAAATAGAACTTTTATTGTCCATTATTGAAATTTTTAATTTTAACCTAAAATTAAAATCATTTAATTTAGCTAATTTTTCATTTCCTTTTTCTTGAAGATTATATAATAAAAATATAGTGCCATCTTTATTATTGTCATTACATGCTGCAAAATATAGCGCCACTAATGGATTTTCACTCCAATCAAGAAGACGTGTTGGCATGTGATAATGCTGTAATTCTAAAGTTTTTTGTAATATTGTATTTAAACCAATGTCGTCAATATCAAAATGTGAATATTTAAATTTAAGAACACTTTTAATTAATTTAGCTTCATCATAATCAACACATTCCTGTCTAAAGATACTAGGAATTAATTTCCATGAACAATTGCTTTGCCCCCTAAAATAAAACTTATTTTTTTGTTTTTTTTCAGGAGAATTATTTATAGTACTATTTCTAATTAATTCATCAGAAATATTTTCATTATATTTAGAAATTAATTCTAAATATCGCAATACATTTTCCATATATAAATTTTCCTATCAATAAAAATATTATTTTTTGATTATTTTATATTAAATTGGTTTTAAATTAATTTTATAGAAAAAACATTCAAAAGATAAAGAATAAAATATAACACTTTAATGAATAGCATAAGTAAATAATGAGATGCAAATTTTTTTATAAAAATATAGAAAAATTTTAGTGCAAGATAAAAATTTTTCTATGTTACAATTACTTTTTGGTAATCTATCTACTAATATAAATATTTTTTCTTTTTAAACAAATAAGTAATGTTATTTATTATAAATAGTTTATTTTATTTTAAAAAATAATGTTACCTAAACACCTTCTAATATAATAAACTATTTTATTTAATTAAAACAAAAAATATATATAAAAATTTTTATCTTAGTCAGTTATTAAATAAATATTAATTTTATGACAAAAATATTGCTGCAAATTAATACTGGTTATGGAAATAATTCTACTTCCCTCACTTTCGCTAAAAATAAGCAAAAGTGAAGGAAATGATGTATTAGAATTTCTTATTTTAAAATTACAGTATTTGTATTTATATTTTCTATCAGTTGTACTTCTTGATTAAAAAAAATAAACTTTTACATACTATTGATTATTCCTCTTAGCTTTATGACTTTAAGCTAAATTCATTTTATTTCTAAAAAAATATTTTTTCCCTCTTTAATAAATGCACTTACAACATTTAAGAAAAAACCTCTAAGAGAGTTAGTAGAATTAAATGCATAAATCAAGGATATAAGGCATAAATTTTTTGTATATATCGAATTAAGTAAACCGAAGGAATTCTTAAAGATGATTATCAAAGCTTATTTTAACCCAGATTCTTCATAAGTACCCGATATTAAATAATAAATAGTTAACCCAAGTTTCCATCCAAATTAACAACGCAAGTTAAAAAAGTATAGATTTTGTGAAGAGAAAATTATAAAGGATAGATTCCACAGGCTAAAAATGTAGACGAGTTGAGTGACTCAAGGTAAAGATAGATTGCTTAAAAATAAATTAACAAAGAGTCACTTATGATTAGTATTACCGTACCAAGCGAGATTCGTATAGTAGCAGATCAATACAAAATGCCAATTAAGAGTTGAAAATACTTTATAAAGTTAAATTAATATGCAAATAAGTATTTAAATAAACAGGCAGAAAAACGTCCATAGACATGAACAATGAGTCCTTTGGTAGATCGAACTTTTGAAGCGTTTTGGATACCGCTGATATCAATCAACCAATTGAATAATATTTCGATTGGTTGTCGAAATGAACTGACTATTTTTGAATAAACTTTTTCATCATGGGAGAGTTCTTTTTTAAATTTAGAGGTTTTAATAGGAGTATGAAGTTCTGTACCAATAAGAGCTAAATTGTGTTTAGTTTTTTTATCAATATAAGCTTTGTCGGCAAGAATTTTCGTATTTTTTTGAGCTAGAAGTTCTTTCTTTATTGCCCTCAAGTCATGAATACTTGCTTTTGTAACCATTACGAGTTTAGGTGCAGGTAGTTTTTTATTTTTAAATGATGCAATAAAATGAAGCTTCATTCCATAGTAGTATGTTTACTTTGAGGAACAATACCCTACAGCAGAGATATCATTGGCTGTGATGCACTTATAAACCCTTGAATTTTTTGTAATCATAATTGGTAGTGAGTCCACTAAAGTAATATTTTCAGCTGAGTTGGATGTTGTTTTAAATTTGTCGGCATTAAGTAAGAATTTTGTAAGTTCAGGAAAAACGGAATTTAAAGAGTTTAGTCTGAATAAAAACCCTTCATAAGAAGGTAGCTGTGGAAACCACTCGGAAAGGAAATTTTTAGTAAAGTCAAAAATTGATTTAATATTTTTAAGTCCATTTAGAATTCCAAAAATGTAAATAGTGATGACTTCTTCATCTGTAAACAAAGGATTTGCATTAGGACTAATTTTTAAAAAAATTTTTGAAGATAGTTGAGAAAAGAAGTTGCAGGTAGTAGGGTAAACGTTGATGAGTTGGTTCTGCCAATCCATTGGTAGCTCCTTTGTTACTTTGTTTTAAGCAACAATTAACTACCAAATTGGAGCTATTTCTTCAATCCTCACATTACTTTTCTCAGCTCTTAACTGGCATACAAAGATGTTTTTTTTGAAGGTTAAAAAATTACAATAATATTTGTGCACTTTTCTGCATGCATCTTTTTGGATTGAAAAGTTTATCAGCCACAGCAAGGGAATTAGGTTGGAGTCAATCCGTTTCAACAATGCAAAATGGAGTACAGAGATTTTCTTCAAACCGGTTTATGAGAAGGCTACGTTTTAGTATTTTAAATAAAATCAAAAAAGATATAAATGAAGAAGATTATTGTTATGTAATAGATGATACTTCAAATATAAAAACTGGGAAAAAAATACATGGAATAGGTAATTGGGGTACAAGTAACAATTATATTTATAAGGTCAAAAAATATTTATACTTTCTCTTATAAATAAAAGAAAAGGATATGCATTACCCATACACTATTTTTTCTGTGAAAAGGTAAATGGTAGACTGCTTTATTCAGGACATGAATTAACAATTCAACTGTTGAAAGAAATATTTGCTGAAGGTTATCCAATTCTTCCTGTAGCCTTAGATTCATGGTATGATTCGGTTAAATTAATGGAAAGTTTAGATAAATTAAAAATTCCCTTTTGTATCAATGCAAAAGATAATAGAAAAGTAAGACATTGTGCCTCATCAAAAGTTCCTTGGAAAAGTTGGAAAAGAGTTTTTAAAAATAAAGTAAAATATAGAGTAAAATTAACAAAAACAGAGCATCAAAATAAGGCAAGGAAAGTAAAATATATTCAAGAATGTGTTGTATATATTAAAGAAAGAAAATTAGCATTAAAAGCTATTGCAGTGTACAATAAAATAACTGACCCCTCATATTTTTCAATTTATGTTACAAATAGATTGGATATGACTGGAAAATTTCTTTATGAAATAGGTATAATGCGTTGGTTAATCGAAGAATTATTTAGAAATTTGAAACAAAAATTATCTTTTGGTAGGCTTTCGTGTACAGGTAAGGTTGCAGCAGATCTTTCCATTTGTTTGCCATTTGCATTAATTACTTCCTTACATTTCTTTCCGAATGAATTAAACCAAAAGGATGCTAAATCTATATCGATTGGCACAAATATAGAGCGAATAAAATCAAATAATTTCAATAAAAGTCTTTCAATTATAATAAATAATTCTAGTCATTTAAACTTAAGTAAACTAAAAGCTAGGAGAAGAATTATTCAAATAAATAAAAAACCAGTAGATTCCTTTGCGGAATGGCGTGTTGCTTGTTAATTCATTGGGAGAGAATAAAATATTTTACTTTTAGAATTTACTTGCTGGAAACTTGGGTTATGTAATGCTTAGGCAAAAAAAATTTATGGAAAAATGCAACTTTTTATTTCATTAGATTTCTTTATTTTAGAAAATGAGAAAAAGGGGATCGACGAAATCCTGATGTTTCTTGACCTTAACTGAAATAGTCTGGAATGTGTTTCATGCCTCTCTATGTCTACTGTATACTACGACGAAACAAATAGAATAAAAATGAACCTTATATTAAAAAATAAACATTTATACATTGAAGAAAATGATAAAAATTATTTTACAAGAAAGGGCAATTTTAAAGCAATACTAATCTATTATATTATTAATATTATGCAATTCTTTGAATATCTTAGAATTTAATTTTAGCTCATGTAGATTGTAGCCAGGGTTTAATAATATATCATACGATATCCAGGATGATGTTTCTTTACCATGCTTTTTGATTTGCGTATTCACTTCATAAAAACCTGGAGCCATTTTTTTAGTATTTGTCGCAAAAAGCACCCAACTTGGAAAACTGGTGTAAGAAGCTTGTACATATTTATAATCAGTAACATTACTATGCATGCTTTATAAGTGTAGTTTTCTAAAAATCGCACAGACTACCTATTTCAAAAGACACCTAAAATAAAATAGTCTGTCAGTTAATATCAGTGCCTAATACACCCTGTATACGATTTAATCACTTAAAATTAAAAAAAATTACTCTGTTTTGAAAAAGAATGTTCATTACTCTTATGTACAAAAGAAAAATCAAATTTTATCAACATTTTTTTGTGAAAATGAATGATTTATAATTATATATTTGTTATATTATCGAGAATTAATTTTATATTTTTCAAAGAAGATTCTTCATTACTAAACTCAAATAATATTTTATTATATAAAATACACTTAATTATTTGTTTTAAAACCTTACATTTATAATTTCTCAAAATACATATCTTCTTAACTACAAAAAATTATTATACAAAAATATTATTGTAAAGTAATTTGGTGTAAATATTATTTACAAATTTAAATATTGCATTTATCTTGTTTAAGAACTTCTTATAAAAAGAAGTGGTCATATTTGATGAAAGTGTATTCTTAAATATCAAATAAAAACTTGCTAATTTTCTTCTTGTAGAATTATAATTAACAAGCAGAAAAAGAGAAAAAAACTTCCGACGATCGTTAAATCATTTAGATATTTTCTTAGTTTTTAGAGAGTATGATTAATTGAAATACAACACATTGCTTCTGTGATTTGGGTTCCTATCCTGAATGCACATTGTGAGCTTTAATAAGTTGTATTATCAAAAATTTATCAAAATAATAAGAAGTAAAATTTAATTGAATATTTGAATTATTCAAGAAAAAGGAATACACTTTTCATAAAACTCAAAAGTTTAGCAAAAATTATCTGAAATAAATATCTAATTAATTAAAGTTATCTTTGCATTTAATTAGTTTAAAATAAAATTAATATTTCCATAATTTATTTTAAGTTAAATCAATTTAAATGCACAATTTATAAATTATTTAAATGTTTACTTCTTAGTATCAAAACAAGATTTATTTAATTTAAAAAGAGAGGTTAATTTATGTTAAAAAAAAATCAAATTTCAAATATATTTTCTATTGTATCAGAAAAGGAGCATGGAGCTGATAAATATAGTTTGGAGAAAATGGGGGAAAATAATAAAAAGAAGACGGTAGGAAAAATTCTAAAAAAAGTAGAAAAACTATCAACAATTAGACGCCGTAAACCTTTTAAAGAAAAAGATCAAAATGAACCCCCAACAAAACATGAGCGAGACTCAAAATCTAATAATACAAATAAAAATGTCAAGTAAAACAATGAATAGATAAATGTTTAAAACAGAAATTTGCAGGTTCATTCATAGAATAATTATCAATTAAAAAGAATATTAATTACGAGTTATTAATCTTTAACATTTATGTGAGAATTTATTATGCGTTCAAAATATAAGATCCTATTATTGCAAGTTTGTTTTATTCCTCTAACTTCAAATGCTTTAGAAGAGAAGGAATGCGTTGTTGAGTTTGAAAATAATTCTTCTGAAAATATAAAGAATGAGGAGAATTTGAATTACTGTTTGAATTCATTGGCGAATAAAAAAATAGAAAACATAGTAACTTATGCAGGATCTTCAAGGACTGGTTCGGCAGCCAAAAACAAACACCTTGCTTCTCAAAGAGCAAAAAGATCAATCTTATTGATAAAAGAAAGGTACCCTGAAATTCCAGTGAAAAAATTGAACCCTTTTCAAATGGAATATATGGGAACAAAAGCAGTAATCACTTTTTATTACAAGGACCCAGCAGAAGCAAAAAATATAGCCTTATTAGAAACAAAAATATCAGAAATGGATATGGAGATTAAAAATCGAGATGCTTTGCTCGCTTCGACAGGTGAAGAATTAGATAATCTCAAGAAAGATTACAACGATCTTTCTTCAAAAAATAAATCTGAAAATCAATACTCGGATAAATACAAGACTGAACCTAAATTTAGAATTGGTTCGTTATTTTCTTATGATACCTATTATAGAGAAAGTGGAATAAATTACCTATCTTTAGGAACAGAATTTTCGTGGCTGATGAAAGTTTCTCATTTTAGACCAGAAATTGGAGCAAAGATTAAAACATCTATTCCTAATTTAAAGATATCTGACAACAATGTTCAGGTAACTAATACTTATGCCTTTCTGGGATTAGGGATGTCTGTAAAATCGTTTTCGACCGGCTTGCGAGTAATTGGTGGAAAAGAATGGATTAAGGTTCCAGAAAAAAATATCGACAAAGGAGATCTGGCTGCTGGAGGTGAAGTTAGGGTTGGTTATGAAACTGAAAAAGGTCCATCTATATTTCTAACATATTCTCTTACTAATAACATACAAATGATTGGTATAGACGTTGGATTAAGTTTTTAATTTTTCAATTTATAAAAACTAAAATATCGGAGAAAAAAATGAAAAAAGTATTAGAGAGTGGCTATTTAAATTATTCTGAAAATAATCTTGAGGATCCATTTAAAAAAAAGGATGAAACATATAAAGAAAAGAAGGAAAAAGAAGATACAATTAGAAGACCAGTAGAAGTTCCAATTATTAATCCTCCGCGAAGTCCGAGTGGGGTTCCTCCTACTGAAGAGATATTAAAAAGAACTACCATTTACATCTGATATAAAATATGCATAGAAAAGATATCTATCAGTTTAAACTAATTGAATTTACATCACTAGTATTTTTAAATACTTACTGCTATTTTTTTCATAAAAATTAAGGAGAATAATTATGTCTGGAGTTATCTTAGGGATTTGTATAACCGCTGTTTCATATGTAGCAATTTCAAAATTAATCAAAAAAAATGAATCTTCTGTAAGAAGCTACTTAAACTCTACAGCCGAAAAGCTTCGTGATTATTTAGAAAACTTTATAACTGAAAAGAGACAGAATGAATCTAAACAATCTCAAGAAGGTGAGTCAGCATCAGAAATTGGAAATAAAAAAAATAAATTATTTCAAAATTAAAAATTAAGATCAAAATTCTAAATATCATTATAAAATTTCTATTTTTTATCTAAATTATATATAGAATAAAAAAAATATATTTTTAATATTTTATAAAAATATTAAAAAATAAATATACAAAATCCAGCTGGTAAAAATTAATTTTAGAATCTAACTTTAGTCGAAAAAAAGCCTATTAAAAAAATCTTCTTTTATTAAATAATCATAGGAAAATAAGGAAATGAAAAATAATAAACCCCAACAAAATGATGAAGGAAAACCAGGAAAAGAAAAGGAAATGACTCCAAAACCTATTTTCGAAAGAGCAGATAAATTAAGCGCAAAGCGTCTAGAAGGTAAAATTGCTATCATAACTGGTGGAGATAGTGGGATAGGACGAGCAACAGCTATTGCTTTTGCTAAAGAGGGTGCCGACTTAGCATTGCTATATCTAAACGAGCATGAAGACGCACTATTTACAAAAAAGCGAGTTGAAGATATTGGAAAGCGCTGCATCATATTTGATGGCGATTGTGGGAATCGTTTTTTTGTAATGAAGCAATCAGGCAAATTATTAAAAAATTTGGTCACATCGATATACTCGTAAATAATTGTGGAGAACAACATCTTCACAGAGAATTTGAAGAAATCTCAGAAGTAGAAATACAAAAAATATTTCGAACAAATATTTTCTCTTATTTTTTTATGACACAAGAAGCATTAAAATTCATGAAAGAAGGTGGCAGCATAATTAATTGTGCTTCAGTAGTTGCCTATAAAGGAAGTGATGACCTAATTGATTATGCCTCTACTAAAGGAGCTGTCATATCGTTTACACGATCTTTAGCGAAAAATCTCGCCAAGCAAAAAATCCGAGTGAATGCGGTTGCTCCTGGGCCTATTTGGACTCCATTGATACCTTCCACTTTTACTGAAGAAAGCCTCAAACATTTTGGAGAAGATACTTTCTTGGAAAGAATAGGGCAGCCATGTGAAGTGGCACCTTCATTTGTTTTTTTAGCTTCTGAAGATGCCTCCTATATGACAGGACAAGTACTACACCCGAATGGTGGTATTCCTGTTAATTCTTAGTTTTATTAAGATCCAATTTTTTCAATTATTAAGAAAATATTTTTTATAAGAAGATTTAAAAATTAATTAAAATGCAACTTTAGCTAATGGATCAGATATCATATAAATTTTACTTGAATTCCTACTAGTTATCCTTCCATTTGGAAAATAAAATTCATTTTTCGAAGCAAGGATTTAAGTAGATAAATTAATATTTTTTAATAATTAACGTTGTAAAATAAGAATAAATAATATCTTCATATGGTTTAAAAATTTTAAAGGAATAAAATATGTTACGTTGGGCATTGTTTTTTTTGGGTATTGCTTTAGTTTCTGCTTTCTGTGGATTTTATTTATTAGCAAACATATCCGCTTTTACAGCAAAAATTATATTTATCATATTTCTCATTCTAAGCATTTTATCGTTTATCGATTCATTCCTAGAAAGAAAAAGTTAAAACTTCTAGATTATTTACAAAAGACTACTAGTTTAAATTATTGTACAGTTAATTCTTCTTTATAGTCATCAAAAAACTTGCCCATTTCAATAAGTTCCCTCTCCGTAAAATATTTTTTAATTTGTGGAAATAATTCTTCTTCTTCATCACAAAGAGCATGGTGCTCTAAGAGTTCTTTTAAGACAAAAAGAATAGCTTTAAATTTCCCATCTTCTCCAGGCGTAGTAGAAATTAATTTTTCCAAAAGCCTAGTAATTAGAGAATGTTCAATTTTACCTTCTAAAACAATATCTCTAAGTTTAATATTTTTCTTCTCACACATTTTATAAAGTGCTTTTTCTTCAGATTTAGCATGCAATGATATTTCATCATATAACTTTTGGACAAGTTCCTGTGTTTTATCATCATTTTTCTGAGTACGTTTTTCTAATTTTTCAATAAGAGCCAATGCATTATGATGATCATTTATCAATTTTTTTATAATATCCATAAAATTTCCTCACAAAATATTCTAATTTTAAAAATTAGATTAATAATAAATTAAAATTGTAAATAATATTTAACCATTTTTTACTAAGTATATTTTAAATTTTCAATTAATATTTATGATAAATAATTAATTTCTATTAAGAATAAATTATAATTTAACTAAAATTTTATATTTTACTGAGAATAAATACATATTCTTTAAGAATTAAAGAGATTTTATTGCATTTAAATATTATTAGTTACCAAAAAAATTACAAAAAGCATTTAATAATGCATAAATACTTAATAAAAATTAAAATCATCTTTCTTAAAACACAAAGAAAGAAAATAACAAAACCTATAGGATGAATTTCTAAAAAAATTAAAACTCTCTCACCAGTGAGATCGTACAGGATTAAGTAATTTTCGTAAAGTATTAATTTATTAAAAATAGAAATTTTTTAAATTAAATAAAGAATATATTTAAATTCTTTTAATAGAGGATTTATTTTATCTAAAATATAGATGAGATCAAAAAAATATATATTATTAAGTTACTGCTTATAAAAAAAATATATGAGAGTTTAATTATCCTAGATTCATTTAAAATAAATTAAAATTAAATGTATCTTTTACTATAATTTAAGAAATTTTTAGAATAATAAAAATTTCTTATTGGATTATCGCTTACTATTTAGCATGAAATATTAATAATAAAAACTAAAATTTTATAGAAATCATAATAAATAAATTATATTTTTATTGAGGACACTTTACAATGGAGCAAAAAAAATATTCATAAATATTACTACAGCTATCTCATGTTTCATTTTTATCCCTACATATTCTCTTTTGAATAAAATTAATCACTATAAACAAATCTCAAGTGACAATCATAGTATTGTTTTATATTCACTAATCTGTGAATCACCAAAAGATGGAAGAAATTGTACTTTAAATTCATTGATAGTGTCTGGGGATCGTGCAAAGCATAGTTGTTCGGTTACAATGCAAACAATTTTTAAAAAAAGAGCTTTATAAAAAGGGAAAGATCAAAAATATTCTATCGAAGTTACTAGAATAAAATGTTCTGATTCAATAAGATTTATTTTCGATAATAAATCTATTTTAACGTCCAGAAAAGAATTTCCTGATCCAACCAGTTACACAGGAAATAATAATTGTGATGATTTGAGAGAATTTAATAAAGAAGGTGTAAGAATTGCAGACCTATATATGACACGCACTGAATTTCAGGAATGTAAATCAATGATAGTAAAGATATATGATCAGTAAAGTAATATTCCACATTTAAAAAATTATATTTATCTTTGCTGTTAAAATACAATTATATTTTTACTCGATTTTTCTTGACTTGTTTCCTTATTTTATAATAATTTTACTAAATGTTGATTTCTAATGCTGAATGCAAAAAGATAAATCATAAGCGAATAAGAAATTCAAATAACTATTTTCTCAAATAAAATTATTAAAAATTAAAATAAAAGATTATGAAAAAAGATGGATGTTCAAAATTTCATTTTATTAAATGAATATATTTTATTATGATATCTAGCTATTATATTGAATTTTATAAAAAATAAAAAAGTTATAATTAATCTTAATGCAGTTAATTTAATTTTACTTAAAATTAATAATTAGAGTTTCCATATTTTTTTGATATAAGGTTTATTTTATGATTTCCAAAAAAAATATCTATGTTTTTTCAACTATATTCTTTAGTTTTAATTTGCAAGGATGTGCTCGTTTATTTAAAAAAGACAATAGTCGTCCCCAACTATCAGAATATTCATCTCAATTTAATTCAGTAGTAATTTTTGGAGATAGTCTTTCTGACACTGGGAATGTAGATCTTTTAAGCAGAGCAACTAAAGACATTCCAGGATCAGGAGTCTCCAAAGCTTATCCCGTTTCACCTCCGTATAAAGAAGGGAGGTTTTCCAATGGAAAAATTTGGGTGGATAAGCTTCTAAAAGATCTTAAACTATCTCCACCTTCCGCACATGATTGTTTTTTTAACATAAATACAAATCGAGCATGTAATTTTGCAGTTGGAGGATCAACAACTTCAAACAATAAAAATTTAGAAAATGATTTTTTTAAGAGAATTAATGATTTATTTAAGAATGAAGTTATAACAAACTATTTAAAAAGCTTTCAAGTTTTTATGAATATTGGTGTTAAAGAAATGATTAAAGAATATGTGACGGTTAATAAACCTGATGAATATGCATTAAACCATACTTTATATGTTATTTGGGTAGGTGGAAATGACTACCTACAAAAGTCGGATCCTACATTAACAGTAAACAATATCATAGAGAGCATAAAAATCATTTTAGACTATTCTTCTTCGAATGACAAAAAATATTTTTTGATCCCTAATTTACCTAATCTAGGGAAAACACCATACGCGATGAAGAGGAAAGAAGAAATAGAAACATTAGCCCATGTGACTGCTAAGCATAATTCAATTTTAAATGAAAAATTAGAAATTCTTAAGAATCAACTTGAATATAAAGACAAATTAGTTATTATTAATCTAAAAATAGATAACTTTTTTAAAAAGATAACTTCTTTTCCTACTTTTTATGGTTTCAAAAAAGTAAACGAAGCATGTTATTCTAAAAACTATTTAGAAAATGATGGAGAAATTTGCTCAACTCCAGATAAATATTTATTTTGGGATGAAATTCACCCTAGTAAACGGGCCCATTGCTTAATTGCTAATTTCGCTGAAAAAGCAATTATAGATGCAGGGTTAATTAAAAATCTGCATCCAGATAATAATGAATGTGACATAATCCAAGACAGTTAATTTTACTAAACAAGTGTTGTTTGTATTTAAATTTTTAATTTTCTATGGGCTAGAGATCTCTCGTAACAAATTACCACTCGTAATACTTGAACAAAATCTAGAGATTTGTGCTTGAGAAACTATCCCAATACAAGAAAAGTTTTCATCTACCACTGGCAATCTTCTAACTTGATTATCAGACATTATTTTAATACATTTTTCCAAACTATCATTTTTATTTAAAGTATATTTAATTTTACTCATACATTCTTCAACTATTGAAGAAGAAGGAATTAAATTTTTTGCTACTCCTCTAGATGTTATATCTCTATCAGTTATAACTCCTATTATTTTTTTCTCCTCAAATGTATTAACAACAGGTATTTCTCCGCAATCGTATTCAGACATTAATTGTGCGCATTTTAGCAAAGTAACATCAGGTGTGCAAAGGACGGGATCTTTTGTCATAATATCAGATACAATCATTCTTCTCTCCATTATTTAATTGATTCAAATTAAAAATATTTTTCGAATATAATAGTTAATAATAATATTAAATCTATTACTTTTTTATTTTATCAAATTAATTTAATTTAGTAAATCAATAAAAAAATTAAAAATTCAATTATTAAATGCACTAAAATCTTGATTTATAAATTAAAATAATTCAATTATTAAATGCACTAAAATCTTGATTTATAAATTAAAATAATTCATACTATAAATGCAGTAGAACTTTTTATTTATAAAGTTTTATTGTTAATCACGCAAATCAGTATTACCAGTCAATCATTTCTATTAAAAATTTAAAATTAGAAAAGGATACTTTTATGATTAAAATTTGTATAAAATTAATTGTTATTTCTACTCTATTTATTTCGCCAATAGCTACATATTCTTCCTACACTAAAAATCAAAAGCTTGGAACAGCGCATCATAATAAAGCTGAAGTCGATATTGCAATTGGCCTTTTTAATTCAAAAAAAGTAAATATTCAGATACGAATACCAGCAAAAGAAGCATATGGTTTTGAAGGAAAATCTCAAACAGCTGAACAAGACGAAAAAGTTAGAGCTACTGATAATATTATCCGAGAAAAAATTTCGCAGATTATTGCATTTCCTAAGGAAGCAAATTGCAAATATGAAATTGAAGAAATCGAAAATTTTGAAGTTGCATCGGAGAAATTTGATTTACCAGAGAGAGGAGAGAGAAAAAAAGGTGATGTATCATATTGGATATTAAAAGCGGATGTAAATGCTTATTGTAATAGAGTAATGGATAACCAAAAAGTTAATATAGATTTTTCCAAAGACTTCAAAGAAATCAGTAAAATATTTGTTACTTTGATTGGTGATAAGAAGAGGAAAATGACTATTCATAAACCGTATGGAGAAGTTTATCTTTAAGGAACAAGAAGGCAATAAATAATATATAGTACTTTCATGACCCAATCAACGAAGAGACTCTTTGTCCGTGCTTTTTGAAAATTTTCTCCATGTCTTTTTAAATACCTTTTTTTTAAACACAACTTATCAACTCTCAACCAGAATTCATATATTTATTGTTTTCTATTCCTTCCTTGAGACTTTTCAAATCTATTGAAATTTTCTGCTTTGGATTTTCACCAAAAAAAGAACTTATTTTTTCTCCTAGAGTTCCGAGAGGTGGTTTGTAAAGAATAAAAACTTCTAGCAAGGTAGCATATACTGGAAGAGGATCTTCGCAAATAATAGCATATTTGAAAGACACCCTACCATAATTATAAACATCAGAATTTGGAAGCGATTGCCAAACAATTTTCTCATTAGGTATTTTCTCCATAATAGTTGCTTCCCAAGAGACTGTTGCACCTAAAGGAGCTTTTGCAATCCAAGTGGAATTCAATTCATCTTTTTTTTTCACTTCTTTAAGATGTCCCATAAAAAGGGGTAAATTTTCCAAATTGAGCCAGAACCTATAAAGAACTTCTGGTCTACAATAGACAAGGACGTGATCATTAACAGTATTTTCCGTTGAAGAAGTCATAATATTTCATCTCATATGTAATTGAATTTTATAATTTATATTTCTTACTATAGAAACATACAAAAATTTTAAAAATTTATTTAACCTCACTGCAAAAATTTATTTTTTTTTATCTCCAATATTTATATTTGATTCTTTATCTTTAATGAATTTATCTAAATAATCCTTTATACTCTCTGCAACAGAATCAATATGTGAGCGAATCGAAGAATCTTTTTGTTTGATCAGTTTCGATATTAAAACATAAGTTACAGTCGTCAAGCAAAACCCTATTAAAACACCATTCATGTTCTATCCTTTCTAAATTTTAAAACACTCATTTTCTATACTCCAATATTTATTAAAGTAATTAATAAAGAAATTTTTTTTAATTTTATAATATCTAAAGTATAAACTAATATGTTGTTCGATATTCACTTAATAAAATCCAATTGATTATTTTTGTTCCATTAATTTCATGCACAAACTAGGGAGTGGGAAATAAGAAAAACTCAATCTTACAACCGTATTTTTTTCTATTGTATAAATTTCTCCATTTCCTTTTCCAACTATCTGATCTTTATAGTTAATGTTATTTTTAAAATAAATAACTTCATTAACATTATTAGATATTAAAAAACGTTTCCAATTTTCAAATTCTAAAAGCTTTCTCATTTAAATTCTCCCATAAATATTTTGTTTAAAGCTTAATAATCTTTAATATAATTAAATAATTCATTCTGTTTTTATGTAAACTATTTGTATATTATTAATAAGTGCATAAGTTAGAAGGCGGCTCATTTCAGCTTCTTATCTAATTTCAACTTCTTCTTCTTTTGCTAAATATCTAATATTGATTTTGTTTCTTAAAATTTAGGATCAGATGATTTTCATTAATTATTATCATTTTATGCCACTCAATTCTTGTTATCAATTTTCCGTATCAATTCATACTCTATGACATATTAATTACGTTCTCTCCTTTCATTATTATCGTTACGTTCTCTCCTTTCATTATTATCGTTACGTTCTCTCCTTTCATTATTATCGTTACGTTCTCTCCTTTCATTATTATCGTTACGTTCTCTCCTTTCATTATTATCGTTACGTTCTCTCCTTTCATTATTTTCATTTCTAGATGCTCGATCATTTCTTGAACCACGATCATTTCTTGAACCGCGATCATATTGTCCGTTTTGATTTGATTGATTGTTATGCTCTTCTTCACGCTCTTTAGCAGCTTTTGCTTCCCGCATTTGTTCCGTGCGAACCTCACCACCCTTATGGCCTATTTCTTGAAAAAACTCTCTACCATGGGTAGCAGCTGTAGCTTCTCCCCCTTTTCGGCCTAATTCTTCAGAAGTCAGAGCTCTGTTATCTTCTCTTTCGTCGTTATTTTCTCCTCGTGTGGTATTTGCTTTATGAACTGAATTTGATCCTTCTTCATTTCTATTGCTCTGTGTACTTTGTGTATTCTGGATGTTACTTGTCATAATATGTACTCCATTATTATTTGTATAATTTTATAGTAAATTTAATATCAATAGAAAAAATAAGCTTTAACTAAACAATATATATTAGGGGAGGCAGATTAAAAAAAACAATCTGCTTTTTACAGTTAACATTTTATTTTCTGTAAGTAAACACTACATCATAGAAAAATTAAAATTATCTTCATAATATTTTGATATTTATGAATTAAATTATCTAAATAAATAAACCATATTGGTAAAGAAACATTTATTTAAAATCAAAAATACTAAAAGTAAAAATTTTTTAAATTTCCAATTGGAAAAATTAAGTTAAGCTTGATTTTTCTAAAAATAAGAATCATGATTATAAAGTTGATTTTATAAGTTTACTTTTCTTTATCTAAGATAAATAGAATCAATCAATAACTTTCAAATAATATTAAATATTTTAAAATCTTAATTAAAGTTGAGGTAAATCCTTTTATGCTATATATATATATATATATATATATATTAATTAAAATATCAATATTTATTTATTATTTAAACAAATTTTTTCAGAAGATAAAAAGATTAGTTATAACCTCCAACGGCAAATTTAAAGCACTTAACTTTTAAAGGATATATAAATGAATAAAAAAACTATTGATTTCGTTATCATGACGATTGGTCTTTTTGGTAATACAATGTTTTATGTTCAAGCATTTAAAATATTTGAATTAAAGTCGGCAGATTCTGTATCTCTAAATGCATTTTTGATAAGTTTACTAGCCCTTTCTAGCTGGACTTACTATGGTTTTTATCTTAAAAATACTCCGCTAGTAGTGGCAAATTTATTTGGTATATTTGGTACAATATTAGTCCTATCGGGGATTTATATTTATTCTTAAGATTTATTAAAACATTTAAGTATCAATACGACATGCCCTGAAATTTTCTCAAATACTTTTGAAACAATATTTCTTCATATTTTAAATAATTTTCTAGCATTTCTTTATTATGATAAATATTTTAGTAAAAGAAAAACTTCTTTCTTAATTCCATGAAGCTTATTTGTAGTTAATTTTAGATAAATATTTATTAACATTATAACAATAAATAGAACAATCTTAATTTTTCAGGCTTTGTATCGATCTTTGGACCTTGATATCAACGATTAATTAACTAAGAGTTAATGTTCTTATTTACTTAAAACGCGAATTGATTGAATTAAATAAATATTTCTTCAATTAAATCAGATTATTTTTCATTTTTAAGAAATAAAGACTTAATATTAAATGTAAAAAAATTAATAATCTTTTTTAAATCATATTTAGATAATAAAATATTATATTAAATCATGTAATTACATTTTTGAATTCAGTTTTAAAGCAATTAAAAGTTTCTAGAGCTGATCTTATTATAATATTTTTTTTATCAGGAAATAATGTTGTATAATTTTCTAAATATTCAATAAAATAAATCCAATTTTTAAAAGAATCTCTCCCAAATCCATTTAAGTAATTCATTTTATTTTTTAATTCTTCTCCATAGAGTGAGTAAAGTTTCTTACAAATAATTTGAGATCCTATTGAAGATCCTTCAACTACATATAAGCATCCTAATAGCTCTGCAAAAGAATTAATTTCAGGAACAAATATAGAAAAATTAATTTTATTTAGATCAATATCAAGACTATCTAAATCTAACTTCAACTTTTGTGTTTTATTTTTTTTAGTCGTCTTTGGGAATGAGCTTTCAAATTCAAAATATTTTAAAGCAATTTTCTCTAAAGGTGCAATTATTTTGTACATTACAACAATGTAATCTATATAATCACTTAAGGCAGGTTGTGGAGAATTAATTTTTACTAAAAATTCAACCTCCTTATGAATCTTTGAAGTTTCTAATTTTAATAATTCATGGAAACTTAAAGAACAATCATTTTGAATCATTTATATAACCTCTTTTTTAGATAAATTTTATATAATAAAATGTTTAATTTATTGTTTCATAAAATTTTATTTCTCTATTCATTTGTACATGGTTCAATAAATTTGAACGTGTTAGAATTAGTTGATTATGGAGTTTTAAGGCAATTTCATAATCTTTCATTGTCCATTGCTTACATTTATGATTTATATCTTGAAGCCATGTATTAAATGACCTTCTAGGATTTACTATCTTCTCCTCTTCCGAAAAAAGATCTAATTCTTCCGGGTTTCCACTCCACTTTAAAGTATGGTTTTCCTCTTTTCTTATTAAAACTATAAAATTTGATAAATCATTACTTAAATTAATAACCAGCATTCCAGCTCCAATAGATTTTGACCATTTATAAAAAATAGGATTAAAAGTAACTAATCTATCAAAAATGTATATATTTCTTATTTTATATTTCTTTAATTTTTTTAAGACTTCATCTACAAATTCTGTTGGAATAACTGAACTTTCTTCATTTTTGCTATTGTATCTATAACATAACAAATGTGAACTAAATATCTCTTTTAATAAATCAAAACTTTTATTAGGCATTTTCTCAAAATTACATTGAGATTTTTCATATGACAAAACGAACTCATCGATAGATGAGTTAAATTCTACATTTACTTTTTTTATAATATTATTTCTAAGTTGCTTTATTTTAATGGAAATAGCATCTACTAATGTTTGAATTTTAGGCAACAATTCAATTGGAGTATGGTTTTTATGTTTAGAATGCCCCCCAATTAAACCTTTAAGTTTTCCATCAACAACAATTGAAAATGAGGTAGCTGATTTTAAACTCATATTTCTTAAGTAATCTAAATGTATAGAAGATATATCTCTAAATATAGAATATGTAAGATCAATTTTATTGATACACCCTTTAATAGGTAGCGGAATATAATCTACATTATAAATTATCCTAAATTTATTTTTTATGTATATCTCTCTTACTGACATAGGAAGATCTGTGGCTGGATAATGATGGTGTAGAATACTTTCTAATCCATTAGAAAAATAATTTGCCTTGATTACTGCGTGGTTATTTTGCAAAAATTCACAAAAATAAGTTCTTTCAAATCCTGTTACTTCTGAAATATATTTGCATAGATTATTACTTAATACATTTATGCTATCTTTAGATTCCGTTAAATATTGAAGGATTTCTTGATATTTTATTTCATCAAAATAATAATTTAGCCTATCAAAATTGCTTTGGAATTCAATGCATAAAACAGACCCTGAGAAAAACATAAAAGACGGTATATTGACCAAATATTTTTTCAAGTAAATTTCTAAATTTACAAGAACTCTTGACTTATTATTAAATGATTTTAATTTACTTGAGAAATTTACTAATTTTTCTATTGATCTTTGAGTAAAGACATTGGCAATATCTTTATTATATATCTCATAACTGAATAAATCATAATAACCTTCAGAAGCAAAGATGATTTTTCCCGCCTCTAGACTTATTCCTATTAATATTGCATCTGATTGAAAAAAATTAGTTAAACTAACTTCTAACTTTTCACAATAATCATAATTATTTTTAATAATTATACTCATAAGCTATTCTCTTTCTATTTAATTTTTTAAAACTAATTTATTTATAATAAAATTAACTAGCTATATCTATTTAGTTTTGATTTTTAATACTTTATATTTAATTTAGAAATAGTATAATAAATAGACAAGAAATCCAAAATAACCTATTTTATTTTAGAAGTATTTATATTCCAATCTACAAAGCCATGAATATCACTATTCTAGATAGAAAATTCTATCTAACAAGTTCCTTTATCATAAAATTAAATTTATAACAAATATTTACCATAAAATATGTTACTTAACTTTAAAAATCTGAAATTATTGAATTAAATATAATAAAATCTCACTTTTAGTCATGATTTCAAGAAATTTATAACTAAAATTAAAGTACCATTAATTTTATTTTTGCAATGATTCTACACTAAGAGTAAAACAAATTTACTGCATAAATTTTATGCATCCAAAAAAATGGAGTAATAATTTATTTAACTTATAAATATAATAAAAACATTTTCAATCTAATGCCTCCTTTAATTTTCTGAAAAATTAGACATTAATCACAAATAAGATATAAGTTATTTTTATTAAGATAACTATACAGAACAAAAATATCAATAATAATATCAAAAATTAACTATTACTGATAAGAATTATTATATAATAAGACTTATTATAAGAATTGATATTTTTGGTTATGGCTATTTTGCACTTTCTATTTGTTACTTTATGGTGAATAATAGAAAAGCCTGAGCTTTGTATAATTGTAGAAATTCAAATAATTAATCGTATTAAAAGATGTATCTTTTTAGTGAAACAAGTAGTTACTAAAAAATGTTATTTTTTATAAATTCAAATTGATGATATAGAAAGTAATATAAAAATTATATAAATTATCAATATTTAGTTAAAAATTTTAATATTTTTTTATAATTTATATTTTTGATTATAATTAACATATTAGTTTATAGTTTCATTATATTAGAAATATAAATTACAATTGTTTTAAATACTTCTAATGAACTATGTAAACTTTAGATTCATCATTTACAAATAAAAAGCGAGAAGAAATTTTTAACCAAAAAAACAAAAGATAAATAACAAATCTTAAAGAAAACATTCATTTATAAAAAATATAATAATAAACAAAAATATAAAATTTACAACTAAATAGATGTAAAAATAATAGTATAAAAATTATTTTATTTGTTATAAATATTTAAGACTAAGATATCACTGAATTTATTGATTAGTAAAACATTTATACTGAAAATGATTTGAAAAATAAATTATTGCTGTTAATTTAAAGAAGTGTTTTGATATCAAAGTCACTTCTGAAAAATAGTTCTTTTTAATTAATTCAAATCGAACAAATTTAAATAAAATATAAATATTGGAGAACTTATTATGTCGAATAAAATTCAGTCTCATAGTGATAACTATAATACCAAAAAACCTTATTCTGAGAAAGAAAAAAAGAAATATCCTAGGAAAAATACTGAAGAAAATAAGCACATGTCGGTTGAAGAAATTGCACGTAAAGGTGGGGAAGCAACATCAGCAATCCATGATAAAGAACATTATCGTCAAATGGGACTTAAAGCTGGCGAATTAAAATCAAAAAAAATTAGAAAACAAATTTATAATGAAAATTAAATGTAGCG
This sequence comes from Pigmentibacter sp. JX0631, assembly GCF_029873255.1. Lineage (NCBI taxonomy): Bacteria > Pseudomonadati > Bdellovibrionota > Oligoflexia > Silvanigrellales > Silvanigrellaceae > Pigmentibacter > Pigmentibacter sp. JX0631. The sequence goes on along the minus strand of NZ_CP123622.1, from coordinate 3,403,147 downwards.
ACCCATCTTTGAAAATCGCCAGGAGCAAATGGTGAGTCAAAATGGGCGCGAATTAGAAACCTTGAAGAGCCTAAGAAACTAATTCAAAATTTAAAGATAGTAACATCAACCAAGCTGCGACTTTTTTCAATCCGTAAAAATAATATGTGCTTTTGAGCGCGGTAAGGAACTGTAGAATCCCAAATAGGGGAGCCAAGCCGGCAGCTGATTTTTCGAGCCATTTCTAGGGATAAAATAATTATAAATATTTAATTATACTGGAAATTTTTTCATTTTATCTGTATAAACTATTTGAGCTTCGTGAATTGCCAAACGAGAATAAATTTCTAATGACTGTCGAGTTTCATGTCCTGAATAAGGCTGAATTAAAGCATCATCTATACCTTGTGATTTTAACCATCTAAAAAGAAAGTGTCGCATCTTATGAGGAGTTAAGTTTCCTGATATTTCTGCTTCAATAACATATTTCTTAAACATTTTTTGAATACCTCGAGAAGTATATTTCCTATGCCAAGATGATTCAAAAAGATAAGTTGCACTATCTTGTTTCATTTTTTGAATATGACCTTTTAATACTTCTCTAAATTGAATAGGAAACGGCGTAATTCTATCTTTTCTTCCTTTTCCTTCATGAATTCTAATCTGGCAAGTTTCAAAATCAACATCTACAATTTTCATATTAACAAGCTCAGAAACTCTTGCTCCTGTGTAAAGTAGTGTCTTTATGATAAGCATATCTTGAAAATTTTTTGCTTCCCAAACAGCCTTATAAAATCGTTTTAACTCATCATCATTTGGAACATAAGGCAACTTTTTACTTTTCTTTTCAATCTTTATTTCAAGTTCTTTTCTAATAATTTTAAATATATCTTTTAAATAAAAATAATTTGGCTTTTCAGATCTTAATATCTTTGCTATTTCTTTTGCTTTTTTTATTGCTGGAGTTCTTTTATATTCAATCATAGTTTACCTCAATGAATATTATTAAGCCGATAAAATATCTTTAAGAGGAATCCTGATTTTCATATCCAAAGTAAACTTACCATATGGATTAATATGAGAATGAATAAGAGGAGTTAAGGCTCTAAAATCATTTTTTTCCATTAAATCGAACCAATGCTTTTCACTTAAAACCTCTTGAATCATAAGGGTATTTACATAGACTAAACAAACCTGAAGTAAGTGAAGTGCTAACACAGATAATTCATGATCCTCTAATCTGTTGGAAGCAAATTCGCTATTTTTACCATAAAAAATAAATCCATTAATACCATTCCATCTTTCAACAACATTTAATCCTTCATGTATTTCTTGTCTTAAATCTTCTGAATCTAAATACCTGCATAAGAAAATTGTTTTAATAATTTTCCCTAACTCATGTAGAGCTTGATATGTTGGATGCTTTATAGGATTTTTTGAAAATCTTTTTAATATTGATTCAGTTTCTGCAGTTCCTAATCGAAGAGCTGTAGCATACTTTACCATTTGATCATATTGTTGTTCAATAATTTCGCAATCAATTTCTTTTGTAAGTATTGGGCTTAAATTTTTTAACTCTTCCTTCATATTTTTATGAGGTAAATATAATTTTTGAGCATGAATTCTTTTTAAACGTGGCATTAATTGAAATCCTAGAAGATGAGTAAAAGCAAATGCAATTTCACTTTGCCCATGGGAATCAACAAAATGTTTTTCTATTTTCATATCAGTACAATGACGTAAAACCCCTTCTATCATTGAAGAGACTTCTGACGATGAACACGACTTTACTTGCGAATAGATACACATTGATTTCTTTTCCACATGCCAATATATCATAATTCCACGTCCATTATATCGAATATGATGTTCAGTCATTAAATTTTGTTCCCAAGCACCAAATTTTTTAGAATCTGAAGCACATGTTACTGTAGTATTTCCCCATATTTTTTTCTTTCTAATTTGAAAAGTTGCATTCACTACAGTTGCAATAGCATCGCGAAGTTGCTCCTTTGTGATATAAGTTTTTTTTACATGACTTAATTCATGATAATGTTCACCAGGGATTAGACTACTTACCCGCGTTAATCCAGTATTTGTTCCAATTGAAAATAAGCATGATAAAAGTCGTCTTTGTAAAATATCTTTTTCTAGAAATTGCTGAGTGCCGACAGTCGAAAATTTATTTGTAAATCCTACTCTTAAATCAGTTTCTTTAAGAACATCTAGCAAACTGGTATGTTTCCATCTTTTAAATATTTCCTTTTGAATTCTTTTTAAATTCTCAGGTTCTTCTTGCTCATCAATTGGAGTTAAATGGATCCATCCTTTCCCCTTATCAAGAATTTTTACTTTTTTATTTCTTGACATTTTATGGTTAAGAGCTCTAAGTTCTTTTTCCATAATTACTATAATTGATTTGATAAATTCTTTTGCATCTATTGGCAAATTTAATGCTTCATAATACTCCTTCTTCATAGTATCAAAATCATCAGGTAAATCTTCATCAGGATTTCGATATCGATTTGCACCTACAATCCAAACTTCTCGGCATCTTAATCCTTCTCTAAGTGATTGTAAGAGGCATATTTCAAAACTAATTCTATTTATTTTCTCACTTCCATCTTTATCTTCTTCAATAATATAATTGCGTAAACTTTTTTTTAAAATGCTATCAATTTGATTTTCTTCTTCTAAATTAAAAAACCTGTTTTTTTCATTTAGATGAGATTTTAATAAATTCAAACCTTCAATAATTGGTTTATGGTAATAATTATTTGATCTAAATTCAATTCTTTGTAAGATTTCTGGAAGCATTTTTCTATAATGTCCAGAGTAAGAATCTCTCATTGTATAATGAACTTTTTCATGATACGAAGTACCTTTTTGTTTTAATTCCTTAATAATTGCTCGAAGAGTTTCTTCACTTGCTACTGGAAAAATAATTTCCTCAATTGTGCCCTTTGGATTTTCAACAGAAGATTCTGACATATTAAGTAGAATTTCATTCTTACCAGAAACTTTTTTCTTTATCTCTTCTAATAACTCTTTTTCTACTTTTCCTTCTGAATTTGATGATATTTTATGAATCAATTGAATAAGAAGATCAGCTATTGTATCTGTAATTTCTTGTTTTCTCACAAAAGCATAGATTGACATGAGAGGATATCTAATTGTTTCTGGATGAGTACGCATATCATATATGGTTTCTATTGAAACTCTATTTTTATATTTTTTTAAAACTCTTAAAGAAAGATGATTTAAAGAAATATCTGTGCAGCTTATTTTAGAAAGTAAGTCGAATTTCTTTACTTCTTGCATTAAACTATCAAGACCAATTTTTCCTGGATCATCTTTGACAAGAGCAAAACCACTTTTTGCTTTTTTTTCTTTAACAACTCCAGCTCGTTTTACTTGAATTATTTTTTCTGTTGGCGCTTGTAAAAGTGCATCGATTTCATTTTTAGTTGAAGTAGATATTGATGTAAAGATATTTGAAAATAATTTATTTTCCCAAATTTGCAATACAGATTTTATAACTCTATCTACACTACTTTGTGCAGGAATTTCAAGTTTATTTTGAATAAACCAGTTATCCGCTATTTCTTTTAATACATTGATCCTACACTCCAAATGAAGTTTTTCATGAAATAAATATTCTTTAAATTGTTCTAAATTTTTTTCTGTAGATTCGGAAAAACCAAAAAAGTCTCTAATAAGCATTCTATGTCTTGTTGCAGTTCTGCTATGTAAGTCATAATTTTTAAAAATTTTCTGACAATCTTTCCAATCTAATTCAAATTGTTCTGCCAGACATTTAATAAGAAATTTAGGAACATCTGCTAATTCATCTGGAAAAGTCTTATTAATACGATAATATACAATAAGTATTGCTAATGGAACTGTCGTTTTTTCTCTAGCTCTTTCCATCAAAACTTTTTCGTGAGGTAATAGTTTATAAATTTCATCAAAGTCATAATTTGATTTTTTTGGTGGCATTATTTTACCTCTCGAATGAAATCAAAAAGTTCGCATAATGGTCAGAGTGCGAACTTTTTGTTATTTTATTTACTCATCAATTAAGAGATTTCGTGTTTTCTACACTCAAAAAACTATCGAGTTCGTACTCTACTTGACAATAACGAACTTTTCAAGTTATAATCATTTACTATAAGCGGATTTATAACTTATAAACTGCTATAAGCAAATTAGAAAATAAAATTAAAATTTTGATAAATGATTTTATTTTAATATGTGAGACTATATGAATCGAAGTAAAATACCTGATAAAGCTATTAAATCATTATATGGTAAAGCTGCGGGTAGGTGTTCTTTTACCGAGTGTAGGAAAGAACTTATCTTAGATGGAAAAGATGGTGCTTCAGTAATAGGCGAAATGGCTCATATATACGCTTATGGTGACGAAGGCCCACGGGCAAATTCTTCTTTAGATAAATTATCTAAAAATAGTTATGATAATTTAATACTTCTTTGTCCAAATCATCACACAGAAATTGATAAAAGACCTGATAAATACACTATAGAATCTCTAACTAATATGAAATTAGCACACGAAGAGTGGATAAGCGAAGCTTTAAAAGAAAATATGCAAAATGTTACTTTTTCAGAATTAGATGTAATTATAAAGGCAATAGCCAATAAAAATATTCCTAACCCTACTCAAGACTTAACTCTAATATCAGTATCGACTAAAATAAATAAAAATGATTTAGGTAAGAAATCTCAAGAAAAAATTAAATATGGTATGTTGAAAGTTAGTTCTGTAGAAGAATATTTATCTACTGTACTTTTATTAGATGCAGACTTTCCAGAAAGACTTAAAACAGGTTTCATAACCAAATATAATGAACTAAAAGCTACTTCTATCACAGGTGATGATTTATTTGAAGAAATGTTCCAGTTTAGTTGTTTAAATAAAACAACTGATTTTTTATACTCAGCATCAGGACTTGCTGTTCTAGTATACTTTTTTCAAAATTGTGAGGTATTTGAAAAATGATTTTGCCCACAAAAAATATCAAATTAGAAGACTCAATTATATATTTGTCTGGTTTATTATTAAATCAAATCCATGAGACAGATACTGTTTCTTCTTTATGGGAAAGATTTAAATCTAGTAATTCTATTTCTTCGTTCGGTAGATATACTCTCCTACTATCTTTTCTATATACAATTGAAGCAATAACAATAGAAGATGGAATTCTAAGGAAAATAAAAAAGTGCTAAAATCAGTTAAAGCAAATAATTCCAAGTTTAAGCCAGTCATTTTTAAGAAAGGTTTAAATGTTATTATTGCAGAAAAAAGTCATAAATCTAGTGATGAAGATACTCGAAATGGTGTAGGTAAAACTTCAATAATTGAAATTATTCATTTTTGTCTAGGAGGAGAAGCTAAAAAAGGGCTTAGTTTTAATAAAAAAGAACTTGCTGGTTGGTCGTTTACAATTGATTTAGAAATTAATGAAAAAAATCTTTCAATATGCAGGGAAATTTCGGATGCATCTAAATTTTATATTTTAGAAGATAGTGGGCAAATATTTTCAAATTTTAAAGAAGATAATGGCAAAAAATATGTAAGTGAAAAACAAATTAACACTGCATTAGGAGAATTAATTTATAATATTCCTAAATCATCTCAAAAATATTCACCAAGCTTCCGGATGTTATTCTCCTATTCTGCAAGGAAAGGTATAGAAGCTTATTCTTCACCCTTCAAATATTTTCCTAATCAACAACCTTGGCAAATTCAAGTATGCAATACTTATCTTATGGGATTATCCTCTGAATACGCGTCTGAATTACAAACAATTAAAGATGAGAAAAAAATTCTGAAAGAATTAAAGAAGTCTCTACAAAGTGGAATTCTTAGTAGATTTATTGGTGATCTTGGAGAATTAGAGTCAATAAAGATAAATTTAATGACTGAAGTTAACAATTTAGATAACCAAATTAATACGTTTAAAGTTCATCCACAATATGAAGAAATTGAAACTAGAGTCAATGAATTAACAAAAAATATACATGATTTATCAAATAAAAATGTAACAGACAGGCTTTTATTAAGTAATTATAGTGATGCTATTAAACTTGAAAAGAAGAATATTAATATCTCTGATATTGAAACAATGTATGAAGAGGTTAATATAATTTTTCCTGATTTGATTAAAAAGAGAATTAGCGATATTAAAAACTTTCATTCAAGTGTAGTTAAAAATCGAAATTTATATTTAAGAGATGAAATTAAAATATTGGAAAAATCGATTTTAGAACGAAATGTTAGAATAAAGGAAATAACTGAAGAAAGAGCAAAATATTTTACTATTCTTAAAAACCATGGTGCATTAGCTGAGTACAATTCTTTATCTGAACGTTTTGTTATGAAAAAAAATGAATTAGAAGAAATAAAATCTAAGATAAATGATCTTAAAAAGATTAAACACGGCGAAAGTGAAATTAGAATAAGACAAGAGCAATTAAATTTGAAAATTGGAAGAGATTACGAAGAAAGGCAATTACAAAGAGATAAGCTTATAAATATATTTTCCCAAAACACGAGAAGTTTATATGAAAAACCAGGTCAATTAGTTCTGAATTATAAAGAATCAGGATATGATTTTAATATTGAAATTGAAAGATCCTCAAGTTCTGGAATTAAATTTATGGAAATATTATGTTATGACCTGTTAATTGCTGAAGTAAATTCTGAAAATAAAAGTGGACCAATGTTTTTGATTCATGATAGTACAATTTTTGCAGATGTAGATGAAAGACAAATCTTAAAAGCAATTCAATTAGCAAAAAATAAATCTTTAGAACATAATTTTCAATATATTTGTTGTATGAATTCAGATAAAATGCCTGAAGGTTTAAAATCTGGTGATTCATCTATACTTCAAGATATAGTACTTGAGTTAAAAGACTACCCTGAAGAAGCAGGCTTGTTTGGATTTAGGTTTTAAAATACTTCTAACTTATAAACTTCATATTTAAATAAACTAAAATTTATTATTTCATCTTTGATATCGAATGTTTATATTTGATTTACTATTAGAAATGGCGTTCAAAATCAGCTGCCGGCTCAGGCCCCCAAATAGGCCCTCTAAGCAGCTAGCTGCGTTTTGACGCCATTTAAGCGTTGATTTTTAAAAGTTATCCATATTTTATATGAAATTTGCCTGTAAATTTTTGGTTATGAAGTTTTAGAAGATTGCTCTTTTATTTAGCATTATTTTTAAACTGTAAACACATTTCCACCAAACTGTGTACAAACTTTTTTAGACTCACTGAATTCAATTAAATCAATTCTATTTCCATATAAATCTTTAAAAACAGCAACTTTACCATATTCTTCAATTCTAGGTTTTTCTGTGAATTCAATTCCTTTTGAAAGGAATAAGTGATAATCTAAATCAAAATCACTGGTATGAAAATAAAAGAAAACCCTTCCACCTGCTTGTTTGCCAACAACAAAAAGCTGCTCTTCATTGATTGCTCTGGATAAGAGTATTTCAGAGCCTAATTTCCCAGGAGCTTCTAGGCGAACCCATCGCTTGTTCGGCATTTATATATCTTCAATAACTCTAAATCCTAATTTGTTACAATAAAAATCAATTGCCAAATCATATTCTCAGACAAGAAGAGCGATGTGTGCAATGCCGACTATCATGGATGAATTTTTATTAGGATTTAAATCATTTTTTAAGGAATCTTCTAATTCCTCAATAGTAGGAAGAGAACTTTTTAAATTTTCTGGCAATGATTCATTAAGTCGATATTCAGAAAGTCCAATGGGTTTACTAAGATCTCGTAAGGTATATTCTGCTTGAATTTGATTTTTAGTTTTACATAAAATAAGCCCAATAGAAGGATTGTCTGTAGGGTGTTTTAGTAAATCATCCACTGCGGACAAATAAAAGTTCATTTTACCAGCATATTCTGGTTTAAATTTATCAGACTTAAGATCAATTACAATAAATGATCTGAGTTTTAAATTGTACATTAAAAGATCAATATAAAAATCATCCCCACCAACTTCTAACTTGTATTGACGTCCAACAAAAGCAAATCCAGAGCCTAATTCAATTAAAAACTTTTCCATATATAGAATAAGAGAAATCTCTAATTCTCGATCATACGCTTCATTTCCAATGCTTAAGAAGTCAAAAATGTAGGGATCTTTTAAAGTTTGCTGAGTGAGTTCGTATTGATGTGAAGGTAATTTATCTTTAAAATTAGAAACAGCTTTTCCTTGTCTAGTAAAGAGATTTGTTTCAATTTGATGGGATAAAATAGGACGTGACCATCCTTGTGCTATTGTTTGATGTATGTAAAAAATACGCTCTTCGTGAGCCTTTACTTTCTCTAAAATAGTCACAAGATGGAACCATGGTAATTGTGCAGCAGCCTGCTGCACAAATTCAATTTCGGGGTAACTTTCTGCAAAAAGCCGCATATAATTAAGGTTTCTTAAGCTAAAACCCTTCATGTCAGGGAAAGAAGACTTAAGATCTTTAGCAAGAAGTGCAATAACCTTAGAGCCCCAACCAAAAGTTTTTTGCGTACTTAAAATTTCACTACCAATTTTATGGTACAAGAGAATAAGTTCACTATTAACAGCTCTTATTGCTTTATACCTAGAGTTTCTAACGCTGCTTTTAAGACCTTCAAGAAACTCGATATATTCAGAGCTTATAAGCTCTTTTGTCATATAAATTCACTCATAAATACACAAGATGTCTTCAAATTCAGAAGGGAAAGTTGAAAAGTCAATTTTAGATGCCATTAAAAACAGTAAAATTCCAAACAAAGATGAGCTATTTTTGAATGTCGCAGAACCTTTAGTGGAATATCCGCTGGGTGTTATTGAGGATATTATCTACCCTATTGCAAGTCAGGACACACTAAAAGAGCTAATTAAAGAACTTAAAGAAAAAGGAACCACATCCTATCATAAAAAAATTCATTATACTCTTCGAGATTCTTATTCAGGTCATTACAGAAGAATGCTCCCTGAAATTTTACAGCGGTTTGAATTTAGTTCAAATAATGAATACCATCAGTCAATAATTAAAGGACTATCTTTAATAAAATTACACCTAAATGAAAAAAAGAGATATTTTACAATTGAAGAAGAAAGCCAAATAGATAGTCTTCTTAAGAAAAATCTTCGGAATTTTATAGTTGAAAAAATAAATAGAATTAGTTTTGAAATTTGCCTTCTTCAAGCTTTAAGAGAAGGGCTAAGGTGCAGGAAAATTTGGATTGTTGGAGCCAATAGATTTAGAAATCCTGACGAAGATCTTCCTGATGATTTTGATTCACTCAGAGAAGAATATTATAAAGCCTTGAATCTTCCCACTAATGTAAAAGAATTTATTCAATTGATTAAAGATCTAATGACAAAAGAATTAATGAATCTTAATAAACGTATAGTTAAAAATAAAAAAGTAAAAATTCTAGAAAAATATAAGAAAGGATGGATACAACTTACTCCATTAGATGAGCAAAGTGAGCCGGAGAACTTAAAAAAAATACAAAAAGAAATTTATAAACGCTGGAAACACACAAGTTTACTTGATGTTCTTAAGGAAACAGATTTGAGACTTGATTTTGTAAGTAAATTTTCTACCGTTGGTACAAAGGAAGTTTTAGCAAAAGACATTTTACAAAGAAGATTATTGACATGTTTGTTTGCTCTTGGCACAAATACAGGAATAACAAGAGCAAGTAGTTTGATTTCAGGGTACAGCATTATGAACTAAATCATGTTAAAAAGACATATATTACAAAAGAACAACTAAGAGAGGCTATAGCATCTGTTATCAATGCAACATTTAAAACACGAGTGAAAAAAATATGGGGAAATGTGACTGTTACGACATCTGCTTCTGATTCAAAAAAATTCGGAGCATGGGAACAAAATTTAATGACAGAATATCACCTTCGCTATGGTGGTCGAGGAGTTATGATTTATTGGCATGTTGAAAAAAACTCCTTGTGTATTTATTCACAATTAAAATCTTGTTCTTCTTCTGAAGTAGCTTCTATGATTGAAGGAGTTTTAAGACATTGTAATGAAGTGAATATTGAAAAGCACTTTGTTGATACTCATGGTCAAAGTGAAGTTGGATTTGCTTTTACACATCTACTTGGATTTCAATTAATGCCACGGCTTAAAAATATATATGCACAAAAACTCTCATTAACAGATGAGGACATAAAGGAAGAACTTAACAATTTAAAATTAATATTGACAAAAAAAATTGACTGGGAACTTATTGAACAGCAATATGATCAAATGGTAAAATATGCAACTGCACTCCGTTTAGGGACGGCTGAAACTGAATCTATTTTAAAACGATTCACAAAAAACCCAGTTAAACATCCTGCATACCTAGCACTTCATGAATTAGGTAAAGCAATTAAAACAATTTTTTTATTCAGATATCTTGATTCTGAAGATCTTAGACAAGAAATTAATGAAGGCCTTAATATTGTTGAGCGTTGGAATGGTATCACAGGATTTATTTTTTACGGAAAGAATAGTGAATTTTCTTCTAACAGATTAGAAGAACAAGAACTGTCTATTTTAGCACTTCAACTCTTACAAGTATGTCTTGTATATATTAATACCCTTATGATTCAAGAAGTTCTTTCGGAAAAATATTGGTTTAATTTAATGGATAAAAATGATTTTAGAGCTTTAACTCCAATCATTCATTCACATATTAATCCTTATGGTAAATTTACTCTTGATATGAATGAAAGAATTCCTTTTAAAAAAGCTTTATCTGCATAATTAATGGAGTCTATCATGCGAGAACAAAATAGAACACCAGCTATAAAAAAAGCGAAAGAGTTTGCAAAAACATTAAGAAAAGAAAAACCAAATTATTTTTATCTTAAAGATGTCTTCAAATATCTAAGAATAGAGTTTGGGATTAAAATCGAAAAAAAAGGTAAAAAACTTCCTTACGTTCCATCTGATGAAGAACTAAAAAAGTTTTATAAAGCCGTATGGGAGGCTAAAAATTTCCAAGATATTCTCATTATTAAAACTTTATTGTATACAGGTTGTAGAGTGTCTAAAATTGTAAATATAAAAATTGAAAATGTCGATTTTGATGCTTGTCAAATTAAAATTCAGGAAGGTAAAGGAAAAAAAGATAGAATAGTTCCTTTTCCTACACAATTCAAAGAAGTTTTAAAAGGACATATTCAAAAAATGAAGTTAGAAAGCGCAACATATTTATTTGAATCCTCTTGGCATAAAAAATATACTCCACGCGGAATTCAAAAAATGTTTAAAAGATATGTTTCTGAAGCTGAAATATCAGAAAGTTTAACCCCTCACAAAATACGCCACTACTTATTCCGCTGGTTAAAGTCTCAAGGGGTTGATGATGCTCTTATTCAGCCGTATTCTGGTCATGTAACAAGGCAATCTTTAGAGATTTATTCTCGGTTGTCTTTGAATGATGCCCAAGTAGTCTATGATGAAAAAATGAAAAAATTTCTTGTTTAAGGAATTATATCCAAATGACTCACATAACCAAAAACTTTATGGATAAATGTCATATAAAATATGGATAACTTTTAAAAAACAAGGCTTAAATAGCATCAAAACGCAGCTACCGGCTTAGAGGGCCATGCAGGAATTCAAACAATTCCTAAAATCCAATTATTTTTATTCCATTTAATCCAGTTGGTAAACCTGAAGCTCCTGAATCCTGACAATTACTGGGAGAGCCATTTGCTAAAATATTACAGACATTAACACGTCCAGGGTTTCCATTTGTTGTATAAAAAATATTACCAGATAAAAACGATACTGGGCCATCAGAGTAATTTGAATTAATTGAATTACAACTTGTCAGGGTAGGTGGTATTGAGGATGTAATGGAACAATAATTAATAAATCCTGAACCCGTCGAGTAAGTATAACCATTAGTAATCGTCACTCCTATTATACTCCCTGCGACCGCAAAGGAATTACATCCTAAAAAATTAGAAGCATTACATATTAAAATTGAGCCTCCATTGCAATTTGAAACAAATACGTAATTCCCCAAAAAATTTACTTCTGTTGGACAATTAAATCCATTACCAACTGTTGAACAATTTAATGAATTATTTGAAATTGAACATAATGATACAGTGCTTCCTGTACCTTGCCCACTATTGGCAACATAAATGGAAGAACCTACAAGCGTCAATTCATAAGGATGATTAATGGTGGCTGCACCTGAATCAATACAATTAGAAAATGTAAAATCAGAATTAACATTACACGATGTGATGGTAGTTAAATTTAAATTTGCTATAAATGCTACACCATTATAAACAACAATACCTGTTGGAGCATTTATATTGTTTGCCCCTGTATTAAAACAATTAGACAAGCTATTATTTGAAACAGAACAAACATAAATTGTATTAGTTGATCTTCCTAAAATAAAAGCTTTATAAATAAGAGCAACATTTGAGCTAGGAGATTCGGTGGTTACACCCGGATGAAAATTTTGATCCGACATAGAATTATTGTAATCACCAAAAGGATTTCTATCACATTTAATAAAAATATAAGATAAAATAACTACAATTAAAATATAAAATTTTGTTTTGATTACCATCAATAAAATATCCTTTAATAAGGGTCTTAGTCACTTTAAAGTGATCTCTAACTAGAACTTTGATTACTACAATTTGTATTTTCTACTGCCGGGTTAAAAACTTAATTTTATAATTCAACTTTAATAGAAGAAAAATTCCTATATTTTTCTTCTTCGTCCAAAACTAAACAAGTGATAATTCTACATTTATATCATCTTGTAGGCATTTTTGTACCTTTCATTAATATTAAAAGTAACAAAAATAAACGTTAAAGTTACACTATAAAATTTGATTAGATTCATTTAAAAAGTGTAACAAAGTCATCCACGCGATCAACGTCATGGTTGCCTAGTAATTTTATTTTATGACAGTAATATTTTAAACTGTTTTACATTTAATCAAATTGATAATTTTATGTAACATGGAATATAACGAAAAAAATCGTTGTGCAATACAAAGCTGGGCGCTTTCGTAGGTGAAAATCTAGCTCAAGCAATACTCCTAAGTTTTCTTTGCAAGCTCAACTAAGTTTTCAGTTTGTTGAGGAATTTTTTGTACAATTTTGTTACCTATTATTCTTTTCCAGAGGAAAGTAAGGATTCCTTCGATTTTTATTATGGTTACTAACCTTACACCATTTTTTTCTGGGATGATTTCATGAATGCCATACATTTTTGCGCCTGGGAGTTGAGTACAATCTACAAACTTATGTTCTTTTACAACTTCAATTAACTTTAAATTAACTTCCCTTCCCTCTAAAGTAATCAGAGTGAAAGTTGAGCCTTCTGAAAATGATCCATTCAGCTTGCTATCTTTTATTCCTGGGTTCCATTTTTTCCAATTTTCTATGTCACTCCAAAGTTCCCAAATAGTTTTTTTCTCAATATTTTCATAAGTTTTTTCATATTTATACCTCCACATAACCCCCCCTATAGTAACTATGTTTACTATTATACACCTCCCCCTTGTTTTTTTAGCCAATTTTTCTTTCTTTCAGAATTTCACACAACATAATGGGAGTTATCATAACTGAAATTCCAACTAAGAGTTATTTTATTTAATTTAATAATTTTAGTAATATTAATTAATATAAATTTATTAATATAATATATAAATTTAGTAAATTAAACTATTAAAATAAGAAAAGTCCCAAAATTTGCCCCGAAGAAGAAATTAAAAAATTTTATAAAAATACAGATCTAGAATTATTTAACATTTGATATAATTGAATAAATTATAATTTTTTTGTATTTATTAAAAAAATTTTTAGGATGATATAGAAATTAGTATTCATTTTTAAAGAAAAAAGAATTGGAGATTTCAGCAAAAAAATATGATTAATTCTAGCAGCTTGACTTAGAATTCGAAATTAGGGGCTAGGAAACATTGGGCTGTTACTTTGAAATCTTTGCAACAGAACGCTTAGAGCGGGCTTATACGTGCATTTGACAATGCTATTTTTTGCAACAGAACCACAAAAATGATAGTATGCAAAAAATATCTTTAATAAGAAGATTGAGGTTTGTAAATGTGGTTCAACTTCTTGAAAATAATAATCCTTCTTTGTTTGAATTTTAATTTTGCCTTTGCAGATCGGGAAAATTATAAAATTTATACTGAAGATTTTCAGCCTCCTCTGAATATGTTAAAAAATGAGAAAGTGACGGGATTAGGCACAGAACTCTTAATAGAATTATTGAAAAGGGCGAATTTTTCTTATAACATCACAGTTTTACCTTGGGCTAGAGCAATGATTCAAGTTCAGAATGAAGAAAACTCAATACTCTATTCGGTTGCCCGCACTCCAGAACGTGAAGATTTATATAAATGGGTTGGGCCAATTATTAAAAATAGATGGGTCTTTATTGCTCGCAACGATTTTAAACAAAAGATTACTACATTAGATCAGGTTAAAAAATACATTGTTGGAGGCTATATTTCTGATGGGTTCACAAATTTTCTTCTGCACAATGGTTTTAAAAGAGGTGAAAATTTAGATATTGCTTTCAATCAAAGAAACAATATTTTAAAACTTGAAAAAAAAAGAATCGATCTTTTAGCTATCGGGGAAATTCAAGGAAAATGGTTAGCTAAACAAATGCATATCAGTAATATTCATTCTGTTTTTTCAGTAAAAGAAATTAAAATTTTCATTGCATTTAACAAAAAAACAAGTGACTTAGTTATAAATAATTTAAATAGTATATTGCTAAAAATGAAGACGGAAAAAGGTGTTACAGATATTTACAAAAAATATGGAGCGGAACAGAATATCAATTAAATATTCTTTCTCTGTTAATTTATAGTGGTTCTGTTGCAAAAATGTCAAAGTTTAGCACTCGTTGTATCTCTTCATTTTGAAAGATAAATATCTATCGTTTGATCATGCTTATCCACTGCTCAATTGAGATAATACCATTCAGCTTTTACTTTGACTTAAGTCTCATCCATTCGCTAACGTTCGCAGATGCTCTTCCTAAGCTTATAAACCTTCTTAAGTAATTTCGGATAGTATTCCACGATCCAACGATGAATTGTCATGCGATCTACAAAAATACCAC
The DNA here is from genome assembly GCF_029873255.1 of Pigmentibacter sp. JX0631. NCBI lineage: Bacteria > Pseudomonadati > Bdellovibrionota > Oligoflexia > Silvanigrellales > Silvanigrellaceae > Pigmentibacter > Pigmentibacter sp. JX0631. The sequence goes on along the minus strand of NZ_CP123622.1, from coordinate 3,387,974 downwards.
GTTATGCTAAAAGTTCTTTTACTTGCCTGTAAATTAGAGAGTAGCTCACATATTAATGTATTGCCATTATTATAATCATATGATCAGCATGCTTCTACTTGAACTCAATCTCCACACTCTCGAACAAATCCAAAAAAGTTACTTTACTCTCATTTCTATATTTATTGTAATAGAATATTTTTCATAACTAAAATAATATTTTAATATTTCACTACAAATAATTATTTCTTTTTTGAAAATTTATTCAACAATAAAGTAATTACAATAATTTTAAGACATTAATACAAAGCAACAATATGTAGCAATAAATTAACAACAGAAATATAAACTACAGATTGAAATTGTTATAAATTTAACTTAAAAGCGAAATGTACTCATTTTTTAAAATGAGTACATAAAATATAAAACCTATGCATAAATTTTAAATATAATTATAAATATTAATACTAGGAAAAAAATGACTTACTTAAAATATAGCAGTGCTTTATTGCTTACATTTTTTATACCAGTTACCGCAAGTGAAAATAATTATTATGCTAATGATGGTGAAGTGGTTTACCTTGTAGAGAATACTAGGGGTATTTTAAATGCAAAAATAGCAAAAAAAAAGGGAAAAGTTACAACTGGAGGAATAGATGAAGCACAGTCCGAGCTTTCTGACTATACTTTAAATTTATCAAAAGACTCTAGTAATAAATTTTCTATAATATTAGATAAAACAATCCAACAAGATTATAAATGCTTTGAGGTGGCTTTTACCTTCTCTAATAGCCATGCTTTTAATAGCCATACTATTAAAAGCTATGCTTATATATCCAAATTACCAAAATCACTAAACACGGCAACTCAATGTAAATATCTGTTGCTAGTAAATGGTATAGAAAGCAAAAAAATTGATATTTTATTGAATTATTCATTTAAGAAATGGTGTCAATTAAATTCAGGATTTGATGCAAGTAAAACTGCTAAAATGATAAGTAATACTTGTGATACAAGTCTAGTAAAAAATTTAACAACTTTAGACCTTGCTGGAAAAAAAATAGAGGATATAAGTTCTTTATCTGGACTCACGAAGTTGAAAGAATTAAAACTAGAATATAACAATCTTTCTTACATTCCTGAAAGTATATTTTCTGGTTTAAAAGATTTAGAAAAAATATATCTTTTGAAAAACCAGATAAAGAATTTAGCTCCTGAAACTTTTACAAATAATAAAAAACTAATCGAACTTTCTTTAAGCTATAATAATCTCTCTCGCTTACCAGAGAATCTATTTAAAGAATTAATTAATTTGGAGTCATTACGCCTCATTTCGAATCAAATATCTCAACTAGAACCTAACATCTTTGCTAAAAATTTAAAATTGCAACAACTTGAACTAAGCACTAATCTGCTTACAAGTCTGCCTGATAACATATTTTCTGAATTGAAAGAACTGAAAAAATTAAAGTTGAATTTCAATAAAATAAATAAATTATCTTCTACTATCTTTTCTCAAAATACCATGCTTGTCACATTAGATCTAAACGGTAATGAACTTACAAGTATCCCAGAAAATCTTTTTAAAGAGTTAAATAATTTAGAAGTTCTGATGCTAAAGAGTAATAAAATAAAACAATTGTCCTCAGCTACTTTTGTTCTTAATACAAAATTAAAAGGATTACATCTAGGCCACAATGATCTTACACATATCCCAGATGATCTCTTTACTAGTTCAAAAAATTTAGAAAGTCTTTGGATTCATAGAAATCAAATATCCCAATTATCATCTTTTACGTTTGCACATAATAAAAAGCTGAAAGAACTCGCTTTAAATCATAACCTTCTTACACACATTCCAAATGGGATATTTTCTAATTTAAAAGAGCTAGAATTATTATGGATTAATGATAACCCTGTCAGAAATTTTGATAAATCAATGCTTATTCAAAATCCTAAATTAGAAAAACTAACACTGCCGCAATAATAATAGTTCGTAAATATTCGACTAGCACAGAACTGCAAAGTAAAAATTAAAAGTTTTAATCGAGAATAAATCCTCCCACTTGAGCATCCCACAACTTCTTATATAACCCATTTTTCTTTATGAGCTCATTGTGAGATCCATCTTCTTCTATTTTTCCTTGATTAAATACTAAAATTCTGTCCATGTGTAAAAGAGTAGAAAGTCTATGTGCAATTACAATTGTAGTTTTACTTTCCATAAGTTCTGCTAAACTATTTTGAATATCAGATTCAGTAACAGAATCTAGTTGCGAAGTTGCTTCATCTAAAATTATTATTGGAGAGTTTTTAAGTATTGCTCTTGCTATAGCTATTCTTTGTTTCTGGCCTCCAGATAACTTAACACCTCTTTCACCTACTAAGGAATGATATCCTTCAGGTAAATTCATGATAAATGAATGTGCTTTTGCTTTTTTTGATGCTGCGATAACTTCATCCATTGTTGCTTCAATATTACCATAGTGAATGTTTTCTAAAATTGTTCGATGAAATAAAGATGGTTCTTGTGGAATCATAGCTATCGATTTTCTTAAACTCTCTTGAGTAACAAATTGAATATTCTGGTTATCTATAAGTATACTTCCAGATGTCACATCATAAATTCTTAGTATCAAATTTATAAATGTAGTTTTTCCACCTCCAGAAAAACCTACAAGACCAACTTTCTGACCAGCTTCAATTATTACTGATTTATTTTGAAATAAAGCCTCCATTCCATTGTATTGAAATTTAACATTCAAAAATTCAATTTTTCCTTTTTTCACAAATATCTCTTTAGCATTTTTATGATCTTGTACTTCTAAAGGGACAATTAAATTTGAAAGACTTTGTTTACATTTACCTAACGCCTGATGAAATTCATTTACTTGTGACATAGTAAACCATGTAATATAAGCTATTTCCATAGTGACCCCCAAAATTAAGGCAAAATCACCTATTGTCACAAGACTTGCTTTATAAAAATGTACTAAATTTACTATCATAAAAATTAACATTATTGTTATTAGTAAACCTTGAGTTACATTCATAATAAAAATAAATAATTCTTCTTTTTTAAATGTTTTTTTTCTAATCAATAATAAATTATTTAAAGAAGATAGCTCAAAGTTATTCTTTGCAAATAATCTAATATTATTAACATTAGAAATAGAATCTACTAAATAACCTGATATGTTTGATTCTGACTCAGCATATTTATCAGATAAATTAACAAGTTTTATTGACATAATAAAACTAAAAGAAAAAAAGACAATTGCCCACGTAATCATTATATAAAAAAAGGAAATATTTACATGATATACTAAAAATAAAGAAATAATAAGGAGGGAAAAATTCCTTAAAAAGTGCGGTAATATTGGATAAAGTATTTTTATGATATTATCTGATAGTGTATTAATATGACTTGCAATTTTTCCAGATAAATTATCTTGAAAAAATGCTTGTTGTAAAGAAATAATATATTGAAATGTATCATATATAATTTTATTTTTAATCACAGGCTGATACTTATAATTAATGTAACTTATTGAACGCCAAGTTACATTATCAAGCATAATGAAATTTAATACCAAAAATATCAATGGAAAAAGTATGTTTTCAATTGAATTTTGCACTGATTGTGATAAAGTATTGATAATAATTTTCAATAAGTAACTATTTAAAGGCCCCATAAATCCAGCAGCCATTGGAATTGATATATACAAAAAGACGATAAACTTATAAGGTTTAAGAAAATTCCAAATAAATAGAAATAAATTTTTAGGCATATGACGCATGTTTTCACCATTCTTTAGCATACAAATTTTGTTAGTTTTGAATATTTGACTAAAAAAAGAAATAAGATGGAATTAATAATACATAGTCACTAAAATTGCACAAAAAATATAGTATACAGTATATACTGCTAATTTTAGCATTTTTATTGCTTGTTTATTAATTTACTTAAGAATGGTTATTTTTTCATGATACCCTTAAAAAAAAAGAAACAGAGTGCTCATCATAATATAAAATTATTCTAATTACAAGCATATTAAAAAATATATTTTTTATGCCATCAGAAAAAATTTGATATTATTATCAAATTTTGATAAATAAACTTTAATGAAATTTTAAGCTTTCGCTTTTTTAAATTAATTAGCTTTAACAATTAAATAATGGCGGTTTTTGTTAATGAGAAGAAAAAAACTTTTAAAATTTGTTTCATTTTTTTTATTTCTAATTTTAGTAGAGAAAGTTTTTCTCCCTGATTTTAAAATATATGCTGATGAAACAGAAAGAAAAATTCCAAAATTCGTCTATCGAGCATCTCCATCAAAGCCTGATGACAAATTTAGATATGGTTTTATCAGAGATAGAGCTTTAAGTACGGATTTGGGTCTTCACATTTCAGGGGACTCTGGAGATTCAACAGCCTTTATTAGCACTACTGCAAATCGAGATTATGCAAGACAATTTGCTACTTCTTACGCTATGGGGTGGTGGCATGTTCGGGAATTTTATGTTTATGAAATTATACCTCAAAGTAATTTTATAGATTTAGAAGCAACTTATACAAGAACAATAACAAATTCAACCACATCACCGGAATTAAGAGCGTCTCTAGAAAATGCTCGTTATACTTTCACAAGAGAAAATGAATACTCTGCCCTTTATGAGATTCGGCCTGAGACAATTATCTCCGCTACACGCTTTGAATTTGATTCCAATACAAGGCAGTTTGTTCAACACGAAACTATTGAAAATAATATAACTAGAGTAGATCGTAACAATCCACAAATTGATGCATCACTGCATGAAAATAATTTTCCTCTAGGTACTTTTAATAGTATGCAAATACAATACAATCAAACATCAAGTGGATTTGCATGCTATATACCAAATACAAGCTCAAATATACGGAAAAAAAGAGATGGAAATGAAAAAAATTACATCTGTCCTTATTCTGGCAAAAATATTTATGAAACAGTACAATCTCCAGAAGAAATATTTAATAAAAATACTTTTAAAATAAAAATTGAAATTTTTAATAAAAAAAGATATTGCGTCAGTCCAAAAAGTGGGAATTACGTTTATTTAGATTATTGTGAAAAAGCAGCAGAATGGATATACACTGATCTCGGACAAATAATTACTTTAGTTCATGACGGTCAAAATGAGCAATATTATTGTTTAACTTCTCCAATAAATGCAAATAATTATAACTATATTAAATTAGAAATTTGTGATCTAAATTTAAAAGAACAAATATGGAATATAAGTTCACAGGGTTAATCTAATTACTTAATCACATCGTATGACAGTAAATATATTAATTCCTATAACAATTATTACTTATATCTTGCTAATAACTTCGACACATCGAAAACATTACAAGTCGTAAATTATAATGAATTCAAAAAGGTAAAGCCTTTTGTTCAGTTTTCTTTAGACCTATCAGTAAATGGAAAATATTCAATTTTGCTGTCTTCTGGAAAAAATATGTATATAGGACCACCTTCTGAAAGATTAAATTACTATAATGCACATAGCAATATCTTGTTTTCTAATTATGGAAACAGTGAATTGGAACCACAAATTTGTTATTACTCCTCACTTATAAAAAATGGAGGTTCTGCATTTGATTGGGTAAATGGTGACTATTGTTCATCAAATAGAATGTTAGCAAAAGAATTTATTTGGATACTAAATAAAAACAATTTCTTTAATTACTATATTACAGATATAGGAGAAAATTACCTAAGATTTGATAATATAGCAATGTCAGTAAATCGATATTTTTCTTATACAGCAAATAGTTTGTGGTATGATAATAGCAGTTATATAAGTAAATTTAAATTCAGTTCACCAGAAAAAATATTTGCAAATTATTACTCAAAAGGGAAAAATTTATCACAAAAAGAAAGATTAAAAAATGCTTACAATGGTGTAAAAAAATATTTTTATGATAAGCATGAATAATTTCAGTGTATCTATTTATCATATTCCAGTTTTAAAATTTAATTAAGTTGTTTTATTATTTAACTTTAAGGCTAAATCGATTGCTGTTTGACAAGCTCCTTCCATGTATCCATAATAGTCTTTACTTGTATGTTCACCTATAAAATGTAATCGATCATTTAATTCACTTTTATCCCAACATCCATATAATGTAGTCATTTGCCCAATGAGTGGGCTTGAATATGAACCTTGGACATATGGCTCATTTCCCCAATTGATATATGCGCTTTTTTTCTCATAAAAACTGAAGACATTTGGCCATAATTTTTCGTAAAATTTTAACGTACCATTAAATTCATCTTTTTTAATACTATTTCCAATATTTCCACCATTAAATCTAGTTAATGCACCAGTTTTACTTTTTTGATTTTTAGTACAATCCCATATAACTCCATTAAATTCGTCGCTTCCTAATCTTTTCAATAAAGGATTTACAGTAGATTCATTGAGCCAAAATCTTTCTTTAAAGCCTAAAATTGTTTTAGAACTATTTCCAAATCCATATTTTTTTATTGCTTGTTTTTTGGTTGCTGTTAATTCCAAATTAGACAAGCCCGCAATTTGCGGTAAAATTTTTGCTGGCAATGCAAAAACAACTCTTTTAGCTTTTACTTCTTTTAATCCATTTTCTGTTTCAAAAGTTAATAAAAAGAAATTTATTTTGTCTTTTATGTCAATAATTTTATGTCCTAATTTGATTGGAAAATGTTCATTAACGCTTTTTGCTAAATTTTCAATTAAACTACTATTTCCATCTTTAATTTTGTAAGACTCATCACAATTTTGCCAAATTGAAAATTTTTTAGAATCAATGCTATTTGGAAAAAACTGCATCAAAGCAATACTTGGTTGTAACGATGAATCAGTTGCATTTAGGATAGTCATTGAGTTACTAATAAGTTTAACAAACCAATCTGGAATTTCATTTTTATAATTATTCAGATATTCACTTATACTAGTATTATCAAATTTTTTCCACAATGGATTTTTATTTTCAAAATCAGGCCAAATAATATTACCTAATTTATCTTTTGGCATGTTTTTAAGATCTTTTTTTATGATATTCAGCATTATATTTGATACAGAATTTAATTCATCTTGGTTTAGAAAATGTTTATTTGCATAGAATAAGTCCAAATTTTTGTTTTCAGCCAGTACGGAATCTACCTTAACAACTTCAACTTTTAATTCATTACAGATATTCATTATATTTTTATGATCAGAATTAATATGCTCTCCACCAAGCTCTACAAAATGGTCATTAAAATTTCTTAGAGTCCTAATTCTTCCTCCCAATCTTTCTGGATTTGCTTCAAATACACAAGCTTTTAACTGCTGATGTTTTAGTTTATGTCCTAAAGTTAGTCCCGCTAGTCCACCACCGATAATGGCAAGATCAAGATCAGTATCTGTTACAGAAAATGCTGGAAATGTAAGTTTAGACAGTAAAGCAAAAGATAGGGATGAAGTTGTTTTTTTTAAAAATTGTCTACGATCATGCATAAATAATTCCCAAGTTAAGAAAAAAGGTTAAATTGTATTTTTTTCAAATAATAACAAATTTAAATGAACTGTTTTAAAAATTCATTTATTTTAATATTTATACTAACTATTATAAAAATTGTAAAATTATTTTTTAAACTATAAGTGGTAAGCAATACGATTTTTTTAATACATTTAATGTAACAAAACACAACAAATATTATTTCGCTATAAGGTAATGCATTTATAGCGCCTGTGAAAAATCTGTTATCTCGATTATAATGGAGTAATTAAAAATTTTAGAATATGTAAAATAGAACCTTCCATTTTTGCCTTAGAAATTTGTAAGAATTACTATAAAAATTCACCTATAAGCATTTTGATACTAATTACAATTAGAAAAATTGCAAAGATTCTCTTTAATATTTCGACCGGCAATCGATGCGCTAATTTTACTCCTAAAGGAACAAATATTAAGCTAGCAGGAACAATTGCAAAAACAGCAGGCCAGTATACATATCCTGAAGATTGATTCACACTATTTTTATAGCCCAATATAATAAATCCAATAGCACCAGAAAGTGCAATTGGTAACCCACACGCCGCTGAAGTTGCAATAGCATTCCGAATTGGAACTCGAAACCAGAGGAGAAGAGGAACAATTAAAGAACCTCCTCCAATTCCTACCAAAGCACTTAAGTTTCCAATAAAAAATCCAAATATGTTACTTAACAGATACCCAGGAAATTTTTTTTCAGCTTTAGGATTTCCCAGAAATTCTATTTGCAAGGCTACAATTAACAGAAAAAAGGCAAAGGTTATTTTTAAAAATGAACTAGATAAATGGCTTGCGACGAATACGCCTAGTAACGTACCTAAAATCATACCTATTAAAAGTTTCTTAAAGGCTCGCCAGTGAATTGCTTTTCTTTTTTGGTGTGCATATATTGAAAATATAGCCGTAAAAACGATGGTTGTCATTGATGTAGCAATTGTCATATGCATTAATTTTTCTTGATGAATATTCAGTCCATTTTGAAATATCCAAATTAATGATGGAACTAAAATGATACCCCCACCTAAACCTAATAATCCAGCAATTGTACCAGAAAAAACACCAAGAAGAAGAAAATAAAGTAGTTCTATCATACTAGTAATTCTCGAAAGTTAGTTATAAAAGAAGACAAGTACTATAATTTTCTTAAATAATCCATTAAACAAAAAAATACTCTTCTAATTTTTTTTTAAAGAAAGTAAGTTACTTACCGAGACTATTCTTTGTTTCTATTCCAATTATATAGTTTGGGTGAATTTTAAATTATTTGGGTGATTTTTGAAAAATTATTATACATCCCCTTTTAAATTACTTCTTCTATTAGCACTTTCAATTTTCTCAATTGAATTTTCTATAATGATTATTCTTTCAAAAGTTAAGTTACAAGATTACTTTGAAAATCCTGATCTCATTGAAGGTTTTATCGATTCTTCGTCTTTAGTAATTTGCCTTTTCCCAATTTTATATTTATTCACTTATAAGCCTTTATTAGCTAGCTTAAAAAAGCTAAAAAAATCAGAAGACAAGCTCAAAGAAACAAATAGAGTATATGAACAATTTGTTCCAAAGCAATTTCTTGATCTTTTAGGAAAAAAAAGTATTACAGAAATTCAAAAAGGACATGGTGTTGAAAAAAAAATTACTATATTATTTGCTGATATTCGTGACTATACAACGCTTTCAGAAAAAAATACACCCGAAAATACATTTACCTTTTTAAATAAGTATCTTCATGAAATGAATCCAATAATTATGAACGACTCAGGTTTTATAGATAAATATATAGGCGATTCAATAATGGCTTTATTCCCTGTTAACTCAGAAGGAGCTATAAAAGCTGCAATAAATATGCTTGAAACTTTGAATAAAATTAATTTCTATAGCAATCAAGTAAACCCTTTAAATATTGGAGTTGGAGTACATACTGGGAATGTTTTTCTTGGAACTATTGGTGAACAAAATAGAATGGAAAGTACAGTAATTGGAGATGCTGTTAATCTTGCATCAAGACTAGAAAAATTAACTAAAATATATGGAGTAAAATTTCTTGTAACAAAAAGCAGTTTAAATAATACAAGTTTTTTTTCCATACCAGATCACCGTTTTATTGATTGGGTAAAAGTAAAAGGGAAATCAAGGCCAATATCTGTATATGAAATTTTTTTAACAGATTCGCCTGATCTTAAAGAAAAAAAGATTAATACAAAATTACTCTTTGAAAGAGGAGTGGCAAATTTCCATTTAAAAAGAATTGATATTGCTGCAAATTTATTTCGAAATTGTTTAGAAATAAATCCAGAAGATAATGCTTGCAAGTACTATTTAGAACGCTGCTTAAATTACAATAAAGAACATGAAGAAAAAGAAAGTTTTGATTTACTTGATTTAAATTGGTCTTCCGAATACTCAATAAATAATAAAATTGTTGACATGCAGCATGAAGAGTTAATCGAATTCATTAATAATCTTGTGAATAGTATTATAACAAATAAAAGCCAGGAAGAAATTTTAGCTATTTGTACTTTCATAGAAAACTACTCATTAAAACATTTTGCTGATGAAGAACTGTTTATGGAAAAATATGAATTTAATGAAATTGATTTTCATAGAAATCTGCATAAACAATTTATTTCTGAATTAGGTAATATTAAATCAGAAATAGAAAAAAATAATTTTGATGAAGCTTTTCTAATTTTAAAAATTCAAGTTTTTCTTCTTGAATGGTTTATTTTTCATATTTGTGAAGAAGATATAAAATTAAAAAAAATTATTCCAAACAAGTTATAAATACAAATATTTTTTCTCATTTTCAAACCAAGTAAATTATATTTTTTTATTTTTAAACTTTGTATTTTTAAAATAATTGACATTAATTAATTAAATTTTTACAATTAACATTCTTCTTCTATTTTTTTATGAGGAAATTATGAAAAATATCTCCCAATGTCCTTTTACAAATGCATTAAATTCCCAAAATAGTAATAAAAATTGGTGGCCGAAGCAAATTAATTTGTCTATTTTGCATCAACACTCTGAATTAAGTAACCCTTTAAACAAAAATTTTAATTATGCTGAAGAATTTAACAAACTTGATCTTCATTCTGTCATTGAAGATTTACATAAATTAATGCGAGATTCACAAGAATGGTGGCCTGCAGATTATGGTCATTATGGACCTCTTTTTATCCGCATGGCTTGGCACTCTGCTGGAACTTATCGGATATTTGATGGCAGAGGAGGAGCAGGAAATGGCTCACAACGATTTGCTCCATTAAATAGCTGGCCTGATAATGGAAACTTAGATAAAGCACGCCGCTTATTATGGCCTATAAAGCAAAAATATGGATGTAAAATTTCTTGGGCAGATTTAATGATTTTAGCTGGTAATATAGCTCTAGAATCTATGGGATTTAAAACATTTGGATTTGCTGGTGGCAGAGAAGATATTTGGGAACCTGAGCAAGATATCAATTGGGGGTCTGAAACAAAGTGGCTTGGAGACGAACGATATAAAGGAAATAGAGAATTAGATAACCCATTAGCTGCAGTACAAATGGGACTTATTTATGTTAATCCCGAAGGGCCAAATGGAAACCCAGATCCATTAGCGTCAGCAAAAGATATTCGTGAAACTTTCGCTCGTATGGCCATGAACGATGAAGAAACTGTAGCACTCGTTGCAGGTGGTCACACTTTTGGAAAATGTCATGGTGCTGGAGATCCGGCAAATGTAGGCCCAGAACCAGAAGCAGCTGAGATATCAGAACTTGGACTTGGTTGGAAAAATCGCTTAGGGACAGGCAAAGCAGAGCATACAATTACTAGTGGAATTGAAGGCGCTTGGACACCAAATCCAATTCAGTGGGATAATGGATATTTTGAAACTCTGTTTGGATACGACTGGGAATTAACTAAAAGTCCGGCAGGAGCGCATCAGTGGAAACCAAAAGGTAACAAAGGCGAAAATACAGTTCCCGATGCTCACAATTCGAAAAAAAAGCATGCTCCTATGATGACTACAGCAGATCTCGCCTTAAGAATGGATCCTATCTACGAAAAAATATCCCGAAAATTTTTAAAACATCCTAATGAGTTTGCCGATGCCTTTGCGAGAGCGTGGTTTAAATTAACTCATCGAGATATGGGGCCAATAAGTAGATATTTAGGACCATTTGTACCGAAAGAAGTTCTTATCTGGCAAGATCCAATTCCGTGTATAAATCATGCCAAAGTAAATAAACAAGATATAAAAGAGTTAAAAAATTCAATTTTAAAATCTGGTCTAAGCATTCCTCAATTGATTTCAACAGCATGGGCTTCAGCTTCAACTTTTCGTGGAAGTGATAAAAGAGGTGGTGCTAATGGTGGAAGAATTACACTTGAACCACAAATAAACTGGGAAGTTAATCAGCCAACTCAACTTAAAAAAGTAATATCGAAATTGGAAGGTATACAAAAAAACTTTAATTCAAATCAAATAACAAATAAAAAAATTTCTTTGGCTGATTTAATTATCTTGGGAGGATGCGCAGCATTAGAAGCAGCAATTAAAAAAGCAGGATTTGATTTTTCTGTTCCTTTTTCACCTGGAAGAATGGATTGCTTGCAAGAACATACTGATATTGATTCTTTTGCTATTTTAGAACCCATAGCAGATGGTTATCGAAATTATGTAAAGAAAAATTATTCTGAAAATGCTGTAGAACTTTTAATAGATAAATCTCAATTACTTACCCTAACAGCCCCTGAAATGTGTATATTGCTTGCTGGAATGCGCGTATTAAATACTAACTACTCAAATACCAACTATGGAGTATTAACTTCACAACCAGAAACTTTAACTAATGATTTTTTTGTGAATTTATTAGATATGAATACTTTTTGGACAAAAGCCAAGAATGAAGAATTATATGAAGGATTTAATAGAATTACCAACAAAAAAGTTTGGACTGCAACATCAGTAGATCTTATTTTTGGATCAAATTCACAATTAAGAGCAATTGCTGAAGTCTACGCAAGCAAAGATAGTAATGAAAAATTTATCAAGTCGTTTATAAAAGTTTGGGACAAGATTATGAATTTAGATCGGTTTGATTTGTGATGTAAAATAAACCGACAAAAAAAATATCTTGTTATTTTTCCTTTTGGTTATAATAGTTTATTGTAATTATACCATGAGGGAATATATGAAATTTTTATATTTAATTATTTTACTTTGCATAAATTTTTCAGCAAAAGGCGAAGAAACTCTTAAATTGGTAACTGGCAATGATTACCCTCCTTATTCAGATGAAAAATTACCTGATGGTGGTACATTTACCGCTAAAGTAAAACAAATTTTAAATAAACTTAATATAAAATATACAATAGAATTTATGCCATGGGCGCGTGGGTATGAGCTTGTTAAAAAAGGTTCTTATTCAGCCACATTCCCTTATACATACACTGAAGAAAGAAACAAAGAAGTATTATATCTAAAAAAAGCTATTCTTACATCTAAAATATATATTTATACTCATATTAAATACAAAAAGAAAAAATCACTAGACGATTTTAATGGATTGGTTTTTTGCTCACCTAATGGATACTATATTGAAGAATCTATTGAAGCTAAAATAAAAAAAGAAGAAATTAAATTACAAAAACAATTTGATGCTAAATCTTGTTTACTTTCTATTCTAAATAATGATGCTGATTTTATGATATTAGGTTCAGAGCATATCAAAAAATACCAAGATGAAAGCTCTGAAATATTCAAAAAAATAACTTCTTTAAAAAATCCAATAAAAGAAATAAATTTATATATCGTTTTCAATAAAAAAATAGACAAAGTAATATTTAATAAAATTGAAAAAGAATTAACTAAATAGAATTTTATAGAATTTACCAAATCAGACAATTAAAGAAAACAAATTTTATATTTTTCTTATATTTTATAAAGATAATTCAAATAAAATATAAGAAATTTAAATATTTATATTGATAATAATTTTTTTTAATTTATATTTAATATTGCTTTTGTCTACTTATTATATAGTTTTTAATGGTGATTTAACAAGAAAGACAATACAATGAAAATTAAGACTTTTGCGATATTATTTCTTATTTTATTCTTCAATACTGCAGTAAGTGCAAATCCTATTAAAAGCCAGACAAGTAATTATAATTACATTAACTATATTAAATGGTTAGATAGATTAAATACTGTTGCTAGTGGGGCTAATTTTATTGCCAAAAAATATAACCCGCTTTGGCATTTAGATAGTTTAGGTTTTTATCAATCAGGATATGCAATATTAAAGGATTCATACTTAATTAATGCTGGCAAAGGCGAATTCGACCTTAAAACAGCCACTGGCTCTATAATTAAAGCTATGCAAATTCATGGCTATTTAACTGGATATGTTCTCCCTGGTCTTTCACAAATTTCTTTCATGTACACAGCATATTCAACTTATCCTTCAGTTCTAAATGCATTTTATCATTTTACACATACCCCATTAAATATCCTAACTGTTGATGCAAAAAATCCTATTCTAAAAATAAGTGATTTTGGAAATACAAATGAACCAAGTTTTTCCAATTCTACATACTTAAGATGCTCAATACTATCTGCTGATAAAGTACCTAAATTAGAAAATTCAGAATTTATAACTGAAGAAGATCTACCAAGATTAGAAAAAGAAATTCCAAACCAATATTATAAAGGACACATCATTGTCTATGGAAGATGGTTAGAAATTACTAGTAATGACAGTGTTAAGAAACAATATGTCTTTGCTACTTTGAATAGTCCTATTGAGTTACAAGAAGCTTGTCTGAGAAAATACCAGCCTTACTTAGAAAACATTTTTAACTCATATAAAGCCGACCCAACAAATAAATTTTTAGAGAAGTTATACTTTGATCACTTGTATTTATTTCAAAATGGAGAAAATTCAAGTAAGTATTTTATTCCAACAGCTGGAAATACAAGCTATAGTGATCACTATCCAATCTTATTTTATACACAAATTGATAAAGAAAATGCTATCCGTCTAGCACCATAATTAGAATACAATACTTTAAATTACTTCTAATTCTTTTAAAGAATAAATTTGTTGGATATAAGAATCAGGTCGAACAAGTAAAACTTGATTCTTATATTTCATAAATTTTGTCCAATATTCATTTTTATTTTCTTCAAAATAAATTTCAATAACTTGGACATCGCCTAATGACAAATTTTTTAACTCTTTTTTATTTTCTAAAAATACTAATAAAGTAAAACTTGAGTATTTAAGAAGTGAATATATTCTTTTTTGCAGATTATTTTTATATACAAAAAAATCATGCAGTCGATAAATATCACAATCACTATTTTTATAATATATTCCCATACCCGTAATATTTCCGGCATGTTTCTCAACAATTTTTACATAATCAATAGCATGTGTATTATTTTCTGAGAATTTCGTTGAACGAACCAGTTTTCCAGAAGTTTCTATCACACTTAGGGCTACTGGTTTTCTTTCATGTTCATAGCTATCAAGCAAAGCAATTGGTGAGTTTTGTTTACTAACTGAATGTATTTTCCATATTAAATTAAACGCGTCTGCAATTCCTGTATTAAGTCCTTGTCCTCCATTTACTGAATGAATATGAGCAGCATCTCCAACTAAAAATACTTTATTTGCAATTGAATACTGTTCTGCAAGAGACTCTTTCACAGAAAATTGAGAAAACCAGTTAACATTATTTAATGCAATTTCATAAGGAGTAATAGCTTTTTTTATTTTATTCAAAACATTTGGAAGAGTAATTTCTTCCTCATCCATTCTAATATAAAATCTATCTATGTTACCTTCTCGAGGAATCCAAGCAACATCAGAAGTTTCATTTTGAAAAACAATAATTTCAGGAACTTTTGGAAAATTTGTTAATATCTCTGCGTCTAATACTGCCCAAGTAAGCTTTGGTTTGGTTATTTCAAATGAGATATTAAATATTTTTCTAACAAATGAATGCGCTCCATCGGCACCTATGACATATTTAGAATAGACCGTTTCTTCAGTTGACAATTTTGTTTCACAATAATTTTCAGATATCTTTATATCAAGAGCTTCAGTTTTTCTTATTACAGAATTATTTAATTCATTTAGCTTTTCATCTAAAATATGTTCAATAAAAGATTGCCCTACCATAAGAAAGTGTTTATGAAAACAACCTTCTATGCTTTCCCACCAAGCTGATTGTCTTGAAATAAACTTACCATTTTCCCAAACAGAACTTGTATTACAAACTTTTCCAAGAGGATAAACACTATTAAATAAGTTAACAATCTCAAAAAGCTGTAAAGTTCTGGCATTTAATGCATCTGCTCTACCTACTTTTAAGGGACCAGCTGATTTATCAAAAATAATTGAATTCATACCGCATAATTTTGCTAAGTAGGCGCACATTAACCCTACTGGCCCAGCACCAACGATTGCGATATCTGTGTATATTTTTTTCATTTGTAAGACTCTAAATTTTCGTTTTGGACAGGAGGATCACTCAAAACATGCACACGTTGTAAATGTCTTGGAGATTTTGCTAAAAAAGCTTCACGACCATGCAAAAGTGTAAGATTATCTGCAATTACAATATCATTTTTTTCCCAAGCATGCGCATAAAAATTATTTTTAGAATACAAAGCTTTTTTTAAAGAATGATGAAAATTGTCAGCAATTTCTTTCTTTAAACCTTCAAATTTCAATTCTGGATAGTTAATAAAATGCCCAAAATCATTTGCAGGTATTTCATTATAACGAATTACATTATAATTTTTATAGGGATGCTTTGTTATAATTGGTGAAATCACCTTGCTGTGATAAAATTCTGTTTTTCTTAAATATATTCCAGTTACTTTATTACACAAACTTATAAAATCCTGCGTAGCATTTTGGAAAGTTAAAAAAGTATTTGAAAACGTTGTTCGTCCACCTTGATGCTGAAGAGGAGCTGAAACGCAATGAAAAATTTGATATTCGGGAATTTGTTCACGATACATTCCATCCCAATGTAAAGGAACATAATTGTGATGAAAGATATGATCCGTTGGATTTTCTTGTTCAATAAGTTCAAGCACCTTCCCATAAGGCCAAAGGCTAATTTTCCCCCAATTT
Organism: Pigmentibacter sp. JX0631; assembly: GCF_029873255.1. Taxonomy (NCBI): domain Bacteria; kingdom Pseudomonadati; phylum Bdellovibrionota; class Oligoflexia; order Silvanigrellales; family Silvanigrellaceae; genus Pigmentibacter; species Pigmentibacter sp. JX0631. The sequence continues at coordinate 3,371,291 of NZ_CP123622.1, read as the reverse complement.
TCACAATAAAGCGCAAAATCATCGGCATTCATGAAGGTCTTAAATCCACGCAATACAATAAATTGTTTTGCGTGAAAAATTTCCCTTAGGTTTTCAACATCAAGAGAATGAATAGATTGATTAAAATATGTTGGCTCGAGTAGCACTCCAAAAGGTTCTAGCTGTTTACTTTTAAAATTCATTTTACGCCTCTGAATATGAAAGTGATTGATAGTTTTGTTCTTGCGCCCTCAACTCATAATAACTAGGAATCCCTAATGGTGAATAAACTAATTTTGCGCCTAAATTTTCGGCCTCAACCCGTTTTAATAAGAAAAATTTCTCATTCATTTTCACAACCACGCCATGCCAAGGAGTTCCCCAACTTTCTTCTCCGATTAGACGAATTCCCAATTTTTTTGCACCACAACTTTGTGGATGGATAGACAATCTTACTGATTCTGGAAATCGTTGAGCTATTAATTCACTCCAAGCATTGCTACGTAAAATAACATGATAGGCTTTTGCTCTACTCTCTTTTTGAATAAGGTTACGACTTTTGGTCTGTCCAGGAAAAGCAGCATCCTCGGCTAAAAATCTTGTCATACCGCAATAAAGTCTATGTGCATCAATGTGTTCTTGTTGACTTGATAATTTTGAACCGCGTAATACTTTATCTCGCAAATTTTCTAACGTATCTCCAAATTGATACATTAAATCTTCTCTCAATTTGTCAAAATTATTTTCACTACAAATATCATCTAAATGAAAAGTTGATAAATGCGTTAAATTACTTTCAGAAATTATCTGCATAATGGCTTTTTGGTATTCAGTAATAGCATTTTCACTTATTCCAATAAGGTCACTAAAGACACGGCCATCAGAACAAATTTTTATCTTCCCACCTGGGGGATATATTTGTGCAATTTGCTCACAGATTTGATTTAAAAAATTTAATGCAAGTTGCTCTCCCATATCTGGTAAATGACTAATAACCTTATGTAAATTAGGCGATTTACCTGGAAAAGCTGGCAATACAAATGTGATTGGATCATTCTTTTTAATAAATGCCAAAACTTTTGAAAAATGCGGGAAAAGGCATTTAGTGCAGTTTTGTTGACAATTTCGCTGCTGATGAATTATTCTTCGATATTGAAATAAAATATTTAAAATTTCATTCGCTAATTTATTTTCCATAAAAAATCCCTCAATATTTTAACTTAAATAAAATTTAAGTAAATTCTATTGAGAGATAGAATCGCAGAGTTCATTAAAATTCTAAAATAGTCTTTGATTATCATTGCGATAATCAAAAACTATACACATGTATATTAAACTTTTTCTTTTGCAGCTTCCTTCGCTAAATCCATTTGAGAAATACCATTTTTTTGGGCTAAAGCAACAATATTTGTATAGGATTGCGGTGCACCAAAGGAAAAGAAATTTCTTTGCTGATTTAAAACCTTACTCAATTTATTTATTAAGTTGATTGAATTTTCACGATCAATTTTTTCAAACTCAGTTTTTAGTAATTTTCCTTTTTCAGTATTTTCTAACCGTTTTATTTCCGTTTGAATTCCTAATGAAATTTTTGCATACGTCGAGGTTTGTGATTGTTCTAAAGCTTTTCTTTCAAATTCAACTTGATTTTTATAATCAATTTTTTCTTGGAGAAACTTCTTTTTTTCTTGCGATAAACTTTTATCTTTTATAGAAGCTATCTGAACTTCTTCTATTTTTCTATTCGCTTTTTCTTGTTGATAATATGAACTTATTTTTTGATATTTTTCCCTAGTACCATCAAACATATATGCCAAAAACAATCCAAATAATCCCCAAACAGATTGAATATATGCTAATTTTTCTTTTTCAGAATTGTTACTTGAGTAAAAGCTTTCTAAAATAGTTTCATGATTTGCCGGATACATAGCGAATGAAAAAAGGACCAGATAAGTCAAATAAGCTTGATTTTTTGACTCATTTTCTGCGTTATCTATTTCTAGATCTATCTCTGCTAGTCCACTTTCTTTAAGTAACTTTAAATTTTCATTTTGTGCGGTATTACTTTGAGGATCGGTTAAAAGTTGAATGTTTGTAGTTTTTTCAAATTTAGAAAAATATAATGCTAATGAACTAATTCTAATTTCAGCTTTTTCAAACATATAGTCATTTCTTGTAATATCAAACAATGAATTTCTTTTATAAAAATTATACCCAAAAGATTTAAAATACGAACTATCCCTAACTTTTTCTATACATTCATTTAAAATTTCTTTTGCTTCATCACTAATCAAAAAGTTTTTCAAAATTTGCGAAAGACTAGTTTCAGAATTTTCTTTTTTGCTTATTTCATAAGTTTTAAAAGGTATTTTAAACTTATCGGGTTTAAAAAAACTCATTATAAAAGGATGAATTTGATCATTACTTGGATCAGTAGAATTAGAGCCAATAACTTTAAAAGTAGGAATAACTCCAAGCATTAAAGCCTTATCTGAGATAAAACTTTCATGCCGTTCTTGTAAGTCCATTATTTGTAATTCAAGCTTTTCTGAATAATTCTTGTCTTTTGTATTAGAATTTACGCTTTTTAAATATTTTAAAAATAAATCAAGAGAATATTTAAAAAATTTATCTGTATTTCTTGCTAGACTTTCATTTATAGGCTTACTTTCATTTTTAGCTCTACTTTTTTGTTCCAGCAATGATAATGAATAATCAATATTTCTTTTAAATATAACAACCCTATCCTTATATTCAGTATACCGTTTCGTGAAATTTTGATAAAAACCAGTATTTTTTCCAAACAAGAAATCGTATAGCCCTACCATATTAGACCAGCTATTGTTTTTTTCTTCTAAATAGCTTTTATTTAAACTTTCAACGTGATTTGAAAACTCATTCATCATAGATAATAATAATTCTGTTCTATCTTTTAATATACTTAAAGGTACCATAGCAAAAAATACTGAAGTATCTTCTTCACCATACATAGCCATAAGGAGTTTGCTAAACTTAAGAGCTTCTGTGTGGTACTGAATTTCAGATACTAAATTTATTAAATTGGAAAGATAAAATAAGTATAATCTAAAGAAATCTGTTGAATTTTTATTAAAGTAATCTCTTTTAAAACCTGGAAGTAAAAATTTTGAAAAAGATTCATAAGGTATCAAAAAGTATCTTTTAAGTTTTTCATCTGAATTAAAATTATTTGCAAGATTTTTATCTTGAAAAGATCTTAATACTTCTTCTGGGATATCTACTGAATATTTATTAAGAACTATATTATAAACACTCCATAGTCCAAAAAATGAGTAAACAGAAAATTTATCTAGTTTATCATCTTTTAACATGAAAGTACTAACTCTCTCAACATATAAAACAAGTTCACAAAAACTATCTATTTTTCTGGCAAAAACAAATTCACGTTTTTTGTTTTGCTCACTTTTTGAAAATTCTTGCGAATATTTTTCTTTTAATTTAGTATTTTTATCAAATTCTTTTTTAATTGAAAAACATAGATTTACAACATTTTTAAATTCATCTTTAGTTAATATTTTTTGCTCTGAATTTATTTTAATAAGTCCATTGTATAACTTACTACTTGATTCTGAAGCTTTTTCATTAATTTTATGTTGAGAATTCCACCATTCAAACATTTTATCCCAAACGTTTTGTGCAAAGCTAACAGAATTTTGTTTAGGATCTTCCAATTTTACTAATTGATGCGTAAGTGTAATTATTTTTTCGAGTTGTTTATCTTTATTATTAAAGTTATGCTTTAAAAAATCATGTGCATACTCAAATAGTTTATTAACTTTTTTTTCAACTTTTAAAACACTATCTTCATTTGGTATCTCTTCAAGACCATTGCTATTTAATTTTACTTTATTTAATTCGTTAATTAAAGTTGTTATTTTACCTATTTTCTTTTCAAGGCTTTCAAGTCTTAAATCTTTTGAATCTTTAATTTCATTTACTTTTAAAATACTTAAATCAGACCATAAACGATATGAAACCGATTTAACAGAATCATTTTCAATTCTTTTAATAAAATCATCAGAGTCATAAAATTTTAATTCTTGATCAGTACCAAGTAAACTTGAATATATCCATGGCATTATTGGTGTAATTGCAGAAGATCCAGAAAGTAGTATACTTCCCAAATTTTCAACAATAGTTTCACTATAAACTCTACTCTCTACATACTTAGTAATTTTATCTTTAAAGTTTTGATAAACTTTTTTAAAGTCACTCGGTAATTTTGCAGATATTTGTTCACTTTCTAATTCTTTTTCAACATAATTTAAAATAGATAATATTACAGAACTAGGCATTTTATCAATAGAGAGAAGTAACATGAAAAGAACTTTTACATAGGCATTAGCTAAATAAAATCCATTCTCACTATTTTTCCAGCTAATAAGGAGAAGTTTTGTATTCCCAAATTTTCCAGAATATTTTGCCTTTAAATATTGCGCTAGGATTTCTACCCCAGCTTGAATTTGCACAGATTGAGTTCTAAAACACTGATTTTCCCATTTGAACAGGTCATAATCCATAAAAGTTCGGAATTTTTTCAGACTGACCCATTTTGTTCTGGTTGCTTGCAGCATATAGACTGCTGACCCAAGCAAAAACCCTGACATTGCTCCCATTAAAGCATGCGCTGTCGTTTGGACTCCCGGTAAAGAACCTAAGGTATTCCCCATAGCGTAACCTGCAACACCGCCTACTGGTCCAGCAACTGCTGTTCCAATAGCTCCACCTGCTGTTGCGGCTAGTTGAGAAGGACTTACAAAATTTGCAATAACTCCTCCAGCAGCGCCGGATGTAGAGCTTGCAGCTATCATAGATTTATAACCAACTCTAGATTCCATTAGTTTTTTTAAATTTTCACCTTCTTGTTTTCCGAGGGCAAAGTACTCAGTTACTAAACTTCGAGCTACAGAAAGGTCATTTTCTTCATTTAACAGAGGGATTGGTTGATCGGAGTTATCAAAAAGAGTTGTCAGTAAATCCAGTGAGTTAGAGTTTTCTGTAGCTTCTCTTCCAGAAGCACCGGTATCGAGTGTTTCATTTTCAGGCTGAGTCATTTACAAATCCTTTCACAGATCTAAATTTTAAAAAAACACAAAATTATAGAATTAAATTTTATATTATTTTGTATTTTTTATAATAATAAAAAAATCTATAGCAAGAGCAATGAATAAACTCTTTCTAAAAAAGCTAAAAAAACCCTTCAGAAAGAAAAGAAATAGCAAACCAATAATTATTTTTAATATATTTTTTTTTAATGTTCAATCAAAATTTCCTTGATTTACTTTATTTTTTTAGATATAAATAATTTATCTAAAGCGATAACCTTTGTTTTATTTACTTATGTATAAATATTTTGTTTAATTTACTATAATTTAAATTATGCCTTTTATTTTTCCACGATTATACTGAAATAAAAAGATAACAATACATATTAAAAAAATATCTAATTTTCAAAAAAGAAACAATTTCTAGACTAAAGCTCTATACGTAAGTCATATCCCATTTTTTCAACTATATCTGCTACAAGTAAGAAAGGAACATCAGATACAGGATCTATTAAACTTAAAAATTCCTTTTGAGTAATTTTAAATTTTTTACAAAAATCTTTTATTTCCATTTGATTTATTTTTAAATAGTCAAGAATAAGTTCAATAAGAGGAAATTTAAAATTGATAAGACTTGTTTTATCTTTCTGCTGTATTTTGGAATTATCTTTTTTATCTTTCTGTTTAGAATCACTTTTTTTACTCAGAACCATCTCATCACCATTCTTCTAATAAACATCAAGCACAAATTAAAAATTTGCCCAAAATTTTCTTAGCAGAAATAATTTTCAATTTAAACAAAATTTCAAAAAGTTAAAATCTTGACTTCAGAAAAAAAGTGAATTCAAAATATATATAATTGCAAATATTCAGTTTTTAATTTTATTGCGAGAAAAATTTGTTAGTATAAAAATCGTGCAAAGAACTTAACAAGGGCAAAAGATATGACAAATGACATAATTATTCCATCAGTACCGAAAAGTATTGGAAACATTACCGTTACAAGATGTTTACCAAATGCAAAAAAAAGACAATTAGGCCCCTTTGTATTTATAGATCACATGGGTCCCATTGAATATAAATTAGAGAATGAAATTAATGTTCTACCACATCCGCATATTGGATTAATGACCGTAACTTATTTTTTATCTGGTGAAGGTTTTCACACAGATAGCTTAGGAAGTAAACAGCAAATTAATATTGGAGATATTAATTTAATGATTGCTGGAAAAGGAATTGTGCATGCTGAAAAAAGTAGACATAAGCAAAGCGATTCAACAAAAAAAATTCATATGCTCCAAATTTGGATAGCTTTGCCAAAAGAGCAAGAAGAATGTGAACCAGAATTTATTAATTACACAAAAGACAAGCTGCCAAAATTTCTTTTAAATCAAAGTTTGGAAATGAATTTATTAATTGGAAAATATAATCAATATCAGTCTCCCGTTAAAACATTTACTGATACTTTATATTGTATAATAGAAAGCAAAAATGATAGCACTGAAAAACTTTCCTTCCAATATAAAGAATTAGGTATATTAGTAACAAATGGACAAGCAAAAATAAACATGCAAAATTTACAGGCAAATGATCTTATTATTTTAAATGATCCACACGATATTCAAATTGAAGTGAACAAAGGAACCATTCTTGCTTGCTTTGGAGGAACACCATATCCCGAAAAAAGACATATATGGTGGAATTTTGTAGCAACAAGAAAAGAATTAATTTATCAGGCTGCCGAAAAATGGAAAGTTCAACAAATGGGAACAGTACCAGGAGAAACAGAGTATGTTCCACTACCAGGTGAGTATAAAATTTAAGAACTTACTGCATTACTCTCTATTTTTTTTAGTTATGTTAATAAGCATAATAACTTTTGGGAAAGCTTATTCAGAAGAAATAATTTGGGAACAAATACAAATTCCTGCACCAGATACTAATGAAAAAGGCCTAGAAACTCTTCTCATTTATCCAAACTTACCTGGCAAACACCCAGTTGTGCTAATAACTCACGGGACACCCCGCGATCACAGTGAAATACCAAAAAGAACCGCAATGGGATTTTTTAAGCAGGCAATGTTTTTTGCAAAAAAAGGATTTTCAGTTGCCGTTGTTATGCGCTCTGGTTTTGGGCATTCAGGAGGTAATATTGCAAAATACAGCAAATTCTCGTGTCAGAGCCCTGCTTACCTAGTAACAACGAAACAAGCTGTAAATGATTTACAAGCTGCTTTAGGATATTTATCTACTCTTCCTCAATTTGATACTAACAATACAATAGCGGTTGGTGTTTCTACGGGAGGTTTAGCTGTAGTAGGCTTAACAGCGTTTCCTCTTGAAACAAATATGGTGCAAATTAAATTAGCAATAAGTTTTGCAGGCGGAAGCGGTTCCTTTGCGCCAAGAAAAATATGTGGAGGAGATTATACTTTAATTTCAGCTTTTAAAGAATTAGGAAAATCTTCTTCAATACCTATGCTTTGGATTTACGCTGAAAATGATCAATATTTTTCACCTGACTTAGCTAATGAATTATTAATGGTTTTTAATAAAAATGGAGGAAATGCAAAACTTATAATAACTTCACCTTTTGGTGAAGATGGGCATTTTTTATTTAATCAAGGTATGAAAATTTGGGAACCAATAGTAGAAAAATTTTTCCAAGAAAATAACTACAAATTAAAAAATATTATGCTTACTAAACAACAAGAAAATTTAAACTTATATCCAAATCTTTCAAGTACAAAAGGAAAAGAAGTTTTTATGCAATATTTAGATGACGCGCCTCACAAAGCTTTTGCAGTTGGTGATAAAGGAAGTTATGGAAAAAGCACCAGTCAATATTCAAAAGAAGAAGCAATTACAAAAGCTTTAGAGGTTTGTAAAAAATTCAATAAATCTGAGTGCAAAATAATTCATTCTCATTAAGTAACTCCTCATAGCCTAATAAAAAAATATATGATATTAAATATTTGAATTTTAGCTGAACAAATTTGTCCCAATTAAAGGCTATATAATAGATTTTAATTTTTTTATTAAAAGGAAATTATTTATGGAAAATTTAAATTTAGATACAATTTCAAAAACAAATAAAATTATAAACTTTTCTGAAAATTACAAAGAAATATTAGAATCATTAAAGAATCCTATAAAAGCTCAAAATAAATTACTAGAAGGTATAAAACATTATTTAAAAGATTCAAAAATTTATAGAGACTTAAACTTAGATAAAATAGTTTACTATCATGATTTTGTAAAAAAAATACCCACAAATGACTATAGTTTTTATGAAGAATATGTAAATAAAATTATATCTGGTGAAGAAAATTGTCTGTTCAAAGGTAAGCCAGAATATTACTTAATGACTTCAGGAACAACTAGTTCTAGTCACAAAATTTTCCCATATAGTGAAAAAATGTTAGAAGAATATAAAGACTTTCAATTAGAGTTTATGTCTATTTTTTCAGAAAACCTACCGAGTATAAATTTAAATAGTGCAACTTTAACATTAAGTGCTAAATCAGAAGTAAGTTTTATTAATGGAGTTCCAGTAGGTTATCTTAGTGGATTATTAGCGCAAGAACCACATAACATTCAAAAAAGTAACCGTTATCCTAGTAAAAAAACGATAAATCTAGATAATTATGAAGAAAAATTGCAACATATAATTACTGAAACAATTGATAAGGATATTCAAATTATTTCTGGACTTCCATCGCAAGTTTTGTTTTTATTAAATGAATTAATAAAAAAATCAGGAAATAAAAACATAAAAGACATTTGGCCTAATTTATCTTGTATTATTTATGGTGGTACTGCAGTTGAAAATCATATGCAGGCTTTAAATCAAATTGTTGGAAAAGAACTTCTTTTTCTTGGTGTTTATTGTGCTACAGAATGTCCTATAGCAGTTCAAATACCATCAATAAATAGCAATGTTAAAGATTATTATCCACTATTTAAACATGCGTTAATATCTTTTAGCGATCCAGCTCACCCAAATAAAGCTCCATTAGCAGTTGATGAAGTACAATTAGGGGGAGAATATATCATTAATATCTCTAACTATAACGGTCTTATTCAATATAATATGAAAGATATTGTAAAAATTACACAAATAGAACCTTATTTAGGAATTCAAATCATAGGAAGAGAGGGGGTATATCTTAATATTTCAGCAGAACGTGTTTCATATATAAGTATAATTGAAACTATAACACAATTTAAGAATGAGGTTAAAAGTGATTTAGATCATTTTTTTGTCTATCCTACGGTTGAAGAAAATTCAGCTTTTTATAGATGGGTTTTATTTTCTGATGACTTAAAAAATATTGAAGAAAATAAATTAGCAAATATTATAGATGAAATATTAATGAATCATTCCGTTAGATATAAAGAATATCGTATTGATCATAAATTTATTAATAAGTCTGAAGTAAAAATTGTACCTAAATATTTATCAGCTAATTTTTTCCAAAAAAATATTGATAAGGGACAATTTAAAATGCGAACTATCTTTAAAAGCAGAGAAGATTTTACACAGTACACAAAAACAAATATTCCAGATTTAGAAAATTACTTATAGTAATGAATTTTCGACTTGATAGTCATGAAATAGTATCCCCAATGTCATTCTATCACCTTGTGTTACTTCACTAACTCCATGTTTAAAGACAGTGCGATAAAAACCTTTGTTTCCTAATTCTGCATGATAATTGGAAGAAAAAATAATAAAACCACCTTTTGGAATTGTTATAACATGAGGGATGCTTTGCATACGAGGTCTTTGTTGTACTAAAATAAAATGCCCACCCTCGTAATCAACACCTTGCTGATCTAGTCCGAAAACAATTTGATAAGGGAAAAAATTTGAACTCGCTATATCTTGATGTAAACAGGTATAATCACCTTGTTTATATTTTAAAATTAGCGGAGTAGATTTTGTCTGCATCCCAATTGAATTATCCGCCAAAAATTTTTTTAACGTATCAGGGTAACAGTAATCATATTTTGTGCGTTTACTCCATTCATTTGCTGTATTAAATAGCTGAGTATAAACCACTTCCCTAAGCATTTGGATTGTATCTGGCAGAGGATATTTAAAATAACGATATATCCCTTTCCCAAACTGATATCTTTCCATCACGATGGTTGAACGATATAATTCATCTTTATGATAATATTCTTTAAATTGCTGACACTCATCTGTAGATAAAATTTGTTGATGCAAGTAATATCCATTTTTTAACAATTGTGCATGGATTAAATCCCAATTTAAATTCAATATTTTGTTACTTATGTTCATAGTCTCTCAGTTAATTAAAAATAATATTTTTTTTCTAGTTCTAATAGGTTTTTTTTAATTTCCAGCCCTCCAGAATATCCGCCTAAATTTCCATCTGAAGCTATAACTCTATGGCAAGGAATAATTATGCAAAAAGGGTTCTTTCCATTAGCATTGCCTACAGCTCTACTAGCACTCATATTTCCGCAATTTTGCGCAAGCTTTTTATATGAAATGGTTGTTCCATAAGGGATTTTAAGCAATTGAGCCCAAACCTGTTTTTGAAATTCAGAGCCTATAATATCAAGCTTTAAATTAAAAGTTGTTCTGTTACCAATGAGATATTCATGTAATTGGCGTTCTGTTTCGTCTAATATTTCATTAATAGCATTAGTATTTGTATTTTCGAGAGAATTTATTGGCTGTTCTGACCAATAAACCCCCTGAAGACCTGCATTTGATCCAACTAAGTACAGATCACAAAGGTTTGTTGTAATTTTTTTCTGTTTTACCTGCATGTTATCTCCAACCTTAATATAGTATCCAAAAGGTATAACTCTTCTAAATTATTTTTTCTAAAATTACTCGCCAAATGAGGACATCATCATTTTTTAAAGAAAATATGAATAATTTTATAACTATTTAAATTTACTATATTAATTTAAAGTCAATAAAATAAAGAGAAATAACTCAATAATTACAAATAGAAATTCATAACTTTATATAATAATTAAATTTAAAATTAAATATTAAGCCAATTTATTTCTTTAAATCAATATTGACAAATTTTTAATTAAACTCTATTTCAAAAAATAGCATTATCAAATTATGAGGTTTTAATAATGTCGAAAAATGTAAGTTCCATCCTAGTTTTATTTTTCCTTTCTTTTTTTATATTTTCCTGTGGAAAAACAGATGAAAATAAAAAATATTCTCAAAATAGTTCTTCTCAAGATAACAAAAAAAGTAGGGAATATCTTTTAGATTTAAATCAAAAATCTGTTTTATTAAATGCAAAAATACATGTAATCTCAAGCTACTTAAACAAATTTAACGGTAAAGTTACTAAAAATAATTTAATTTTATTAAATCTTAATTTTGGAAAAGTTGATCAATCAGAAATTTATTTATATCCAGTAAGAATTGATGCCTATGTCACTTTAAATTTGTTAAAAGGTGACATTATGTCAGATGGTAAAATTAGCGATATAGTAGGCATACCATATTTACTAAAAGAAATTAAGTCTGAATATAATGCTATGTATCCAAAATTGAGTGAAATTATAGAACAAAAAAATAAAATAAATGAAGATATTTATAAAGTTGAACAAATTTTTAAAGAAGCTATTAAAAATGTAAAAAATAATGTACCAAAAAATACAGATGCTTATTCTTTTATTTTAAAAGGTAACGAAGATTTTAAAGGATTAGAACATCTCTTAACTTTAACTTCTGAAGCAACTACTATGTTGTATTAAATTTTTGTTTATTTACTCGGCATGATATCTTTATTATCTGAAAATTTACTTAAATATATTACTTATTCTCTTCCAAATATATTAATTTTTATACAAATAAATAATGAGACCTTGTAACTTTAAAATTTGGAATAATTTTTAAGATATTTCCTAAGCTGCCTGTGCGGCAGTGAACGCTTGCAGTGTCTCGAGCTAACCCTTCAGCGGTTTCTAAGCTGCCTGTGCGGCAGTGAACGATGTTGAAAGCTTGACAACCGACAAAATGTCTTTCTAAGCTGCCTGTGCGGCAGTGAACTTAGGATCTACCTTAGTTCCAGAGATATCAAGTTTCTAAGCTGCCTGTGCGGCAGTGAACATTAATTGATTATTTTAATGTTGGGTATAGTTTTTCTAAGCTGCCTGTGCGGCAGTGAACCTGGTGAGCCGACAATAAATATCACTGCATTATTTCTAAGCTGCCTGTGCGGCAGTGAACTTCAAATAGATCAGATATGGAAGCGTTGGTGTTTTCTAAGCTGCCTGTGCGGCAGTGAACAAATTAAGGTAAGTGATAGACAGAGTCTGTCTTTTCTAAGCTGCCTGTGCGGCAGTGAACTGGCCTTTATTCACCTGCTGGCTGGTTTAAATTTTCTAAGCTGCCTGTGCGGCAGTGAACGGATACTGTGGTATTTAGGTTTACGTTTATCTTTTCTAAGCTGCCTGTGCGGCAGTGAACCAGCGATAAGCTCATCACTATTTTGCGTTGCTTTTCTAAGCTGCCTGTGCGGCAGTGAACTACTAACTTATGAGATTGTCTTTGAGTACGAATTTCTAAGCTGCCTGTGCGGCAGTGAACTAAAAGACGTTTGATAGAAAAGACGCTCGAGATTTCTAAGCTGCCTGTGCGGCAGTGAACATATGATGAGAGCAATATATTTATGGGCGATTTTTCTAAGCTGCCTGTGCGGCAGTGAACTTATGACTAAATTTGAAATTACTCATTTGTGCTTTCTAAGCTGCCTGTGCGGCAGTGAACCTCACTTAATGCCGTTGACTGCCGCATGGTCATTTCTAAGCTGCCCGTGCGGCAGTGAACGCGTGCATCAACATAAATTAAGATCAGATGTTTTTCTAAGCTGCCTGTGCGGCAGTGAACCCTTTTTTCCAGATGGAAACACAACATGATTTTTTCTAAGCTGCCTGTGCGGCAGTAAACTGGTTGTGTTACTAGGCAAGAAGCAATTGCTGTTTCTAAGCTGCCTGTGCGGCAGTGAACAAAACTTCAAAGAATCAAATTTCAATTTATTAGTTTCTAAGCTGCCTGTGCGGCAGTGAACTTAATGCCAATAATTCTATATATGACCATTTTTTTCTAAGCTGCCTGTGCGGCAGTGAACTAATTTTGTAGACTCACTAAAAATTTCCTTGTTTTCTAAGCTGCCTGTGCGGCCGTGAACGAAGTCTTTAATAAAGATAGCATGGCTAGTTTTTTCTAAGCTGCCTGTGCGGCAGTGAACAAATATAAATGAAAATATTCTCACCAATTGCATTTCTAAGCTGCCTGTGCGGCAGTGAACGAAAATGAATAAACCCGAAAAATTCCCTGATTTTTCTAAGCTGCCTGTGCGGCAGTGAACCAAGACTAGCTGTAGCACCTACCGCCCAACTATTTCTAAGCTGCCTGTGCGGCAGTGAACTCTCTGAACATCTTAAGATTTAGGTATTTCATTTTTCTAAGCTGCCTGTGCGGCAGTGAACGTCTCTGTTGCTGTTGCATAGGTCTCTGTGCTTTTCTAAGCTGCCTGTGCGGCAGTGAACACAAAGAAATTACAACTATAACTTTGGAACTATTTCTAAGCTGCCTGTGAGGCAGTGAACTTGAGAAAATATCGACTGTTGGCGTTCCCATTTTTCTAAGCTGCCTGTGCGGCAGTGAACTTCCTAATACAGGCAAAGTAAATTTCATAATCTTTCTAAGCTGCCTGTGCGGCAGTGAACAAACACACGGGTGTTCCCCACTTGTAAAAACATTTCTAAGCTGCCTGTGCGGCAGTGAACACGATGTAGATTACATCGATACCCAGCTGAGTTTTCTAAGCTGCCTGTGCGGCAGTGAACTTAAAAATGTACGATGTACAGGAATTCGGACATTTCTAAGCTGCCTGTGCGGCAGTGAACTTTCGTTGAGCGTCTTGAACCATGATTTGAATTTTCTAAGCTGCCTGTGCGGCAGTGAACTACATGGTCATATTAATTAAATTCATAAATAATTTCTAAGCTGCCTGTGCGGCAGTGAACAATTTACTCAAAAGAACTTACTCTGATTTAATTTTCTAAGCTGCCTGTGCGGCAGTGAACCCACAAAGTCAGACTTACTCGTTTTAGAGAAATTTCTAAGCTGCCTGTGCGGCAGTGAACTCTAGCTCTTCTAGCAAATTCCTTTTTTCCAGTTTCTAAGCTGCCTGTGCGGCAGTGAACATCTACATACTTGACAGTATCTTTAAATTTAATTTCTAAGCTGCCTGTGCGGCAGTGAACAGCTATAGTAAATCCAATTGCCTGATAATTATGTTTCTAAGCTGCCTGTGCGGCAGTGAACATGTCTGCTCCAGCATTTTTTAAATATGAATCATTTCTAAGCTGCCTGTGCGGCAGTGAACATATGAAGATTCTTTTAAATAATCTAAAACACTTTCTAAGCTGCCTGTGCGGCAGTGAACTGCAGTAGAATAATTTAACTCTGAAAATTCAATTTCTAAGCTGCCTGTGCGGCAGTGAACCAAGAAATTGCGCTAAGAGAGGCTCAGGACCATTTCTAAGCTGCCTGTGCGGCAGTGAACATTCCATTTTATCGAGTTGTCTTAATACTGTTTTTCTAAGCTGCCTGTGCGGCAGTGAACCACTGTCTTTTAACCAACGAGCAACTAATTTATTTCTAAGCTGCCTGTGCGGCAGTGAACATTTGATGGGTTTAAAAGTTTCAGATCATATGTTTCTAAGCTGCCTGTGCGGCAGTGAACAAAATATAAATGCAGAAATTCAACTTATGCTTTTTCTAAGCTGCCTGTGCGGCAGTGAACAAAGCCAACAAAACGAATTGATATTGATGAGTTTTCTAAGCTGCCTGTGCGGCAGTGAACCAGGTTGCTAGCCCCTTGCGAAACCAACATGATTTCTAAGCTGCCTGTGCGGCAGTGAACTTTGAAGTAAAGCTTTTAAGATCTGAACTTATTTTCTAAGCTGCCTGTGCGGCAGTGAACCCAGAAGATTTGCTGATACTTGCAGTAAGATCTTTCTAAGCTGCCTGTGCGGCAGTGAACAGACTTCTATTGAATTTCTGCTTTGACTCATTTTTCTAAGCTGCCTGTGCGGCAGTGAACAGATGGGAGGTTGTAAAATATAAAGCGATAGCTTTCTAAGCTGCCTGTGCGGCAGTGAACTTCCCTGCCCTTTCCCCACGGTCACCTTGGGCATTTCTAAGCTGCCTGTGCGGCAGTGAACGCTCGAGCCTCCTCGGCCGCTGTGCGTCCTGTTTTCTAAGCTGCCTGTGCGGCAGTGAACAATACTGTTAACGCAATTGTAGAACTTACATCTTTCTAAGCTGCCTGTGCGGCAGTGAACCAATTTTTTCTATTTCTTCTACTTTGTTGTTATTTCTAAGCTGCCTGTGCGGCAGTGAACTCTTTAAACATTCAGAACCTTTGGCAATCGGATTTCTAAGCTGCCTGTGCGGCAGTGAACACAAATCAGTTTTTGATATGTAGCCCTCAATTTTTCTAAGCTGCCTGTGCGGCAGTGAACTGAGCATTATAACATAAGTTATTCAGTTTTCAAATAACAACTCCTATTTCTTACATGCAAAACCCAATTTTCACAGAATACAATTAAAGCTTAATTTTAAAGACATATTTTCACGCTGAAAAAAAAGGGTCTAAAAATTAGAACCAAGGAACAGTTCCAAATTGACTTAACCCATAACAAGAAAATTTCCCCTCAGTTGGAACTTTTTTGATTTCTTGATGCTGGATAAATAATTTAAATCTTTGTTTAGTTGAATAACTTTTCAACTCAATAAATGGATATTTCAATAATTTATCTTCTAAATTATTGCTTAAAAGAGTTTGTACTTCTTCCAAAGTTTTTTTTCCATTGCGCAACGATCTTCTATACAAACGATCTAAAGAACTTTTTGATTGCACTCTTGATACAATTCTATAACTTACATTTTCAGGAATTTTTAAAATTTTACTGACATTAATGTAAGAATGTAGATTACCGTACCACTTATTCTCCATTAATTGCATAAGATCTTTTTCATTTCCATGGATACGCAGACAGTTGCCCAAAGTTTTTTTGTAATTTGGAAAACTAACCCCTATGTTACTTTTTAAATTAACAAGTTCTATATGCAATTTTGTATATAATGTATTTAAAATTACTTGAGAACTAAATTCTAAATTTTCAGTTATTTCGATGTTAACATAAAAATCAGTCATGAAAATTTTCCTTCTTACTTATCACTACCACCAAAGACTCCGCCTCTTATTAACATAGCTATTATAAAATGCTTTTGTTCTAATTTTGGTTCAATATTTTTTACAATCCAGTTATCAAAAAGACTATAAAAATCCATATTTTCTTTTGGCTGTCTAAAAGCTATCCCTCTGTTCGTAACAGAACCATAAGGCTCAACTGAAATTGGTTCTGACATATTTGGATACCATGTATCAATTGTCCTTAAAGCATTACCAATTTTCTGTGAGTGCATAGCTACTACACCAGAAACAGAATAAAGATATTTACTTTTTCTTCCTGCAGAATTTTTATCGTTATCTAAAACCAATTCTTGCGAAGGAAATATTTCTTGTCCCTCACCTAATTTAATAAAAGCTTCTACCTTTAAGCCAGTATAAGTATCATTTTTAAATCCGTTATTAATAACTTCAGCTAAAGATTTTAATTGATCTGTAGGAGAAGATTGAAAGTTTTTTAAATTATAGTCATAAGCATTAAAGTTCCAAACTTTTGAATTTTCATTTTTAATAGAGACTTGAGTCACACGAATATTGATATTATCTGCCCCTAATCTATTTCTCCACAAAAATCTTCCATTAGCAATATTTTCGGCATATCGTAAAGACAATTCTTTAAAACTGTATTCTTTAATATATTCTTGAATTTTTTCTGTAAAAACTTCTTGATAACTAGGATTGTTACAAGTTGTAGGAACATATACATTATTTAATATTCTAACTGTAAATTCAATTTTTAAAGTATCAGTATTAAATGGCAAACATGCGTAGTCGACTCTTTGTAAGTTTGCATTTTGTATACTTGCATTTAATTTTAAAGGGTCTTCTTCATTTTTAGAAGATAATCTATTAGAGATTGTTCCTCTAACAGATTTTTCTTGAATTTGAATTGGCTCCCAAAGACTGGAGTTTTCAATATTTTGCCATTTTCCTGCAGACATAATAGCATCGGAATTTGAGAGCTTTCTTTCAAAAGCAAGTACTGATGCAGTTTTAATTTCTTTTTTTGACATAGTTACATTCCCTTATAAAAAAATGAATAAAAATTATTAACAAAATTGTAGGACCAAAAAACATCAGATAAATTATCTATTTTATGTGGACTTTTCCATTCTCCTATGCTGTAAACAGGTTCAACAAAGCAAAAATCAGAATTTGAATCTCTACCATTTTTAACTTCACAATTTTTAAAAATCTTAGTAATTGGCTGATAACCAACTGCTAAAGGAACTAAATATCCAGAATATGGTTTATCTTTCTTTTCCCAATTTATTATTTCTTCAGAGTTATTATTTAGAATTTTATTTGCTTGAAATTGTATCGCATAAAAATCTAACCATGAATCTAATATTTCTTGTTTTGGATTTTCTGTTAATTTATTTTCATGATACTCTTTTAAATAGTTAACTCTATTTATTATGAAAAATCCAGGTATCAAAGAGTAACATATTTTTTTTATTAAATTTTTTCTCTCAAATTCTGCTTCTGGAATTTCATAAAAACTAACATTTTCTATACTTAAAATATTCCCACCAGCTAATTTCATTTTTACTGCTTCATGCAAAATATAATTTTCAAATTCCTGTTTGTCATTTTTAGCAGAACCTGTATCAAAAGGAATTTCTGAAATAGAAAAATTACACTCAATTATTAACGAAACAGTTAAATGCATTTTTCCTTCTTCATTAAATGGGGCAGTGCTAGCATCTTGCAGCAATGGGTTTTTAGTTAGTGTAAAAACGGGTTCTTTAAATTTTTTGTAATATTTTAATTTAATTTCATACTCATGAGAAACAATGGCACAGCCCCCAAAAGATAAACAAAATTTACTATTTAATTTTCTAGATAAAGCATGAGTGAATCCTAAAAAATTTGAAATTCCCGGAAAACCATAAGTCAAACCAAAGATTGCATTAGCATTTTCTACTTTAATATTTTCTAAGACAATGATGTTTTTCATAATTCACCTGCATCAAGAAGCCATTTCATTTCATTTTTTACTAATTTATTGATGTGCTGATATTCATCATCGCTAAAGTTTAAAGAATCTGATTTAATTGCTTTTATTAATAAAAAAGTAAATTCATTCGCAATTTTTTCTATAAAATTTTCATTATCAAATTCTGAATATTTAAGTTTATTTTGTTTAAAATACACATCAAAATAAGAATTAATAATACTATCATCTAATTTATATTTCTTAATATCTTTCTTTAATGAAACAAGATAAAAAACGAGTGATTCTACAATTTCACTTAAATAGTTTGCTCTTAAATCTCGATTTTCAAAATTATTTGCTTTTTCATTATGGAGAAAGAATTTAAAATTTTTAATTTTCCTATACACAATACTTTCAAAATCTTTCCAAATATTATTTATTGTTACAATTTTAATTGACTTATTTTTATTCCACACTGGAGGTTTATTACAGAGTAGAAATACTTTTCCATTTCTTATACTATTTAAATAAGAAATATTTTGAGGTTTTGTACCTCCATACTTTACTTCTATTAAATTTGGAAAATCTTTTATAGTTTCATCAGAATATTCACAATTTTTCTTTTTTTCTCTTAATAACTTGGCATTTTCTGAATATCTAAAAAATGTAATTTTTTCTAAAACTTTATGATATAAAGAAGAAGCCATTAAAGGACTCACAATATGATATTCTTTATTTGCAACTGGAAAATATATTTGCTTTGATAAATAATGCGATGCATAGTTTTTATCTTTGATAGATTCTTTCAATAATTCAACCCATTCACAAATTTGTTTTTTATTTTCAGAAAATGCAGATAAAAAATGAATATTTCCAGCAACAATTTCATTTATTAAATGTTGGTCATTTTTTGGATTTTTAAGTAACAGGAACCCTGCATATCCTAAATAAGCTGCATTGCAATAAATATCTAAATTTTTATTTTCCAAATTATGTGTACTTACGAAAAATGTAGAATCATTGTTCAAATTATTATCTTTTAATAATACATCAACTAATTCTGCTTTTATATTTCCAGTTTTAATTTCTGAATTTGAATATTTAGCAGGATGACTTGTGATACAAATAGAATTAGCATTTTTTGCAGCTTTATCAATCCAATCTGCATAAATACCTGATTTGAGAGATACATTTTCATTTTCAGGATCATTTTTATCCTTCAATTTACTATCGATATATTCCTTTATTTTAATTACAAAATCTTGATTTTCCATACAACTCCTTTTATTAAAAACCTATTAAGTAAAAAAAATTTAATTAGATAATTCTTTGTATGCACCTAATTCAGAAAAATAAGAAAACTGTTCTCCTTCCCTTAAGCTTATTTTTGTAAATTTTATTGAAGCTTCTTTTAGTGAAATTTTAAGTTTTTCTGAAATATCAATGATTAAATTCTTCAAATCGGTCTTATTAATTATTTTTGATTTTTTACTTACTACTAAATTTTTTAATTCATTGTAGATATAAATATTTGATACAGTTATAATTTTATTTTCCGAATTAAATTCAGATAAAACTGGATCATCATCTTCATTATCTAAGTACCAAAATAATTCATTATTCTCATGAAATGCTAATCTAAAAATACTTCTTCTTTGCAATTCACTGCACCATGATACATTTTTCTTCCACCATAATTCAGCGTATACATCTCCAATTTTTCCTCCAAAAAGCTTTTTGTTAAGTTGCGAATGTTCTAAATCTATAAAATTATTTGTAGAATTCATATTTATATTTTTCTGAATTCTTGGAATAGAAGTAATAACTTTATAATCATTTTCCACTAATAAATTATTTAAATCTTTATCTATGAAATAATTATCTTCAGATTCAAAACCAGGGCGATGATAACAAACCGTTTTTTGCTGGAGAGCTTTAAAGTTTTTATTTAAAATATAGATATTAGAATCATTTGGAATATTATTTCTATGTCGCAAGACTCTTCCAGCGATTTGAATGATAGAGCGCATTGAACTAGGTTCAATGATTGCCCAATCGTAATCATGATCTCGCCCTACTTCAGCTATACTTGTAGCAAAAATGACAATAACATGGTTTTCTTCAGGACAGTTAATAACATTTTCTTTAAAATACGAAGTGTTCCATAAATTTTCTGCATTGTGTCTTGTCAATAATTGATCTAACTCTTCTTCAATTTTTGCTCTTATAATCATAGGATACTGACTATGATAAATGCAAAAATGAAATACATAATTATTACTATGTTCTCGTGCTAAAATATTTTTTGCAACTGCAATCAAAGGGTTAATATTTGCCATTCTTATTAAACCGATCGATACTTTTTTTTGATAATTAGTATGTGAGATGTAAAATTTTTCATGTAATTTATAAATATTATCGTAAATTGTATTTGACATACTAGAAATAATTTCAGGTATTTTATTTGACAAAGAATTTACATTTACAATTTCAGCTTTTCTTTTACAAGGGATATTTTTAATATTTTCTATTCTTTTTTCAACAAATAACTCATGCTCTTTTTTAAATAAATTTTCATTACTTATTTTTTCAAATTTAGGCTTTGAAAATTCGTCAATCCAAACACAGCAAACTTCAGTTTCTCTGACATTACTGGAACAGGTTTTTTCAAAAATTTTTCTTCCATCAATATATGCTGCAAATAAAGCATTAACAAGATCTGGTGGAATGGTAGCAGAAGAAAGTAACACCCTAGATCCAAGCATTCCAGCCCAATTCACAAGCCTACATAAAGCTGGCAAATCTTGTAAATCAAAATCGTCTGGTTCATCCAACACAAGATCAGATGATAACAATCTTAAAGTGGGAGCAATTTGTTTTCCGCCTTTAGTTCCTTCTGTTGCTGGAATAAGATGATCTATTGTCGTAACAAGAATAGGCGCTTGAATGAGATTTTGAATCTTTGGATTATGTTTTATAAAATTTGCAAAGCTACTTTCTAATATTGTTCCATCATATTTAATGTAAGAATTATCTTCAAAAAAATAATTTGCTGATTCTGATCCTGTAAAAAATTCTTCAGATATTCCTTTACTATTTTTAATTTCTTTTTCTTTTGCCAAATCATACAACTGCTTTACTTCTTGTGAGCCAATTAAAATTGCAATATCTTCTTCTGGAATTTTTAATTTTTCTATTAAGGCATCGCCCGTTTGTAAGGTTAAAGTTCTTAATCCTAAAGCAACATTAAATCTACATCCTTTTTTTTCATCTGCAATAGCAAACATTATTTTAGAATTTGCTAATGTTTTTCCACATCCAGTTGAAGCCATATTAACTCCAAAAAAGCCATGCCTCAATGTTTCTTTTTGATGAAATAGTAAACAATCATAAGCTTTATCCTGCCATTGAAATTTTGGATTATCTGATCTTCTTTTAATCATTTTATTACTTTGAATACTAGGTAAATAATCTCTTAATTTTGGCAATGACTTGGCTATCATATAGGAATAATAAGCTACACCAATATTATGTTCATCTAGTTTTTGATGAATTTTTTTAGTAACTTTATTTGTATTAGCTGCGCCCTTATAATTACTATCTTGCCACTCTTTATTTGCTATTGCTGATGAGTAAGAATGATCTCCTAGCATTAAACAAAGTCTTGAAATATGCGATGAAAACTTATCTTCTTGCAAAAAGTCAGCATTTAATAACTGATAATTTTTTATGGCTCTATTTGCAAACTTTTTTGCCTTTTCTCTCCATGTCTGACTTTGTATAGGAGTGCCTTCCGAAAAAGACCAAACTTTAAGAAAATCACTAGTATCCCAATTATTATTATTTACTTGCGATGTATTCCAAGAAATATTGTTACAATATTTTTCTATAAACCATGAATCAATATTTTCTAGTTTTGGTTCTGCATGTGTTGAACGATCTTTATTATACTGCGGCAATTTATGATGAGAAACAATTAGCCAAGAAATTATTCTGGCCAAATTAGGTAAACTTTGATTTTTAAATGGATTTTTTTGAAATTCTGTATTATCTTTTATTAGTTTATTTAAAATTTCAGTATCATCTTCTTTTGTTACATTTGCTAATTTCTGTAACCACTTTTCATCAGTTAAATAAACAGGTTCATTGAATTCATTAATTTTTTCTGTTATAAAAGACAAAAATAATCTTAACGAAACCCATTCATGTCTACAAGGTTCAAATTTTATTTTTTTGCTTTTAAATTTTTTGTAATCAAGTTTTTCTTGAAAAAGATCATTCGCTTTGCCAAAATCATGAAATAATCCTGAAATTGAACTAAGAAGTGCAATTGCCTGTCCTGTTTTCCAATTATTTTCAGAATTTTTTCTTAGAATATTATTATAAGTATAATTAGTTGGAACTGTTCCTTTATCATTGAATTTTGTTCGATCTCCAACAATCCAAATTAATTCTGATAAATTGTTATTCTTTAACCAATGGCATGCAACTGCCGTATTTTTTTTAGCAGTTTTTTTTAGTAAAATTCTTAAAGTTTGTAAGCCTTGTTCAGTTATATCGGTTTGCCAAACACAATCCCCTTTTCTTTCAGCAAAATGATCAAGAATTCTTCTTGTTTCTATTAAAGCATTTTTTGTACATTGTGAAATTATTAAAATATTCATTTGTTTATCTTTTCAACTATTTCTTTAATACTATTAATCATAAAATCAAGACTATTCGTTTTTAAAAAAAGCTTAATACATTGGGAACGAAAATCTTGTGCTTCATCTCCATTTTTTGCAGAAACAAAAGCTTGTGGTAAAATAAGCGCATCTTTAACTAGATCAGCAACGTCAAAGACAAGTCCTCCACGCCTAGTTTTTCCATGAAGTATAGAAAAAGAATGAGGTATTCCTAGAACCCAACAGGCAGTTGCAGCAAGCCCATATGCTAAATAATTTCCTTGATCTAAAAATTTATTTGCTTGGTCATTACCCGTACCATTTTTTTCTCTTGTAAAATCTCCATATTTTGTAGCATTACATGCTAATGAATATAAATATTTTGTTAAATTAGCTTCAACTAGTAGTAATTCATTTGTATTTTTAGCACTCAGAATTTGATTAGTATGATTATTTAATTTGCTTTCTAGTTGATCAATCTGAACATTAAATATTTTATCACTACTTTCAAATCTTAGTTTCCATTGTTCAATTAAAAATGTTGTTCTAAGAAGTTGAAATTTTTTTGCCGCTTGTAACCTTAATTCATCTTCTAACCAAATCTTTACCCACTTTTGTACATATTCAGTAGGTCTATATTCGCTTTGCGGAGAAAACCAAGCAATGTCTATTTCTTTTTCTATACCTGAATATAGTGGTGTCCCCCCTCCCCCACAAAATCCAACCATAACTCCAGCTTTCGATAGTTCTCGCATTGCCGCTTGAGTAACAGAAGTACCATTACCTAAAATGATGCAAGTTGTATTTGCTATAGGTATATTCCAATATAAACTTTTATTTTCTTCTTCTGTAAGATATTCAACTCGACCATTATTTACTAATATTCTGCAATATTCTAAATAATATAAATTTGCACGCTTTGAATGCAAAATGGTTTTTAAATCGGATGCAAACAGATGTTCCATAAAATTTCCAGCTAAGGTAAAATAAAAATTACATAATTTATTTCTCAAACAAATTAAAGAATTACAAGTCCTATAAAATAGGTAAAAACAAAGAAATACATTTTTTATAGATTTGAATAGCTATTTTTTCTTTATAAACCAATTTTCAGTATATTTTTTAGAATGGATTATTAAATAATTTTTTTTACAGAATACTCTTTTTACTTTTCCCAAATTTTTTCCATAATAAAGCAGCAACATATCCGCGCCAAGGTGAAACTTCATTAATTTTTTCAAGCGAATAATTTTGTAAAGCAAGCGCTAATATAAGATCAGTTGCTGGAAATGCATTTGTATCTTTTAAAGCTTTTAGAGAAATATAATTAACGGTCCAATCTCCAATACCTTTTATTTTTTTTAATTTATTTGAGAATTCGCTCACAGATTGAGCAGAATTTAAATGAATTTCATTTAATATAATCGCCCTGCAAAAATCTTTTAAAGTTTGTTTTCTGCGTGTGGTTGTTTTTAACTTTGTTAAATCTGCCTCTAATATTTGTTTTGGGGTTGGGAAAAGCTTAATAGGCATTTCATTTGCATAAAATCCTGATTCATTGCCTAATAAATTTATTAAATCTGCAACTAAATTTTTCCCTCTTTCGACACTAACAAGTTGCCCAAGAATAGTAGCTATAGCTACTTCAAACGGATCCCAGCCCGTTGGAAGTCTTATTCCTGGA
Source organism: Pigmentibacter sp. JX0631 (assembly GCF_029873255.1). Classification (NCBI taxonomy): domain Bacteria; kingdom Pseudomonadati; phylum Bdellovibrionota; class Oligoflexia; order Silvanigrellales; family Silvanigrellaceae; genus Pigmentibacter; species Pigmentibacter sp. JX0631. The sequence goes on along the minus strand of NZ_CP123622.1, from coordinate 3,346,665 downwards.
AATTCATCTGAAATAACTTTAAGTTCAGGTACTTTTTGAATGGAATTTGCAAGATCTTCAGGGTTAAATTGCAGATCAAACATAGACTTTACATTTTCAATGATTAACGGAATGACTGAAATATTTTGACAATTTATTTTCAGCAAGAGAGATGATTTTTCTGGAATATGCTCAATATTTATTTTTCCTATATCATCATGTATTTGAAAAATTCTACTCATCGAGTTTTGCGTAAATTCTTCTAATAATCCCACCTGATGTGAACGGTAAAAGTCGAGTAACGCACCAAAATCATAGGGCTTTTGATAAGGCAGTAGAAATTCAAAAAATTCTCTAGAATTTTCACTACTATTTTTTCTAATTTCTGAAGGTGACATTTGATATTTCTCTTTGATTGAGGCATTGAATCGACGTAGTGATTGGAAACCAGAGTTATAAGCAACATCTGTTAAATTACAGGAACTTTTTGCTATCAGTTTTTTAGCTGTTAGTAATCGATATTCTTGTAATATTTGGACAGGAGTTTTTCCAAGCGAGTTTGAAAATACTCTCCTTAAATGCCGTTTTGTAAAACCTAATTCAGAAGCATAGTTTTCTTCATTAAAATCAAATATTTCTATAGATTGAAGCTTTTGCAAAGCTCTAATCAAAAAATTATTTTCATTCAAAGCAAAAGAATGTTCATATTTTTTCTGCGGTTGACAGCGCATACAAGGACGAAAACCAAATCGTTCTGCTTCTGCAATAGAAGAAAACAATTGAATATTGCTCATTTTTGGAGTTGCAGGACATATGGGACGACAAAATATACCAGTGGTTGTCACTCCAAAGTAAAATTTCCCATCAAATCTTGAATCTTTTGATAATATGGCAAGATAACCTGCTTCTTGCTGCAACATTCTACATCCTTTAAATTCACAAAGCTGCCAAAAAACACTCCCCAAAATTAGCTTTCTGCAGAAAAGATAGCAAGATGTTTTAAATCTCCTCAAAAATGAAAATTTTTAATTTTGTAACATATTGTAATTATTTAGCTATAAAAATATTGCATACTTTTTGAAAAAAAAGATTGACTAATTTAAATTGCTCAGCTAGAAATCACTATACCGAACGTTCGGTATAGTGATTTCTACAAAGGAGAAACCCATGTCACAGTACTCAATCGTAATTTTTAATGACCCAAAAAGCCCTGGAGATGAATCTTTAGGAAGAATTTTCAACGCACTTGTTTTAGCAGCTGACTTAAAAGCACAAAGACAAGATTTTGAAATTTATTTTCAAGGTGCAGGAACTCGCTGGATTGCTGTTCTAGAAGATACTAATCACCCAGCCCACGGACTATATGCTCTTGTAAAAACAAATATTGCAGGTGCATCAAAAGCTTGTGCCACTGTCTTTAATGCAAAAGAAGACGTTGAAAAATATGGAATTAACTTAATTGATCAATTTCAAATTCCTGGTTTAGGCGGGGCTACTAGCATAGCTAGCTTATTGATTCAAGGAAAAACAGTAATTACTTTTTAATTTGATTTTTTATTTTAAGAATTTTAAACTTATTTTTATTACTTTATTTTTTAAGGAAACAGATCATGAAAACTTTATTAACTTCATTCGCAGCTTTATTTATTAGCCTTAATGCATTCTCCGTAACACCTAATCAAGACT